>JAUHXL010000243.1 GCA_030426945.1 bacterium
ATGATTGGTTCGCCCGTCAGGTGTACGCCGACGGGCTGCAGCGCGAGGGCTACACCGTCGAGGCGGCCGAGGACGGCGAGTCCGCCGTCGCCCTGCTGCGCCAGCGCACCTTCGACGTCGTCGTCACGGATCTGCTGATGCCCGGCATGGACGGCCTGCAGCTGCTCGACGTGGCCAAGCAGGTGCGCCCCGGCATCGAGGTGCTGGTCATCACCAGCGTCGACTCGGTCGACACGGCCGTGCGCGCCATGCGCGCGGGGGCCTGGCACTACCTGGTCAAGCCGGTGAGCGCGGACGCGCTGGCCCTCGACGTGAAGCGCTGCCTCGAGCGGCGGCAGCTGCTGGCCGAGCACGCCGAGCTGACCCGGTACGCGGAGCTGTTCGCGGTCTCGCAGCGCATCTCGGCCTGCCTCGAGGTGGAGCGCCTCGGCCCCCTCGCCCTCGACGCGCTGCGCACCGCCACCCGCGCCGACGCCGGCCTGCTGTGCCAGCTCGAGGCCGGCGAGCTGACGCTGATGGCCACGCGCGGCCTCGACGAGCAGCAGGGGCGCTGGCTCGCCGAGACCTTGTTCGAGAGCGCCGGCGACGCCTTCACCGAGGGTGACGAGCCCCACCCCATCGACGCGGTGGGCCGCCTCATCCCGTCGCGCGACGCCCGCCTGCGCCGGCTGGAGCACGCGCTGGTGGTGCCCCTCGTCGCCGACGAGGAGCGCGCGGGCGCCGCGGTGATGCTGCGCGGGGCCGGCGAGCCCTTCGACGCCGACGCCCGCCGCGACGGCGCCTTCCTCGGCCGCTGCCTGGTGCGCGCCCTGCGCAACGCCGCGCGCTACGAGGAGGCCCAGAGCCGCGCGCTGCTCGACAGCCTGACCGGCCTGCGCAACGCCTCGACCCTCGACGCCGTCGTCGACGCCGATCTGCGCGCCCGGGCCGACAGCGGCGCCCCGGTCAGCGTGGTCTTCATGGATCTCGACTTCTTCAAGTCGGTCAACGACCGCCACGGCCACGCGATCGGCAGCCGCGTGATCGCCGAGGCGGGCCGCCTCCTCCGGCGCTATGTGCGCGACGAGGACATGCTGGTCCGCTACGGCGGAGACGAGTTCATCGCCGTGCTGCGCGACGCCGCCGGGCGCGAGGCGGTGCAGGTGGCCGAGCGTATCCGGCGGGCGGTCGAGGAGCACCACTTCCTCAGCCGCGAGGGCTACGACATCCGGCTCACGCTGTGCGCGGGTGTGTCGACCTGGCCCGCCCCGGCGGATGATCGCGAGTCGCTCTTCCACCAGGCCGACGCCGCCATGTTCCACGGCAAGCGCAACCAGCGGAACTCGGTCTACGCGTGGTCGGAGATCGCGACCCTGACGCCGACCCCGACGCGGCCGCCCCAGGGCATCAGCAGCGACCGTTGAGCGACCAGTCGAAGGGCACGTACTCGACCTTGGTCGGCGTGCCCTCGATGACCTCCGGCGCCACCGACTTCACCCACGCGACGACGTCGCCGCCGAAGTCGGCCAGATACCACTCGAACAGCTGGCTGACCTTCAAGGTGTCGCCCTCCTGCTTCACGAAGCGCGGATCGCGGGCGACGCGCGCCGCGAGCGCCGCGAGCTCGGCGCGCACGGTGTCGCCCCGGTAGGGCGTGGGCGGCAGCGCGGGGAAGCCCTGCGCCCCCTTGACCAGCGCGAAGTGCACCGCCGGCTCGTTCTGCATGACCTCGCGGATGCGCTCGCTCTCCAGGTCGCTCAGCGTCGTCTCGACGCCGCCGATCAAGAACGAGATGCGCCAGAAGAGGCCGCCCCCGAGGTAGACGGACTGCACGTCCCCCACCGGGCAGTGGTCGCGCACCGCGGCCACGACGAAGGCGTTGTAGGCGTTGAGGTAGTAGGCCAACCGCTCGTCGGCGCCGGGGAAGCGGTGCGGCGCGCTGGCCGGGCTGGTGGCGCGCAGCTGGCCCAGATACCGATCGAGCGCGGCGGGCGCCTGCCGGAGGGCGGCGTAGTCGATCCGGCCGTCCGCACTGACCACGGGGCGCAGGGCCTCGCCCAGAGCGTCGTGCTCGAAGCCCTTGCCGTCGGCGGGCACCGCGGGCGGCCGCGGGCCGTCGACCCCCCCTGGGCGGAACCAGAAGAGGACCACCACCAGGACGGTGGCGACGATCACCAGGGCGTATTGTCGAAGGACGCGCACGGCGGGGAGCCTCCGAAGCCTGCCCGCCGCGCGGCGGGGATCAGGCGGCCAGGAGAGCGCCCACGCCGTACTCGCTCTCGAGGGCGTCTTTGACCCGCCGTCGGGCGCGGTGCAGCCGGCTCTTGATCGCGGCGATCGAGAGGCCGGAGCGCTCGTGGATCTGCTTCAGGTCGAGGCCATCCTCGACCCACAGGCGCAGGATGTTGCCATACTGCGGCGGCAGATCCGAGATGGCCGCCTCGAGCGCCTCCACCAGCTGTCCCTCCATCGCCAGGCGATCCGGCGTGGCCGGCGGTGAGGGCCGCTCCGGGTGACCCCCGGCCTCGACCTCGTGTACGTGATCGTCGATGCGATAGGCGCCCTTGCGCCGCCGGGTGCGCAGGTGCATGCGAATGCAGTTGCTGCCCACCTGGTACAGCCACGAGCTGAAGCGCGCGTCGCCGCGGAAGGTGTCGAGGCGGGTGAACGCCTTCACCAGGGTCTCCTGCGTGACGTCCTCGGCCTCGTCGAGATCCCCCACCGCCTTCGCAGCGCGCCAGTAGATGCGGTCGCGGAGGGGGGCCACCAGCTGCTCGAAGGCCGCGAGGTCGCCCTGCGTCGCCCGCTCGAGGAGCATCTGCTCGTGTTCTTTTGTCACTGGGCGTCTCCTTTTTCCGCTCGAAGCCAACCGCCGCGGTGGCGACCGGCATTCCGCGAGTCGGGGGCAGGTACGACGCGCCGTCCGAGCCGGTTACGGCGCCGGCGTTTCGCCCAGGCGGGGGCATCGTTATACTCCGGCGGTTGCCTGGACGGTGGCGTGCGGTGGCCGGTCGGATCTCCATTCTGCTCGTGGAGGACAGCGTCGACGACGTCGCCGTGCTGCGCCGCTACATCCGCCGCCTGCCCGGCAACTACCTGGTCGACATCGCCTACACCGGGCAGGAGGCCCTGGCGAAGACGCGCAACCAGGCCTTCGATCTGGCCCTCGTCGACCAGCACCTGCCCGACGTGGCGGGCAACGACCTCATCCGCGACCTGCGCGCCGAGCACGCCCACCTGCCGGTGGTCATGCTGACCGGGCACGGCGACGAGCGGCTGGCGGTCGAGGTGATGAAGGCCGGCGCCTACGACTACATGCGCAAGGACGACCTCGACGCGCAGGCGCTCGAGCGCACGCTGCGCAACGTCCTCGAGCGCGCCCGCCTCGAGGCCGAGGTCCGCCGCGCCAATGATCGCCTGCGCGAGTGGGCCATCCGCGACGGCCTGACCGGCCTCTACAACCACCGCCACTTCCAGGAGCAGCTGCTCACCGAGTTCGCCCGCGCCCGTCGCTACGCCCAGCCGCTCGCCTGCCTGATGATCGATCTCGATCACTTCAAGCGCATCAACGACACCTGCGGTCATCCCTTCGGCGACGAGGTGCTCAAGCAGCTGGCGCGCACGCTGACCGACGTGGCCCGGCAGGCCGACATCATCGCGCGCTACGGCGGCGAGGAGTTCGTGGTCGTCCTGCCCAGCACCGATCTGGAGGGCGCGCGGCGCTTCGCCGAGCGCGTGCGCGCCGAGGTGGCCGCGCGGCCGGTGCGCGCGGACGGGCAGGCGGTCGACATCACGCTGTCGGTGGGCGTGGCGACCAGCCGCACGCCCGGCGTCGACAACGAGCGCGCCCTGATCAAGCGGGCCGACGCCGCGCTGTACGAAGCGAAGCGCGCCGGCCGCAACCGGGTGTGCGTCGCCGACGACCAGGACAGCCTGCCCGACCTGCAGACGCCCCCCCCGAGCGAGCGACTGTCCGCGACCGAGCTGCGCGCGCGCGTCGTCGACGGGCTGCTGGGGGTGGCGCGCCTCGTCGAGCGCGCCGACGGAGGGCGCCGCGATCACGGACGCCGCGTGGCCGAGCTGGCGCTGCGCCTCGGCCGGCGCCTGGGCGTCGCGGGGCGGGATCTGGAGGCCCTGCGCCTCGGCGCCATGCTGCACGATCTCGGTCGCCTGGCCGTGGACCGGACGCTCGGCAACGCCGACGCGCCGGCCGCCGAGGATCAGCACGTGCGCCGCGGCGCCGAGGTGCTGACCACCTTCGGACTGTTCGACGCCGAGATCGACGTGGTACGCCATCACCACGAGCGATGGGACGGTGAGGGCTTCCCCGACGGCCTCCGGGGAGAGGCGATCCCCCTGCTGGCCCGCATCGTATCGGTGGCGGACGCCTTCGATGTCCTGACCTCCCCCTGCGCCGGGCAGGAAGGACTCGGCCCTGCGGAGGCGGTGTCCGCGGTGACGGCCGACGCCGGCGCGCGCTACGATCCGCGCGTGGTGGAAGCCCTCCGCGAGGCCGCCCTGGACGACTGAGGAGCAGGCTCGGATGAACGCGCCGGTCGGACCCCCGATGCACATCATGCTCATCGAGGACGATGAGAACGACGTGCGCATCACCCGGCGCGCCATCCAGAAGGGCGGGCTCGACGCCGAGATGAGCGTCACGCGCGACGGCCAGGAGGCGCTCGACTTCCTCTACCGGCGCCCGCCCTTCGAAGACGCTCGCCGGCCGGATCTCGTGCTGCTCGACATCAACCTGCCCAAGCTCAACGGCATGGAGGTGCTGCGCGAGATCAAGGGCGATCCCGCCCTGCGCTCGATCCCCGTGCTGATGTTGACGACGTCGGCGCGCCACGAGGATGTGGCCGCGGCCTACGCGCACGGCGCCAACGCCTTCATCTGCAAGCCGATCCGCTTCGCCAAGTTCGTCGAAGTGGTCCGCGACCTGAGCCACTACTGGAGCCAGGTGGCGCGCGTGCCTCGGACATGAGCCGGTCGGATCCGCACCCGACCCAGGCGCTGCTGGTCGAGCCGGACGCGGCGGCGGCCACGGCGGCTTGCGGCTGGCTCGAGCCGGCCGGGGTGGAGGTCGAGATCGTGGCGTCGATGGCCGCGGCCTGCGCGCGGGTGGTCGAGGCCCGGCCCGACGTGTTGCTGGTGGCCCCCGCCTGCCTCACGCCGGACGACGCGACGCACTGCGAGGCGCTGACGACCGGCGGCGCGGCGCCCCCCGTGCTGCTGCTGAGGCCGGCCGATCAGGTCGTCGACGTCGGCGTGGCCACGCGCCTCGGCGTCACCGACGTGCTCGACTGCGACGGCGACCCCGAGCTGCGGCTGCTGCGCCTGCGGGCCGCGGTGCGGGCCAGTCGCCTCGCGCAGCTGGCCGACCACCGCCTCGACGAGCTGCGCTTCCTGGCCGAGACGGGCGGCCGGCTGGCCCGCACGCTGCGCCTCGACGATGTGCTGTCCGAGGCGGTGCGCGCCTTCGAGCGCTTCGCCCCGAGCGCGCTGTTCCTGCTGCAGATCGACACCGACGGCCCCCCCGTCCTGCGCACCTACGGCGCCCTGCGCCCGGCCCGTGACGACGCCACCGTGCGATCCGTGATCGAAGCCGGCTTCGCGGCCTTCGCCTCCCCGGTCGACCTCGACGAGGTGGAGCGCATCCACACCACCACCGCCTGGGCTTCGGCGAGCGAGGTGCCCCTGCGCACCCACGCCGCCCTGGCCGGTCAGGCCGTGCGCACCTTCGTCGCGATGCGCCCGCAGCGGCCCCTCGACGAGGACGAGGCCCAGCTCTTCCGCGCGATCGGCGACCGGGTCGCCGCGCCGATCGAGAACGCGCACCTGCACCGAAAGGTGGTCGACGCCCACCGGGGCCTGCGGGAGGCCTTCCAGGCGCTGGGCCGCGCGCAGGCCGAGCGCCTGTCGGCAGAGCGGCTGGCCAGCGTGGGACAGCTGGCGGCGGGCATCGCCCACGAGATCAACAACCCGCTGGCCTTCGTGCTGAGCAACCTCAACGTCTGCCGCGACTACGTGCGCGACCTCGGGCGGCTCTTGACGCTGTACCGCGCCGGGGATCGAGAGGGCGCCGAGGCGCTGGCTGATCGCGTGGATCCCGAGTTCCTGCTCGCCGACCTCGAGCCGCTGATCGAGGAGACCATCGAGGGCGGCAACCGGGTGCACGAGATCGTGCGCAAGCTGCGCGGCTTCACCCAGGTGAAGGGCCCGGACGCGGTGGAGGAGATCAACCTGCAGGCGGCCGTGGAGAGCGTGCTCAACGTGCTCCACGGGGAGCTGCGCGAGCGCGTGCAGGTGCGCCGCGACCTGGGCGACGTACCCACGGTGCGCGGCGACCGCGGCAAGCTGAGTCAGGTGTTCATGAACCTGACCATGAACGCGGCCAACAACATCCCCGCCGGCCGGGACGGTGTGGTCACCGTCAGCTTGTCGAGCCGCCCGGGGGAGGTGGCCATCGTGTTCGCCGACGACGGCCCCGCCATCCCCCGCCAGCGCCTCGCGCGCATCTTCGAGCCCTTCGCGGCCCAGCGCGACATCGGTCGCGGCGGTCTGGATCTGGCCATCTGCGAGGAGGTCGTGCGGCGCCACAACGGGCGGATCGAGGTGTCGAGCACGGAGGGGGTGGGCACCACCTTCACCGTCTGGTTGCCCGGCCGCAGCACGGTGCCGCTTCCACGCATCACGCTGGAGGCGGATCCTGATGACGCGCCGCGCGGGCACGTGCTGTTCATCGACGACGAGCGCTTCCTGCTCAACGCCTACGAGCGCGCCTTCACGCGGCGCGTGCACGTCCACCTCGCGCGGGGCGGCGCCGAGGGGATCGAGCAGCTCGAGCGCATCGAGCACCTCGACGCGGTCCTGTGCGACCTGGTGATGCCGGACGTCAACGGCATCGACGTCCACGGCTGGGTCAGCGCGAACCGGCCCGAGCTGCTCGACCGCTTCATCGTCGTCACCGGCGGCCAGCAGGGCGACCGCTTCCGCGACTTCCTGCAGCGCACGGGGCTGCCGGTGGTGCACAAGCCCTTCCGCGTGCGGGATCTGGTCAGCGTGATCGAGCCGCTGCTGCCCCGCAGCACCGCCGCCCGAGCCGGCGGCGCCGACTGAGCGACGCTGCAGGTCGAAGCCGACCGCGCTCGAAGTCCCTCGGGGCCCGAATCACGGTCCGCCGTCGCGCGCGTGCAACACGCGCCGCCCCTGTCCGACGACGTCTCCCGCGCAACGGACGGGAGGCGGCGCCATGACCGAGAACGACGACTTCGACACGCCCTGGAAGGACGTGCTGCAGGCCCTGTTCCCCGCGGCGATGCAGCGGTTCTTCCCTGCGGTGTACGCCGGTATCGACTGGGCGCGGGGGCACCACTTCCTCGGCCGCGAGCTTCAGAATCCCGACGATCCCGCCCACGCGGGCAACCCGTTCAACACGGTCATCGCCGCGCACCGCGAAGCCCTCGAGACGCAGGGCCGGCCGACGGCGCGCCTGCGCTGGAAGACCGAGATCGTCCGCCGCTGTACGCCCGCGGCTCCGATCAGCAGGTCGTGCGCGACGTGTTTCGGTTCATCGACTGGGCGCTTGTCGCCGATCCTCAGAGAGCGCGCATATCCGCTGAAGTCGCAGCCGCCGCGTCGTCCGGTCGCGGCAGCCGGAGCTGCCGGTCCCGCTCCAGCGCCTCGAGCTCGTCCACGACGCCCTCGATCCGCCGATCCACCAGCTCCGCCTCCGCTCCGGCCCGCCTCGCCGCCGCGACCTCGGACCAGCTGCTGCGCTGGGCCGAGCGGGTCATCGATGCCGACTCGGTGGAAGACGTCCTGGCCGATTGAGCGCGCGCCCTACGCCAGGCTGCTGATGAAGCTGCGCAGGGTGCGCGCGGCGACCGTGCGGCGGTAGTCGGCGGTGCTGCGCACGTCGTCGATGGGGGCGATGTCGACGAGCAGGTGGTCGGCGGCGGCGGGGTCGGGGGCCCGGCCGACGAGGGCCGCTTCGACGCGAGGGCAGCGCACGGGCGTGGCGGCGACGCTGCCGAAGGCGACGCGGGCGTCGGTCACCTTGCCCTGCTCGAGACGGACGCGCGCGCCGAAGACCACCTTGCTGATGGCCTGGGCGAGGCGGGTGCCCACCTTGCGGAAGTGCTGCACGTCGGCGGGGTGCGGCGTGGGCAGGAACACGCGCGTGATCAGCTCGTCGGGCGCCACCGCCAGCGTGCGGTAGCCCGTGTAGAGCGCGTCCATCGGGATGCGGCGCGTCCCACGGGCCTTCGACGCGACCTCGACCTCGGCGTCGAGCGCCATCAGCACCGGCAGGGTGTCGCCGGCGGGGCTGGCGTTGGCGATGTTGCCGCCGAGGGTGCCGCGGTTCTGGATCTGCTTCGCGCCCACGGTGCGCGCGGCCTCGACCAGCGCCGGCGCGGCCTTCACCACGCGGTCGTCGCGCTCGAGATCGGTGTAGGTGGTCAAGGCGCCGATCCACAGGCCGCCGTCGGCGTCGGCGACGCCGGCCATGTCGCGCGCGGCCCACAGGTCGATGAAGCCGGGCGGGTCGATGGCGCCCGCCTCGATGAACACCATCACGTCGGTGCCGCCGGCGAGGGGCATGGCCTCGGGGTGCGCGGCGCGCAGGACGAGCGCCTCGTCGAGGCTGTGCGCGACGTAGACCGGGGACTGGCTGGTGGTCAGCATGTGCGGCTCGCTCGATCCAGGTCGGCGTCGCCGGGCGCGCCCGCGGGCTCGACCTCGCCCGTCAGGGCCGCGACGACGGCGTCGACGATCTTCTGATAGCCGGTGCAGCGGCACAGGTTGCCGGCCAGGGCCTCGCGCACCTGCAGCCGCGTGGGGCTCGGGTGCTCGGCCAGCAGCTCGGCGGCCGCGACCAGGAAGCCCGGCGTGCAGATGCCGCACTGGGCGCCGCCGTACTTCAAGAACGCGGTCTGCACCGGGTGCAGGCGGTCGTCCTCGGCCAGGCCCTCGACGGTCAGCACCTTCTGCCCCGCCACCTGCACCGTCGGCACCAGGCAGGCGTTCACGGCGCGCCCCTCGATGAGCACCGTGCAGGCCCCGCACTCGCCCTCGCCGCAGCCCTCCTTGGTGCCGGTGGCGCGCAGATCCTCGCGCAGCACGTCCAGCAGCCGGGCCATGGGCGCGGCCTCCACGCTCACGGCCCGGCCGTTGAGCTCGAAGTCGATCTTCATGCGTCCCTCCCGGGGCCCTTGGCCTCGAGCGCCGTCATCACCCGCTCCGGCGTCATCGGCAGCACGTCCAG
The DNA here is from genome assembly GCA_030426945.1 of bacterium. Taxonomy (GTDB): domain Bacteria; phylum Myxococcota_A; class Bradymonadia; order UBA7976; family UBA1532; genus JACKDN01. The sequence continues at coordinate 9,251 of JAUHXL010000243.1, forward strand.
CACCACGCCCGCCGCCGCCTCGATGGCCTGCGCCACCGCCGCCGCCGGCACGTCGTGGGGGATCTCGCCGATGCCCTTCGCGCCGAAGGGCCCGAACTCGAAGGGGATCTCGACCAGCTCGGTCACCATCTCGGGCGCGTCGAGGCTGGTGGGGATGATGTAGTTGGTCAGCCGGTTGTTGATCATGCCGTGCTGGTCGTCGAGCACGACCTCTTCGCAGGTCGCGTAGCCCAGCCCCTGCAGCGCGCCGCCCTCGAGCTGGCCCGAGCACAGCACCGGGTTGAGCGCCTTGCCGACGTCGGTGGCCTGCACCAGCCGCCGGTACAGCACCTCGCCGGTGTCGAGATCAACGTCGAGGTCGACCACCACGCAGCTCCACCCGAAGGTGGGGTAGGCCTCGCCCTGGTAGGTGGTGGCGTCCCAGACGGCGCCCTGATCCTCGTACTCCGACCGCACGCGCAGCGGGGCGTCCGTCTTCCGCTTCGCGCGCAGCGCGTCGAAGCTGTCGTCGGGCCCGCCGCCCACCTCGGCGCGCAGCGCGTCGAGCAGCTTCTCGGCGCCCCGCTTCACCACCTGCCCCACCACCATCGCGGTGCGGCTGGCCACCGTCGGCCCGCTGTCGGGCACGAGGCCCGTGTCGTGATCGGCGTTGCGCACGCGCTCGACGTCGATGCCCAGCACGTCGGCGACGATGCTGGGGAAGATGGTGTCGGTGCCCTGCCCGATGTCGGTGCTGGCGGTGTAGACGACCACCCGGTCGCCCTCGAGCGCGACGTCGGCCTTGCCCTTCAGCGCGGCCTCGCCGTTGCCGGTGAAGCCGCAGCCGTGCCAGGCGATGGCGACGCCGCGGCCCGGCGCGCGCCGGCCGGCCGCGCCGCCGCCGCCCGGCCGCGTGCCGTGCATCGACGGGGGCAGGGGCGCCTCGCAGGCGGCCATCGCGCGTTCGACCACCTCGGCCCCGCCCACGTCGTGCAGGCGCTGCCCGGTGGGC
>JAUHXL010000244.1 GCA_030426945.1 bacterium
CGCCGGCCAGGCGCACCGCCTTCGGGCGGCCGGCTTCGAAGACGATGCGCTCGACCCGCGCGCCGAGGCGCACGACGCCGCCGGCCTCTCGCAGGCGTCGCACGAGCGCCTCGGTGATGGCGCCCGCGCCGCCCACCGGGATCGCGTTGCCGCCCACCGCGGCCGAGGTGCCCAGCATGTAACCGAGCGCGGCGCTGAAGCGATCCGCGGGGCCCAGGTCGACGTGCAGCGCCAGGCCGGGCAGCACGCGGCGCGCGGCCTCGCCCGCGAAGCGGCGGCGCGCGAACCCCGCCCCCGACGACAGCGCGATCGCCGCGAAGCGGAACAGGTCGACGGGCAGCAGCCGCGCGATGGCGCCGAGCCCCGGCAGCGGGCCCAGCAGCGCCGCCATCAGGCGCGGCTCGACCGCGCGGTGCCACCGCATCAGCCGGCGCCACGCGTCGCCGTCGCGCCCACCGAAGCTGGCCGCGGTGACGTCGTCGTCGGTCGAGATGCTGGCCACCGTGCCGTCAGGCGCCGGGTGGCAGCTCTGCACGTCGGCGAGGGCCCACTCGAGGCCGGCGCCCTCGAGGTCGAGCGCGCGGAAGGCCGGGCTGGCGTGGCGGAACGGGAAGAAGCCGGCGCCCACGTCGTGGACGAAGCCGGGCAGCGTCGACTGCTCCGAGCCCAGCGCGCCGCCGGCCCGCGTCGGGTGCTGCTCGAGGACCGTGACCGGCAGCCCCGCGCGGGCCAGCACGGTCGCCGCCACCAGCCCGTTGGGGCCCGAGCCGATGACGACCGCGCCCGCGCTCAACGGCCGTCCCCGCGGTCGGGCGGCCCCGCCGACCGGATCAGTGGTCTTCCTTCCACTCGCTGAGCCAGGCCATCTGAATGGCCTCCAGCACCTTCTCGCCGCAGCGCTCGGGGGTGTCGTCGAACTGCGGGATCTCGAGCACCCACTGCATCAGATCGGTGAAGCGCACCGACAGCGGGTCCTTCTCGGGGAAGCGGTCGTACAGCATCTCGCCGATCGCGTGCACGTCGGTCCACCGGAGCGACATCACCAACCTCCTTCTCGTCTCGGCCGGCCTCGCGCCCGCCTCAGTCGTGGGCGCCGCCGCCGACGGGCGCGTCGGCCAGCTCGCTCTCGAGATCGTCCACGCGCACGTCGCGCAGGCCGGCCGCCAGCGCGCGCTCCATGCGGCGCTGCGCGAAGCCCGCGCTCACCCGGTCGAGCAGCTCGGTCAGATCCTGGATCGCGCGGTGATCGGTGCCCTTGATGGCCACGCGCAGATCGTCCATCGCCTCGCGGATGATGGCCGCCTCCTCGGGGCTGAGCAGATCGGCGTCGTCGCTCAGCGCGCGGTCGAGGGGCATCAGCACGCGCTCGGCCTCGACCTGCGCGGTGCGCAGCAGCCGGGCCATCACGTCCTCCTCGGCGTGGTCGAGCGAGGCCTGCAGCATCGCCTCGACCTGCGCGTCGCTCAGCCCGTGGCTGGGCTCGACCCGCACCGACTGCTCGACGCCGGTCTCCTCCTCGCGCGCCTTCACGTGCAGGATGCCGTCGGCGTCCACCTGGAAGGTCACCGCCACCCGCGCCGCGCCCGCCGGACGCGGGGGGATGCCGGTCAGGCGGAAGCGCGCCAGGCTGCGACAGTCCTCGACGAGCTCGCGCTCGCCCTGCAGGACGTGGATGTCCATGCCGGTCTGGCCGTCCTGGAAGGTGGTGAACTGCTGCGCCCGGCTGGCCGGGATCTGGCTGTTGCGGTGGATGACCTTCTCGACCACCCCGCCCATCGTCTCGAGGCCCAGCGACAGCGGGATGACGTCGAGCAGCAGCACGTCGCCGCCCTCGATCAGCCGCAGCTCCGAGTCGACGCTCAGCAGATCGGCCTGCACCGCGGCCCCCAGCGCCACCACGCGATCAGGGTCGATGTCGCAGAGGGGCGCCCGCCCGAAGAGGTCGGCCACGAAGGCCTGCACCGCGGGCGCGCGCGTGCTGCCGCCGACCAGCACCACCCCGTCCAGATCCTTCGGCTTCAGCCCGGCGTCGGCCATCGCCCGCTTGCAGGGCCCGGCCGTGCGCGCGAGCACGGGCGCCATCAGCGCGGCCAGCGCCTCGCGGTCCAGCCGGTGGGTGAACACGCGGCCGTCGGCCAGCTCGAGCACGTAGGTGGCCTGCTCGGTGTCGGTCAGCGCCATCTTGACCGCCGTGGCCGCCGCCACCGCGCGCCGGCGCAGAGCGCCGTCCGCCGCGTCGCTGTCCACCCCGGCCTCGGCCAGCATCGCTTCGGCCACCGCGCGGTCGATGTCGTCGCCGCCCAGCCGGGTGTCCCCCGCGGTCGCCAACACCTCGAACACGCCGTCGACCAGGTGCAGGATGCTGATGTCGAAGGTGCCGCCGCCCAGGTCGTAGACCGCGAAGCGCCCCTCCGTCTGCTTCTCGAGCCCGTAGGCCAGCGCGGCCGCCGTCGGCTCGTTGACCAGCCGCAGCACGTCCAGCCCGGCCAACATGCCGGCCTGCCGCGTGGCGTTGCGCTGCGTGTCGTCGAAGTACGCGGGCACCGTGATGACGGCCTTGGTGACGCCGCCTCCGAGCGCGTGCACGGCGCGCGCGCGGAGCACCCGCAGGATCTCGGCCGACACCTCCACCGGCGTCGGGCAGGCGCCGCCGGCCATGATGCGCAGCACCGCGCCGTCCTGCTGCACCCGGTGCGTCGCCAGCGCCTCGGCGTCCACCTCGGCCTTCGTGCGCCCCATGAAGCGCTTCACCGACATCACGGTGTCGTGCGGGTTCGCCGCAGCCGCCGCCAGCGCCTCGTGGCCGACGTCCACCGCGACCCCGTCGCGGTAGGCCACCACCGAGGGCAGCAGCACGCGCCCCGCGTCGTCGGGCAGCGTCGTCGGCACGCCGTCCTGCACCACGGCCACCAGACTGTTGGTGGTGCCCAGATCGATGCCGATCGCCTTCATGTCCAGTCTCCGGGTCCGTCGTCCACCTGCAGCTCGTCGATCACGCGCCGCAGGTAGCGCAGCTGAGCGGCCAGCTGTGCCATCGCGTCCAGGTCGTCGTCGCCCGCGTCCAGCCGGCGCCCGAGCGCGGTCAGCATGCCCTCGAAGCGCGCCGCCACCTCGCGGGCCATTCGGCTGCGCTCCGTGTGGGCGTCGGGGCCGTCGAGCTCATCGACCGCCTCGCGCAACTCGATGATCTCCATCAGGAAAGCGGGCGACAGCTGCACCCTGCCTTCCCCCTCGGCGCCCACGTCGCGGCCGCGCAGGTGCAGCATGTACTCGGCCCGCCGCAGGGGATCGCGCAGCACGCGGATGGCGTCGTTGAGGGCGGTGGCCTGGGCCATCGAGAAGCGCCGCGGACGATCACCGGCGCTGGCGTAGCGATCCGGATGCACCCTGCGCTGCAGCGCGCGGTGCGCCGCCGACAGGGCGTCGGGATCCTGATCGAAGCGAGGCTCGACGCCGAGCCGGGCGAAGTGATCCAGGCGCGGATCGGGCGGCTGAACGGCCTCACAGCCCTCGCAGAACATCGCCGCCCCCGGCGCCCCGCACTCCCAGCAGTTCATCGTGTCGGTCCTCTGGCCCACGGCGCCGCCGAGGACGCCGCGCGTGCTCGGCGGCGCAAGCCGTCGCGGACGGGTCGACGCCCGCCGCGCGCCGCGTCAGACGCTGAAGCTCTCGCCGCAGCCGCAGGTGCGCCGGGCGTTGGGGTTGGTGAACTTGAAGCCCGCCCCGGCCAGGCTGTCGACGTAGTCGACCTCGGTGCCCATCAGGTACAGGTAGCTCTTGGGGTCGACGTACAGCCTCACCCCGTGGCTCTCGAGCTCGCGATCACCCTTGTTGGGGCTCTCGGCGAACTCGAGGAAGTAGCTGAAGCCCGAGCACCCGCCACCCCGCACACCCACGCGCAGACCCGCGGTCTCGTGCGGCCGTTTCTCGATCAGCTCGCGGACCTTCTCGGCCGCGGACTCGCTCAGACTGACCATGAGTGCCTCCTGCTCAGCGGGGGTGGGCTCAGCCCAGCCCCTTCTTGCGCTTATAGTCCTCGATGGCCGCCCGGATCGCGTCCTCGGCCAGCACCGAGCAGTGGATCTTCACCGGGGGCAGCGCGAGGTGCTGCGCGATGTCGTTGTTCTTGATCGTGAGGGCTTCGTCAACGGTACGCCCCTTGACCCACTCGGTGACCAGACTCGAGCTGGCGATGGCCGAGCCGCAGCCGTAGGTCTTGAACCGCGCGTCCTCGATCACGCCGTCGTCGGTGACCCGAATCTGAAGCCGCATCACGTCGCCGCAGGCGGGCGCGCCCACCAGGCCGGTGCCGACGTTGGCGTCGCTCTTGTCGAGCGAGCCGACGTTGCGGGGGTTCTCGTAGTGGTCGATGACCTTGTCACTGTACGCCATGGTTCGCTCCTCCAGTCGGCCGGCTCAGTGCGCCGCCCATTCGATGCTCTTCAAGTCGATCCCCTCCTGGTGCATCTCCCAGAGAGGCGAGAGCGTCCGCAGCTTCGCCACCGCCTTGATGACGAGATCGGCGACGTAGTCGACCTCCTCCTCGGTGTTGAAGCGGCCGATGCCGAACCGGATGCTGCTGTGCGCGTTCTCGTCGTCGAGGCCGATGGCCCGCAGCACGTAGCTCGGCTCCAGGCTGGCGGAGGTGCAGGCGGAGCCGCTCGAGACGGCCACGTCGCGCAGCGCCATCAGCAGGGACTCGCCCTCGACGAAGCTGAAGCTGATGTTGAGGTTGCCGGGCAGGCGGTGCGCCAGGCTGCCGTTGAGCAGCGTCTCGGGCACCGCGGCCTCGATCTTCGCCCGCAGCCGCTCGCGCAGGGCCAACGTGCGCGCCGACTCGGACTCCATCTCGGCTGTGGCCAGCTCGGCCGCCTTGCCGAAGCCGACGATCTGGTGCACCGGCAGGGTGCCCGAGCGCATGCCGCGCTCGTGCCCGCCGCCGTGCACCATGGGCGCCACGCGCACGCGCGGCTTCTTGCGCCGCACGTACAGGGCGCCGATGCCCTTCGGGCCGTACATCTTGTGGGCCGACAGCGACAGCAGGTCGACGCCCATGGCCTCGACGTCGATCGGCACCTTGCCGGCCGTCTGCACCGCGTCGGTGTGGAACAGCACGCCGTGCTTCTTGCAGATGGCCCCGATGGCGCCGATGTCGTTGACCGTGCCGATCTCGTTGTTGCCGTGCATCACGCTGACGACGACCGTGTCCGGCCGGATGGCCTTCGAGACCTCCGCCGGATCGATCAGCCCGTCGGTGCCCACGGGCAGCCAGGTCACCTCGCAGCCCTGCCGCTCGAGCCACCGCGCGGTGTCGACGATCGCCTTGTGCTCGATCGGACTGGTGACGATGTGCTTGCCCTTGTGGCCGTAGAACTCGATGACGCCCTTCAGCGCGACGTTGTCGCTCTCGGTGGCGCCGCTGGTGAAGACGATCTCTTTCGGCGTCGCGCCGATGAGCTTCGCCACCTGCTCCCGCGCGAGCTCGACGGCCTCCTCGGCCGCCCAGCCGAAGGGGTGGTTGCGGCTCGCCGCGTTCCCGAACTGCTCGGTCAGGTACGGCAGCATCGCTTCGACCACCCGCGGATCGCAGGGCGTCGTCGCGTGATTGTCCATGTAGATCGGCAGCTTCATCCGGTCCTTCACCTCGTCAGTGGGCCGCGAGCCCGGTGATCAGCGGCAGCGCGTCGTCGGTCTGCTCCGGACGCTCACAGCAACCGCAGGCGTCGTGGGGCTCGGTCTCCTGACCACATCCGTGGCAGCCCTGCAGGAAGTCGAGGCTGTCGACCAGCTCGCCCTCGAGCTTGCGCAGCTCCCGAATCTGGCGTCGCACCTCCGCGAGGCGCGCCACGTAGACCGCCTCGATCGAGGCCATCGCCTCGCGCGGTGACTCGCCCCCCTCCCACCGCTCCACCAACCCCCGAATGTCGCCGAGCGAGTAGCCCATGCGCTGCAGGCGGTCGATATAAGCGATGCGGGCGACGTTGGCGCTGTCGTACATGCGAAACCCGCCCTGCGTGCGGCGCGCCGGCCGCAGCAGCTCGAGCTCCTCGTACAGATGAAGGGCGCGCACGGTCTTGTCGGCCATGCGGGCCAGCTCACCGATCTTCAACAGTTTGCGCTCTGCGCTCGCCATGGCGTCCACCTCACGGGGCGTCGGAAGCTAGCCGTGGCGACCACGGCTGTCAAGCAACCAAACCCTTACGTGAGGGTCAGATTCTGCGCCAGGCGAACAGGTCGCAAGTGGGCGGGCAGAAAACCCCAGAGATCACGGCAACGTGCGCAGGTACATCCGCCGCTCTTCGCCCCCTGGGGTCACGACCGTGACGCCGAACAGGCTGCTGTCGTCGTCGGGCAGGGCGAGCACCTCGTCGAGGCCCTTGGGCGAGTCGACCTTCCAGGTGCCCAGCTCCACCAGGCGGCTGTCGGGCGGCACCCCCAGCGCCGCGATGGCGGCGGCGGGCAGCACCTCCTCGACCGTGATCCGCGCCGGCATCGCGCCGCTGGCGGGCAGGTTGCCGCGGAAGCGCCGCACCGCCGCCTTGACCGGACCTACACCGGTCTCGGGCATGCCCGACGCGCCGTCGGCCGTCACCTCGACCGCGGCGGCCGGCGCGCCGGCCGCGGCCCCGCCCGCCCGCGCCGCGGCCGGCGTCGGGGGCACGCGGTTCACGACCGGCGCCGGTCGCGCCGTGGTGCCGCCGGCCGGCGCGGTCTGCACGGGGCGGCCCACCGGGGCGGGTCGCGCCGCGACCTCGTCATCGGGCTCGGCGCCCTCGTCCTCGCCGCGCGCGCCCTGCGTGCCGTCGCGGTTGGCGGTGGCCGCGCCGGCGGCGCCGTCGCGCGCCGGCAGCTCGACCGGCCGGGACAACCACCGCAGCGCCCAGCCGGCGCCCGCCAGCACCACCACTCCGAGGATGACTCGAACCACGATCCCCTCCGCGCTGTGCGCGGACGCCAGCACCGCACCGGGCGTCGCGCGCGGACGGTAGCACAACGTCGAGCGTCGCGCCGCACCCGGCGCGCGCCGGGCCGCGCGGTCGGCCTCGCCCGCCCGGCCGCGCCGCCGCGCTCGATCCCCCTCAGCCGCCGCCGCGGGCCCGCACCAGCACCGTGTAGGGCACCGGCGTCGGCGCCCGCGCCCGCACCTTCACCCGGTAGGTGCCGGTCTTCGCGGCGCGCACGCGCACCCAGCTGGACGAGGCGTCGCGCCCGCGCTCGCCCACCGGCTTGCGGCGCCGCGGCGGGAACACCTTGGGCACCACGCGCTGCCCCGGCGGGTGCTCCACCCGCACCTCCACCGTCTGCCCGGCGTCCAGGCGCACGCTGAACCAGTCGATGTCGGCGAGGCAGCCGGTGGCCGCCCTGGGCGTGTCCGCCTCGAGGGGGCGGGCCTGCCGGCGGGCGTCGTTGGGCTCGAGGGCGTCGGCCCCACAGCCGGGCGGCCCCTCCCCCGCGGTGGGCGGCGGCGGCAGGGGCTCGACGAGCGGGGCGGCGAGGGCCGCGGACGCGGCCATCAGGGCGAGGATCGAGAGCACCAGGGACCGGACCATGCTGACCTCCTTCGGGTGGGTCCGGGCGCCCTCCAGAGCCAGAAGCGGGCCAGCCGTAACCGACTGAATTCGTTCAGGTCAGCACCACGCTCCCGGTGTATCGACCGTCCACGGTGTCCAGATCCTGGACGCCCTCAGCCGCCCACCATCAGGTCGGTCACCCGGCGCGCGAAGGCCACCGGATCCGGCAGCGGGCTGCCCTCGGCCAGCAGCGCCTGCCCGTGCAGCAGGTGCGCGAAGTCGCCCAGCTTGGGATCCTCGCGGTTCGCGTCGTACAGCCCCTGCATGCGGGCCAGCAGCGGGTGATCCGGGTTCAGCTCGAGGATGCGCTTCTGCTTGGGCGCCGCCTGGCCGCTCGCCTCGAGCAGGCGCTGCAGCTGCGGGCTCATGTCGCCCTCGTCGCCCACCAGGCACACCGGGCTCTCGGTCAGGCGCGACGACAGCCGCACCTCCTTGATGTGCTCGTCGAGGGTGTTCGAGATGAACTCGAGCAGCGAGGCGTGGGCCTCCTGCTTCTGCTTGCGGGCCTCCTCGGCGGCCTTCTGCTCGTCCTCGGTGCCCAGCTCCACCTCGCCCTTGCCCACCGACTTGAGCGCCTTGCCGTCGAACTCGGTCAGGTGGCCGACGATGATCTCGTCCACCGGATCGGTCAGGTACAGCACCTCGTACCCCTTGGCGCGGAAGGCCTCGAGGTGCGGCGACTTCTCGACCGCCGCCCGGCTCTCGCCGGTGATGTAGTAGATGTTCTCCTGCCCGTCCTTCATGCGCTCGACGTACTCGGCCAGCGAGGTGGGCTTCTCGGCGTCGTGGCTGCTGTCGAACCACAGCAGCGGCTTGACGTCGTCGGCGAACTCGAAGTCGGTGACGCCCTCCTTCAGCACGCGCCCGAAGTTGCCCCAGAACTTCGCGTAGCGGTCGCGATCGTCGGCCTGCACCTTCGCGAGCGCGTCGACCACCTTCTTGGCGACCTTCTTGCGGATCTTCGCGACGCGCCGGTCGTTCTGCAGCATCTCGCGGCTGACGTTCAGCGACAGATCCGGCGAGTCGACCACGCCCTTCACGAAGCGCAGCCACTCGGGCAGCAGCTCGTCGGCGCGATCCTTGATGAGCACGCGGTTCACGTACAGCTGCAGGCCGTACTTGTAGTCGCGGTAGAACAGGTCGAAGGGCGCGCGGTCGGGCACGAACAGCAGCGCGCGGTACTCGAACAGGCCCTCGGCCTTCAGCGGGATGGTCTCGAAGGGCGCCTCCCAGTCGTGGGAGATGTGCTTGTAGAACTCGGCGTACTCCTCGGCGTCGACGTCGTCCGGGTTGCGCGCCCAGATGGCCTTCATCGAGTTGACGGTCTTCCACTCGACCACCTCGACGGCGTCGGCGCCCTCGATGTCGTTGCCCTCGTCGTCCTTGGGCTGCTCCTTCCGGGTGGTGCGCAGCTCGATGGGGTACTGCACGAAGTCGCTGTACCGCTTGATGATCTCACGCAGCTTCCACTCGCGGGTGAAGTCCTCGAGGCCGTTGTCGGGATCGGCCTCGCGCAGGTGCAGCACCACGGTGGTGCCGGCGTGGTCGCGCTCGCCCGCGCCCACGTCGAACTGGCCGTCACCCTTGGAGTGCCAGCGGGTCGCCTCCGCGGTGCCGGCCTTGCGCGAGATGACGGTCACCTCGTCGGCGGCGATGAAGCTGGAGTAGAAGCCGACGCCGAACTGGCCGATGAGGCGCTCGCCGGTGACCTCGCCCTGCTGCACCTCGGCCACCTTGCGGGCGAACTCCTTGGTGCCCGAGTGCGCGATGGTGCCCAGGTTCTGGATCACCTCGTCGCGCGTCATGCCGATGCCGTTGTCCTCGACGGTCAGCGTGCGCGCGTCCGGATCGGCGAACACCCGCACCCGCAGGGGCGCGTCGTCCTTCAGCGCCTTGTCGGTCAGCGCCTCGAAGCGCAGCTTGTCGAGCGCATCGGACGCGTTCGAGATGAGCTCGCGGAGGAAGATCTCCTTCTGCGAGTACAGCGAGTGGATCATCAGATCCAGCAGCTGCTGGGCTTCGCTCTTGAACGTGAACGTCTCGGTACCGGCCACGGCCATGGCTCCTTTGCAATCGATGCAGGTTTGGCGTAGTTCGCAGGCTCGAACGAGGGGCACTGTAAGAACCCCTCCACCAACCGCAAGGGGGGTTCCATGTCCGACGCCGTCCTCGAGACCTTCGACGGGCACACGCCCGTCGTCGATCCCACCGCCTGGCTGCACCGCACGGCGGTGGTCATCGGCAAGGTGACCGTCGGCCGGAACTGCAGCGTCTGGCCCCACGCCACCCTGCGCGGCGACGAGGGCACCATCACCATCGGCGACGACACGAACATCCAGGACGGCACGACGGTGCACATGACCGGCGGCGAGTCGAACACCGTCGTGGGCAGCCGGGTGACCGTGGGCCACAACTGCATCCTGCACGGCTGCATCATCGAGGACGACGTGCTGATCGGCATGGGCACGACCATCCTCGACAACACGGTCATCGGCCGGGGCAGCTACATCGGCGCCGGCACCCTCATCACCGGCGGCAAGACCATCCCGCCCGGCTCGTTGGTGTTCGGCAACCCCATGCGCATCGTGCGGCCGGTCAACGCGCGCGAGACGGGCTGGATCGACTACGCCTGGCGGCACTACG
>JAUHXL010000245.1 GCA_030426945.1 bacterium
CAGACCGTCGTGCGCCACCTTCATCGCGAAGAGCAGGACATCGCTCGCCGAGTAGAAGCGGCAGTGATGCCGGGTGGGGTGGCGGAAGAGCAGGGCGATGGCGTCCTCGGCGGCCGGCGGGGCGAGATCCCGCTCGCCGCGGCTCCAACGCACCGCGTAGGGCACCACCGGGTAGGGCTGCTGCAGCACCGTCAGGGTGGGGTTCAGCGTCGTCGCGTCCACCTGCGTGGGGATGGGCGCCGGGTGGCGGAGCGTCTCGAACTGCGCCCACTCGAAGGCGGCGACGCACACCACGAAGTGCGTCACGCCGGCGCGGCCGGCGTCGAGCTGCGCCTCGAGGAAGGCCGGGTAGGCCTCCGCCGCGGCGTTCAGCTCCCAGGAACGGGGCGGGCACGCCCGCAGATAGTCCTCGTACAGCCCCTCCCAGAGCGTCTCGCCCAACAGGTGCTGGGTCATCGGCAGGTTCAGCTCGAGCGCCGTGCGCACGTGCGTGCGCGCGAAGTTGCGATAGATGCGCAGGCGCGCCGGGTCGACGCCGAGCGCGGCGGCGCCCGCCTCGACGTCCACCGCCTGCTTCACCACCGCGTGCATCAGCCGCTGAAGCTGCTCGAGCGTCATCGCGCCCCCCTCACCGCGGGCCGCGCGTAGGCGCCGTGCACCTCGACGCCGACGCTGCGGACGGCGTCGTTCTGGGCGAGCAGCGTCTCGAGGGGCGGCAGCGCGTTGTCCCACTCGAGCAGCGTCGACACCGGACCGATCCGCTCGAGGGTGTGGCGGAACAGATCGAGCACCGGCGGGATGACCGGCGCGCCGTGGGTGTCGATGATCACGTCGCCGAGATCGTCGTGCCCCGCCATGTGCAGCTGCACCACCCGCTCGGCGGGCATGGCGTCGATGAACGCGCGGGCGTCGTAGCCGTGGTTGACGCTGTTGACGAACACGTTGTTGACGTCGAGCAGCAGCCCGCAGTCGGCCCGCGTCACCAGCTCGACGATGAACTCGGCCTCGCTCATCTCGTTGGCGCCGTACTCGACGTAGTAGCTCGGATTCTCGAGCAAGAACGGGATGTTCGGTTGACGGGCCTGGACCTGTTTCACCCGCTCGACGACGTGATCGAGGGCCTCGCGGGTGAAGGGCACCGGCAGCAGGTCGTGATACTCCACGCCGAAGGCCGAGCTGAAGCACAGGTGGTCGCTGAACCAGAGGGGGCGCGTGCGGGCGACGAGGGCGTCGAGGGCCTCGAGGTAGTCGGTGTCGAGGGGCGTGACGCTGCCGATGGACAGGGCGGTGCCGTGCAGCACGATCGGGAACGCCTCGGCGGCGCGATCGAGCACCGCGCTCGGCTCGCCGCCGGCCTCCATGAAGTTCTCGCTGAGGATCTCGAGGAAGTCGACGCGATCCGTCGCCTCGAAGATGCCGCCCCAGTGCGGGCGGCGCAGGCCGACGCCATAGCCGAGGAAGGGCGCGCCGAGGCGCGGTCGAGGCTGAGCGGTCACGAGACCTCCGTTGGAACGCCGCGGTGGCCCGAACGGGCCCGGGCCCCAGAAACAGCGAAGCCCGCATCGAAGGGTCCGATGCGGGCTTCACCTGCGGGGGCGGCGCGCCGCCCCCGACCAGAGCGTCGGCTCAGCCGCAGCTCTTCTCGCCGCCGCAGCTCTTCTCGCCGCCGCAGCTCTTCTCACCCTCGCCGGCGGCCTTCTCGCCGCCGCAGCTCTTCTCGCCCTCGTGGCCGGCCTTGTCGCCGCCACAGCTCTTCTCGCCGGCCTTCTCGCCGCCGCAGCTCTTCTCGCCGCCGCAGCTCTTCTCGCCCTGCGACGCCGGCTGCGAGCCGCCACAGCCCACCATGCCGAGCGTCAGGCCGCCGAGCGCCAGACCGAAGGTGAGGGTGCTGATCGCCAGCTTGTTGCCACGCTTCATGAGTGTCGTTTCCTTTCTTGCGCCCGTGTTCGTTCGGGGCGCGGGGTCGAAAATGGGGCCGAGTCCATGGGGCTTCGGGGCCCCGTCTGCTGCATCGCTACGCGGAACCGTCGCCGCAGTTACGGGCGAATTTCAAGCCTGGATCGAAAAAAGGTGCAAGAAAGACGGCGCGCCGCGCAGCGGGCCCGCGCGGGGCCTCCGCGGGCGCGCCGGCTCCATTGACGGCCGCTGCGTCCCTGTCTACCGTCCCCGCACGGTCCGACGAGGAGGTGTCGAGTGGCGAGCGAAGCGGCGCAGACGGCGGGGCACGGCGGGGCGGGGGACGAGGTGGTGGTGACCTGCGCGCTGACCGGCGTGCTGACGAACCCCGCCCAGCACCCGGTGCCGGTCACCCCCGACGAGATGGCGGCCGAGGCGAAGCGGGCCTTCGACGCCGGCGCCACCGTCATGCACTGTCACTTCCGCGATCAGGGGCCGGGCCGCGGCTTCCTGCCGAGCTGGGATCCCGCCGTGGCGGGCGCCATCTGCGACGCCATCCGCGCGGCCTGCCCGGGCGTCATCATCAACATGTCCACCGGCGTGGTCGGCGACGACATCAGCGGGCCGGTGGCGTGCCTCGAGCGCGTGAAGCCCGAGATGGCGGCGCTGAACGCCGGCTCGCTGAACTACCTGAAGCTGCGCAGCAACGGGCAGTGGGCCTGGCCGCCGATGCTGTTCGACAACCCGGTGCCGAAGATCGAGAAGTTCATCGCGGCGATGGCCGCGCACGACGTGGTGCCCGAGTGCGAGTGCTTCGACACCGGCATCGTGCGCAGCGTGGCGATGTTCCAGGCGGCGGGCCTGCTGAAGGCGCCGGTGCACGTGTCGCTGGTGATGGGTGTGGCCAGCGGCATGCCGGCCAAGGCGGCCTGGCTGCCGCTGCTGGTGGACGAGATGGGGCCCGACACCGCCTGGCAGACCATCGCCATCGGGCGCGAGGAGGTGTGGGCGGTGCACCGGCGCACGGCGGAGCTGGGCGGGCACCTGCGCACGGGCGTCGAGGACACGTTCTATCTGCCCGACGGCAGCAAGACCGCGGGCAACGGGCCGCTGATCGAGGCGATCGTGAAGACGGCGCGGGAGGCCGGGCGCACGATCGCGTCGCCGGCGCGCGCGCGGACGCTCCTGGGGCTTGGCTGATGCGGCCGCTGCCCAGCCGGGTTGATCCGCGTTCCGAGGGCTTCGAGAAGAACCGCGCCGCCAACCTGGCGCGGCTGGCGACGCTGGACGAGGCCCTGGCGGCCTCGCGGGCGGGCGGCGGAGACAAGTACGTCGCGCGGCACCTCGAGCGCGGCAAGCTGCTGCCGCGCGAGCGCATCGAGCTGCTGCTCGACCGCGACAGCCCCTTCCTCGAGGTGTGCCCGCTCGCGGGCTACAAGGTGGGCGGGGGCATCAAGCCGGGGGCCAGCATCATCGGCGGCGTCGGCGTGGTCAGCGGGGTCGAGTGCCTGATCAACGCGACCGAGTCGACGGTCAAGGGCGGCGCGATGAACGAGTACTCGGTGCTCAAGAGCCGCCGCCTGGCCGAGATCGCCCAGGAGAACCGGCTGCCGAGCATCAACCTCGTCGAGTCCGCGGGCGCCGATCTGCCGAACCAGTCGAAGATCTTCGTGCCCGGCGGGCGGGCGTTTCGCGACCTGACCCGCGCGTCGAGGGCGCGGCGGCCCACCATCGCGCTGGTGTTCGGCAGCAGCACGGCGGGCGGCGCCTACATCCCCGGCATGAGCGACTATGTGGTGATGGTGGATCAGCAGGCGCGCGTGTACCTGGCCGGGCCGCCGCTGGTGAAGATGGCCACCAACGAGGACGCCGACGAGGAGTCCCTGGGCGGCGCGGCCATGCACAGCAAGGTGAGCGGGGTGAGCGACTACCTCGCGCGGGACGAGCACGAGGCGATCCGCCTGGGGCGGGCCATCGTCGCGCAGCTGAATCACCGCAAGCAGGGGCCGCCGCCGGGACCCGTCGAGGCGCCGCTGTACGACGCCGAGGATCTGCTGGGCATCGCGCCGCCGGATCCGAAGATCCCCTTCGACGTGCTGGAGGTCATCGCGCGCGTCGTCGACGGCTCGCGCTTCCACGCGTTCAAGCCCACCTTCGGCACGACGCTGGTGTGCGGGTGGGCCTCGGTGCATGGGCACCGCGTGGGCATCCTGGCCAACCAGGGGGTGCTGTTCAGCGAGTCGGCGCAGAAGGGCGCGCAGTTCATCCAGCTGTGCAACCAGAAGGACATCCCGCTGCTGTTCCTGCAGAACATCACCGGCTTCATGGTGGGCACGGCCTACGAGCAGGGCGGCATCATCAAGCACGGCGCCAAGCTCATCAACGCGGTGAGCAACAGCACGGTGCCCGCGATCACGATCATGATGGGCGCCAGCTACGGGGCGGGGAACTACGCCATGTGCGGGCGGGCCTACGCGCCGCGCTTCTTGTTCAGCTGGCCCCATCACCGCATCGCCGTGATGGGCGGTGAGCAGCTCGCCGGTGTGCTCGACATCGTCAAGCGGGGGGCCGCCGCGCGCGCGGGCAAGGACGTCGACGAGATGGAGCTGAAGATGATGAAGATGATGCTCCAGCAGCAGATCGACAAAGAGAGCGACGCCTTCTTCGCCACCGCGCGCCTGTGGGACGACGGCATCATCGATCCGCGCGACACGCGCGACGTGGTGGGCCTGGCCCTGTCGGCGGCGTTCAACGCGCCGGTCGAGGGCACGATGGCCTACGGCGTCTTCCGGCACTGAGTCTCGTGGCAGCGGGGTCGAGCATGCGATTCGAGAAGGTGTTGGTGGCCAACCGCGGCGAGATCGCGCTGCGCGTGCTGCGGACCTGCCGCGACATGGGGCTCGCGACCGTCGCGGTCTACAGCGACGCCGACGCGGACGCGCCGCACGTGCGCTTCGCCGACGAGGCGGTGCGGCTGGGCCCGGCGCCGGCGGCCGAGAGTTACCTGAACGTCGAGGCCATCCTCGAGGCCGCGCGGCGCAGCGGGGCCGAGGCGGTGCATCCGGGCTACGGCTTCCTGGCCGAGAACGCGGCCTTCGCGCGCGCCTGCGGCGAGGCCGGCCTGGTGTTCGTCGGGCCGCGGCCCGAGACGATCGACGCGATGGGCGACAAGGGCGCGGCGCGGCGGCTGATGGCGGCGCGCGGGGTGCCGGTGGCGCCGGGCTACGCGGGCGAGGATCAGAGCGACGCTCGACTGTGCGCCGAGGCCGAGTCCATCGGCTTCCCGGTGCTGGTGAAGGCGACGGCGGGCGGCGGCGGCAAGGGCATGAGCATCGTTCGGGCCGCCGACGCGCTGCCCGCGGCGCTGGGGCAGGCGCGGCGCCTGGCGCGGTCGGCCTTCGGCGACGACACGCTGCTGGTCGAGAAGTACGTCGACTCGCCGCGGCACGTCGAGGTGCAGATCCTCGGCGACAGCCACGGCCACGTCGTGCACTGCTTCGAGCGCGAGTGCAGCATTCAGCGCCGCTTCCAGAAGATCATCGAGGAGTCGCCCTCGCCGGCGGTGGACGACGCCCTGCGGGAGCGTCTGTGCACGGCGGGCATCGCCGCGGGGCAGGCGCTGGGCTACGTCGGCGCGGGCACGGTGGAGTTCATCCTCGATCCCGACGGGCAGTTCTACTTCCTCGAGGTGAACACGCGCCTGCAGGTCGAACACCCGGTGACCGAGCTGATCACCGGGCTCGACCTGGTGCGGCTGCAGATCCAAGTGGCGCAAGGCGCCCACCTGCCGCCGCAGGACGCCATCCGGCGCGACGGCCACGCGGTGGAGTGTCGCCTGTACGCCGAGGACGCCGCCCACGACTTCCTGCCGGCGACCGGCACCGTGGTCGAGTGGGACGTGCCCGATCTGCCGCACGTGCGGGTGGACGCCGGGGTCACGGCCGGCAGCGCGGTGGGCATCCACTACGATCCGCTGCTGGCGAAGGTGATCACCTGGGGGCCGACGCGCGGCGAGGCCAACCTGCGGATGGTCGGCGCGCTGCGCCGGCTGGGCGTGCAAGGGCTGACGACGAACCGCGACTTCCTGCTGGCCGTGCTGCGCCACCCGCGCTACGTCGAGGGCGCGCTGAGCACGCACTTCGTGCCGACGCACCTGGCCGACTGGCGACCGAGCGCCGACGGCGCCGCGGTCGCGGATCGCGCGGTGGCCGCGGCGCTGTTCGACGCCGACGAGCGGGCCGCCGCGCGCGCGCTGATGCCTGCGCTCCGGTCGGGCTTCCGCAACAACCCGTGGCGGCGCGCCGAGGCCACCTTCGAGGTGGGCGGCCAGGTCTTGCGGGTGGACTACGCCGCGCGCCGGGACGGCGGCTGGGACGCGGCGGTGGGCGAGGACGACCGGGTCGTGCGGGTGGTCGCGCGCGCGGGCGCCGCGCTGACGCTCGATCTCGCGGGGCGCCGGCGCACCTTCCACGTCGTCGCCCGCGCCGAGCACCGGTTCGTGCGCGACCTCGACGGCAGCAGCGTGCTGGCGGTGGTGCCCCGTTTCCCCGACGCCGACGCCGCCGAGGCGGAGGGGGGCTGCACGGCGCCGATGCCCGGGCGCGTGGTGCAGGTGCTCGTGCAGCCAGGGCAGAGCGTCGCGCGGGGCGCGGCCCTGGTGGTGCTCGAGGCGATGAAGATGGAGCACACGCTCACCGCCCCCGAGGACGGGGTGGTGGCGGCGCTGCGCTGCGCCGAGGGCGACGTCGTCGACGCCGGCGCGGTGCTGGTGGAGCTGGAGGCGGTGCCCGCCGACGGCTGAGTCCGTCGGTCAGAACGGGTTCTTCCACCCGCGCAGCACCTCGAGCATGTCGGCGCGGGGCAGGGGCTTGGCGAACAGGTAACCCTGCCCGTAGTCGACCCCGAGCGCGCGCAGCGCCTGGGCCTCCGGCATGCCCTCGACGCCCTCGGCGACGAGCTTCATGTCGAGCCCCTTGGCCAGGCCGACGATGCTGCGCACCAGCGAGTGGCTGCTATCGTCGTTGAGCATCGCGCGGATGAAGCTCTGGTCGATCTTCAGCGTGTCGGCCGGCAGCGATTGCAGATAGCTGAGGCTGCTGTAGCCGGTGCCGAAGTCGTCGATGGCGATGCTGGTGCCGCGATCACGGCACGCGCCGAGGACCCGGCGCGCGGTGTCGGGCGAGTGCATCAGCAGGGTCTCGGTGATCTCGAGCTTCACCACCTGCGGGGGGGTGCCCGTCTCGGCGAGCGTCTCGTCGATGGCGTCGAGGAAGTCGGGCGACATGAAGTCCTTGCCCGAGAAGTTGACGCTCATGAAGGTGGGCGGGTGCGTCGCCGCCTCCTGAAAGTCCTTCAGATCGAGGCAGGCCCGGCGGAAGGCCCAGCGCGTCATCGGCACGATCAGGCCCGAACGCTCCGCGGCGGGGATGAAGGTGAAGGGCGGCACCAGGCCGCGCGTGGGGTGGCGCCAGCGCATCAGCGCCTCGAAGCCGGCGACGTGGCCCTGCTGCAGGTCGACGAGGGGCTGATACCAGAGCACCAGCTGATCGTGCTCGAGGGCGCCGAGCAGCTCCTGCTCCAGCCGGATGGCGTCGAGCGCCTCCTCGCGTGCCTCCTGGCTGAGCTGCTCCGGCGGCCCCGCGTCGAGGCGCGCGCCGTCGTGGGTGAGGCGATGCAGCGTGTCGCGCAGGTGGCGCAGCACCACCTGGATGCACATGCGCAGGATGGGGTCGGTGCGCTCGATCCGCTGGTTCAGCTGATCGCGCGTGATCATCAGCAGCGTGCAGTCGTCGACCGCCCGGGCGCCCGCCGATCGCGGCTGGTCGTCGATGATGGCCATCTCGCCGAACAGCTCACCCGGCTGGCGGGTGGCGAGCAGGATCTCGCGCTCGCCCGCGCGGGTGAAGATGTCGACCGCGCCCTCCTCGACGACGTAGGCGCACTGGCCCGCGTCCCCCTGCGCGAAGACGGTCTCACCCGCTCGGAACCTGCGTCGGTACTCCATGGCTCTGCTCCTCGAGTCGCCGCAGGTTCGCAACGGTGGCGTCGCAAATCAAGCGGTGGTTGACTGGGCCTCCGCAGCTTGGGGAGGCGGACGTGCAGGTGCTGGTCACGGGGGCGACGGGGTTCATCGGTCGGCACGTCGTGCGCGCGCTGGTGGACGCCGGACACGCCGCGCGCTGCCTGGTGCGGCCGACCTCGGATCGGTCGGGCCTGGCGTCTGCGGGCGTCACCTTCGTCGTCGGCGACGTCGGCGCGCCGGACACGCTCGGCGCGGCCGTCGAGGGGGCCGACGCGGTCGTCCACCTGGCCAGCCTGCTGAAGGCGCCCTGGAAGCGGGCCTTCCACACGGTCAACGTCGAGGGCACGCGCAACCTGGCGGCGGCCTGCGCTGCGCGCGCCGAGCCGCCCCTGCACGTGGTGGTCTCGTCCCTGGCGGCGGGCGGCCCGGCGCCCGGCGGTCGGCCGCGCGTCGAGCGCGACGGCGCGGCGCCGGCGTCGATCTACGGGCGGGTGAAGCGCGACGCGGAGCAGGCGGCGGTGGCCTTCGCCGATCGAGTGCCGACGACGATCGTGCGGCCGCCGATGGTCTTCGGCGAGGGTGACACGTCGGTGCTGAAGATCTACCGCTCGGCCCTGCGCGGGGTGCACGTCGTGCCGACGCTGCGCACCTCGCGGGTGTCGCTGGTGCACGCGGCGGATCTGGCGCAGGCGCTGGTGGCGACCCTCGCGCGGGGCGAGCGCGTCGCCCCCGGCGGGCCGGCGGGGCAGGGCGTGTACTACGTCGCCGCCGACGAGACGCCCACCTACGGCGAGCTGGGGCGGTGGATCGGCGAGTCGCTGGGCCGGGCGCGCGTGCGGGTGCTGCGCCTGCCGCGCGGGGTCACCTTCGCCGCGGCCGCGATGAGCGAGGCGCTGGGGCGGCTGAAGGACACGCCGCGGGTGCTGAACCTGGACAAGTACCGCGAGGCGACGGCCGGCGACTGGACGTGCGACGCCGCCAAGGCGCGCGCACAGCTCGGCTTCGCGCCGGCGCCGCTGACGGATCGGCTGGCGCAGACGGCGACCTGGTATCGCGCGCAGGGCTGGCTGCCGGCGTGAGCCCGCCCTGGCCCCCGGAGGATCCCGCGCTGCTCGGCGCGCTGCTGCTGGCCGCGGCGCTGTACGTCGTCTTCCACTACTTCTGCTCGGCGCCGCGGCTGGTGCGGGGGCTCGACGCCGCCCGCGGCGCGGACGCCAACGCCGCCACCGCGGTGCATCGGCAGCGCCTTTGGGGTTTCGCGCTGTTGGGCGCCGCACCCCTGATCTACGCCGCCCTCGCGCTGCCCCGGCCGGTCGGCTTCTACGGCCTGGGCTTGGGCGACCCCCTGCGCGCGCTGATCTTCGTGGCCGGGGTCGCGGCCGTGGTGCTGCCCACCGTCTTCCTCGCCTCGCGCAAGCCCGCCTTCCGCGACCACTACCCGCAGATCCGCCGCGCGGCCCCCTGGGACGCGGCGCTGCGGCGCAGCAACGCCGCCACCTGGGCGCTCTACCTGCTGGGCTACGAGTTCTTCTTCCGCGGCTTCCTGCTGTTCGCGGTGGCCGACGCGTGGGGCGTCTGGGCTGGCGTGGGCGTCACCACGCTGGCCTACGTCTACGCGCACCTGCCCAAGAACGCCGACGAGACGATCGGCACCATCCCGATGGGCGTCGTCTTCGCGCTGGGCGCCCTGTGGAGCGGCGCCATCTGGGCGCCCTGGCTGGCCCACGTGATCATCGCGAACTCGAGCGATCTGTTGGCCAGTCGTCCGCGCGCCTGAGCGGCCCGTCCAGAAGAGGCGGGCGTCGTGGTCGTGGTCGTGGTCGAGAGCTACAAGCCGCCCGTGTCCGCCGCCCGTGGCCTACGCGAGGGCTGTGGCTTCGAGAGGATCTGGCTCGGGTCGCCGTGCACGCGGTTGCCCGTGATGTCGGTCGTGCGCTTTGCGGCCGAGCGATTCGCCGGGGGGATCACCGGAACGGTCGACCACGACGACGACCACGACGACGACCACGATGTGAGGGTGGGATTTGCACCCACCTCAGTCGCCCGTCCGGTGCGCCGCGAACTGCTTCGCGCGCCAGCCGGACACCCAGGTCGACAGCCGCGGCGACAGCCGGAACAGGCCCCAGTCCACCGACACCATCCGGGACACCGGGATGATCGGCCGGTCGGCCTCGACGCCGCGCAGGGCGATGCGCGCGCAGTCGTCGGCCGTGATGGGCTTCAGGGGTACGCGGCCCATGAGCTCCGCGCCGTCCACGTTGCGGAAGGTGG
>JAUHXL010000246.1 GCA_030426945.1 bacterium
GCCGTGGCCATGGCGGGCAGGGTGTCGCCGGCGCCGCCGAAGGCCTTGCTGAGCACCAGCGCCAGCGCGATGAAGGGCAGGCAGGTCGCCAGCACGCGCACCAGCCGCGCCCCCTCGGCGACCACCGCCGGGTTGTCGTCGAAGGCTCGGATCAGCGGCTCCGCGGCGACGACCAGCGCCAGCCCCAGTACCACCATGAAGGCGGCGTACAGGCCGGCGCTGACCCACGCCGTGCGCCAGGCGCGGCGCGGCTGATCGGCGCCGAGGTTCTGGCCCACCAGGCTGGCGGTGGCCTGGCCCAGCGCGATGCCGGGCAGGATGAGGGTCATCAGCAGCACCATCACGCTGGTGTAGGCCGACAGCACGATGGCGCCGAACGCGGTCAGCAGCTTGACCAACGAGAAGCTGGCCACCGTGCGCACCGTGTGCTCGAGGGTCCCGGGCACGCCGATGCGCAGGATGGCCCCGGCGACGGCGCGGTCGGGGCGGAAGCCCGCGCGGCGCACGACCAGGTTCAGATCGCCCTGGCGCACGACCCACACCGCCACCCCCAGCGTCACGGCCATCGCCGTGTTGGTGGCCCACGCCGCGCCGGGCATGCCGAGCCCCAGGCCGAAGATGAACAGGGGGTCGAGCGCGGCGTTGACCAGCGGCGACACCGCCGACACCTTCAGCGCCGCGTGCGCCTCACCCGCGCCCTGCAGCGCGAACGTGATCACCATCAGCGGCGCGCCCACCAGCTGACCGAGCAGGCCGATGGCCAGGTAGTCGGTGGCCGGCTGCGCGACCGCGGGCTCGGCGCCCATGAACGCCATGATCCACGACGGCACGAACAGCGCGGCGAGGGCCAGCGTGGTGCCGGTGACCAGCGAGATGAGCACGCCCTGGCCGAAGACCCCGGCGGCGTCCGCCGGGCGGCGCGCGCCGATCGCGCGCGCGACGCCGGCCAGCGTCCCGACCGCCATGCCCATGCTGAGGGTCATCACCACCATCAGGGCGGCGTGCGCGATGCCCAGCGCGGCGAGGGCCTCGGTGCCCACCTGGCCCACCCACAGGCGGTCGATGATCAGGTTGGCCTGGTTCAGCAGGTTGGCCAGCGCGAAGGGCAGGGCCAGCCGCAGCAGGGGACGCAGGATGCTGCCCTCGGTGAGGGCCGGGTCGGTCACGGGCTGCTGCAGGGGGCCTCCTCGGGGTCGGCCGGGCCCCGAGTATGCGCAGGCGGGTGGGGTCAGTCCAGCGACCAGGCCCCGCTGAGGGGGCCGTAGCCCAGGCCGAAGCGGCCCAGCGCGGGCACGTCGAAGAAGAGCGTACCGGTGGCGCTGTAGGGGATGTCGAAGGTGATCGAGCGGCCTCGAGCGAGCTGGTCCACCGAGTCGGTGAACAGCTGCTCGACGAGGCCGAGCATCGCGTCGACGCCCAACTCGAAGCGCACGCGCGCCTCGATGGCGCCGGGGCACACCTGGCAGGGATCGCCAGCGTCGTTGCTGCCGACGACGCAGCCGGCGCCGAGGGGCTGGCAGTCGTCGCCGCAGCACATCTGGCCGTCGCGGGTCTCGCAGTCGAGGCCCCCCGGCATGCAGGCCTTGGCCGCGCGCGCGGGGATGTAGCGGAAGCTGAGGTTGTCGAACAGCTCGCCGGTGACCGCGGCCGTCGCGATGTTGATCAGGTCGTCGATGGTGGGCTCGAAGTCGGTGATGTCGCGCACCTCTTCGCCCTCGGCGAGGCAGCCGTCCGCGCGCTGATCGCAGTCTTCGGCCTCGGGATCGCAGAAGGTGACGCAGACGGTGGCCAGGGCGGCTTGGGCCTCGCCCTCGAAGACGTCGAGCGCGAGCAGCAGCTCGACGAGGGGCACCGGGAAGCCGTTGGGGTTGCCCAGGTCGAAGACCGTCTCGAAGCCGAAGCGCAGATCGGTCTTCACCGGGATGCGGTCGAAGACGAAGCCGCAGGCCGCGCCGACGAGGTCGGCGCAGAAGTACGCGCCGAGTGATTCGTAGCTGGGGCGCTCCGTGAGGGCCACCGTGCGCAGCGAGGCGGTCGGCGGCTGGGGGGGCTCGGCGCCGGCCACGGTGGCGGCCCCGCTGTTCAGGAGCTCGCAGCCGCTGGTGAAGATCATCAGGATCGCCGCCAGCGATCCTCCCACGATCAGGCGCATCATGTTCCTCCCCGCGAAGCGCCGCCCCGACGCCGCGGACCGGCGCCTATTCAGCGCGCGTCGGATCCTTCACCGCCGACCCGCGGGCCAGCGACACCGGGTACTTCTGTTCGAGCGCGGCCAGCTTGGCGCGGGCGGCGGCGAGCGGATCCACGCCGCTGACGGCGCAGAAGTTCAGCAGGCTGATCAGCACGTCGGCGACCTCGCCCTCGATGGCCTCGTGGGGCGGCGGCCCGGCGCCGGGCGGGTGGGGGCCCTCGCCCTCGCGCGTCCACATGAACAGCTCCAACAGCTCGCTCGCTTCGACCGCCAGGCAGGTGGCCAGGTTGCGGGGGCTGTGGAACTGGCGCCACTCGCGCGCCGCGACGAAGGCGGCGACGTCCGCGCGCAGCGTGTCGAAGGGGTGCGGATCGGCCATCGGCGCAGACTAGCAACGGTCGCCCGTCGCCGCCATCGGGCTGCAGCGGGCAAAAAGATGACCGCCTCGACATTTTTTTCGCCGCCGGCATAAGAACCGGCGCCCGGCGGGTCACTAAGGGAGGCAGACAGCGCGGGGCACGCAGACGGCGACGGGTGAGTCGCAATGCCCCCTGGAAGCTTCGCTGGGGGTCTCCCCACGGTGCCCGCCCGCACCGTTCTCCCGGCGAAGTGGTTCTGCTCGGCGTCCCCCCGGAGTCGAGCAGACGACGCCGCTCCAGGGGGCTTTGGGGCTCATCGGAAGCCCGCCCTGTCTTCGAACCCGCGGGTGGTCTCTCCCCGGCGCCCGCGGGACGAAACACCGCGCTCACCGTCCTCCCCGGCGGTGGGTGCACCCGAAGTGTCGTCCGGCCGTGGTCTCTCCCCGGCGCGGCCGGCGACCCTTCACCCCATCCCGGCGGTCCGCAGCCGGGGTGGACACGGTCGCGACCCTGTTCTGGGTACGACCTGGTCCCCTGGGTGCTCGCGTGCTCTCCCCGGACGCGCGCACCCGCGCCCGCTTCGCAACGGGCTCGGCCCGCGCAGGCTCTCCCCCCTGCGCGGGCCTTTTTTTTGGGCGCAGGTCCCGCCTCGGCGCACGTCGTCGTCGTCGTGGTCGTGGTCGTCGTCGGCGTGGTCGAAGGCGGCGAGACGTCCGCGTCTGCCGCCAGCGCGCGTCGCGCCGCGCCCGGATCCCTGGCGACACGCGCCCCTCTGCTAGACTCCCTCTCCTGTCGCGTCGCTCGAGGGAGCCCCCCATGTCCCGCCGCCGGTCGCCGGCCGCCGCCTCTGCTGTCCTCGCGCTGGCCGCCGCCGCGGGCCTGGCGGCGTGCTCGCGCTCGAAGCCGCCGGCCGCGCCGGAGGCCTCGGCATCTCGGCCGGACGCGGCGCGGGTGGACGCGGCCAGGGTCATCGACGCGGCGTCGCCGACGCCTTCTGCCGCGCCCGCGACCCCGCCCCCCGGCCCGGACGCCTGCTTCGACTGTCACCCCGATCAGGCCGACGGCTACGCCGCCACGGGCATGGGCCACACGCTGTATCGGCCGGACGCCCGACCGCCGATCGAGAACTTCGCCGCCGACGCCGCGACCGTGACCCACCCGGTCTCGGGCCTGGTCTACCGGGCCTACGTCGACGACGCGGGCGTCTGGTGGCAGGAGGAGACCAAGCCCGGCACCGCGCACCGGCGGCGCGTGAAGGTCGAGTACGTCGTCGGCTCGGGCAACCACACCCGGTCGTACTTCGGCATCGTCGAGGGCGAGCTGGTGCAGCTGCCCCTGACCTGGTACTCGCACCGCCGCATCTGGGACATGAGCCCAGGCTACGAGGGCGCCGGCAACCTGCGCTTCGACCGGCCGGTGAAGCCCCAGTGCGTCTTCTGCCACAACGACCTCTCGCCCGCGCGCGCGGGCACGCTGGCCGGCTACGAGGCCCCCTTCGCCGAGGGCATGACCTGCACCCGCTGCCACGGCGACGGCACGCAGCACGTGGCCAACCGGCGGGCGGGGAGGGGGCCGACCGACGGCGCGCCGGATCCCTGGATCCTCGATCCGGGCCGGCTGGATCCGGTGGGCCAGCTCCGCCTCTGTCAGCAGTGTCACCTGCCCGGCGAGGCGCGCGTGCTGCTCGAGGGGCAGCGCTGGGACCGCTACGATCCGCGCACGCCGCTCGAGGACTTCATGTCGATCTACGTGTTCGCCGAGGACGGCGGGCGCGAGTTCGGCATCGCGGGCCACGGCAAGCGCCTCGCGCTGAGCGCCTGCTTCAAGGGCAGCGGGGGGCGGCTGAGCTGCACGACCTGCCACGATCCGCACAAGCTCGACGAGGCCAAGAGCCGCTACACGGGCTGCCTGACCTGCCACAAGGTGGAGGACTGCGGCGACGCGCACGGCAACCGCGAAGACAAGGACTGCGCGCGGTGCCACATGCGGTCGGGCGGGACGAGCGACATCCCCCACGTCACCTTCACCGATCACTTCATCCGGGCGCGCCCGGACGCCCCCGAGGGCGCGGAGCGGCCGACGACCACCCAGCTCGTCGACGTCCTGGCGCCGACCCGCAAGGGCGACACCGCCGCGCGGGCGGCCGTGCGCGAGGGGATGGCCCACGCGCACCTTTGGCGCTTCCAGGGCCACGACGTCCATGGGCCGATCGCGCGCGAGAAGCTGACCGCCGCGCTGGCGACCCGGCCGGATAGGGGTGACGCCTGGTTCGAGCTGGCCCAGCTGCACGAGGCCGCGGGGGATCTGGCGGGCGCCGATCGCGCCCACGCCGAGGCCGCGAAGCGCGATCCGGACGCGGTCGTGCCGCTGCTCGACTGGGCCGAGGTGCTCGAGCGCATGGGCCGCCTCGACGACGCCGAGCGGGTGCTGCGTCAGGCCATCGCCAAGCGCGCCGACTACCGGCAGGCGTGGGGGAACCTGGGCAACGTGCTGCAACGGCTGGGGCGCTACGCCGACGCCGAGGCCGCCTACGCGCGGGCGGACGCGCTGGCCCCGCACGAGCCGATCACCGCCGGCAACCGCGGCTACAACGCGATGCAGATGGGCGATCTCGAGGCGGCGGCGAAGCACTTCCAGGCGGCCGTGGATCGCGATCCGACCAGCGCCAGCGCGGTCTTCAACCTGGGCGTGCTGGTGGCGCGCAAGGGCGATCAGGCCGGGGCGCAGCGCTTCTTCGAGCGGGCGCTCGAGCTGGACGCCGCCTTCGCGCCGGCCCGGTGGATGCGCGCGCGGGGCCGCCTGGCCGCCGGGGACGTCGTGGGGGCCCGCGCCGATCTCGAGCGGATGGTGCGCGACGCGCCGCGGCGCGTCGACGGCTGGATCGAGCTGGCGCGCCTGCACCACCGGCAGGGTGATCGCGGCGCCGCCTTCGAGACGGTCCAGCGGGGCCTGCTGGCCATGCCCGGCCACCCGATGCTGATGCAGGCCATGCAGCAGCTGCAGGCGGGCGCGGCGCCCTGAGCGTCGGGGCGCAGATCAGTCGAGGCGCAGGGGGCACCAGGCCAGCGCGCGCTGGTCGCGGGCCAGCGCCAGGATGTCGAGCAGCTCGGTGGCCTGCGCGGCGCCGGTCTGGCGCAGCAGGCGTTGCAGCAGCGTGCGGCGCGGCCCCACCCGCCGCAGGCGCCGCTCGCTGACGCCGGCGGCCGCGCCCAGCTCACCGAGGGCGCTCCACAGGCCGCCGCGGACGTCGATCAGCCGATGGGACTCCGCTTGGTGGCCGGTCCACACGCGGCCCTCGGCGAGCGGGGCGATCGCCTCGACCGTCGTGCCGCGCCCCTCGGCCACCCGCCGCAAGAAGAGCTGGTAGGTGTGGTCGATGCTGGCCGCGAGGGCCGCGCGCTCGTCGTCGGTGAACCGGCGGCCCAGCGAGAACATCTTCGCGCGCGGGTGCAGCTCGAAGCGCGTCTGGTGGATGCCCAGGCGGGCCAGCAGGCCCGCGGCGACCGGCTTGGCGGCCAGCACCCCGATGCTGCCGGTCAGCGTGGTGGGCGGGCACACGATGCGCCGGGCCGCGGTGGCCGCGTAGTACCCGCCGCTGGCGGCGGTGTCGCCCAGCAGCGCCACCACGGGCTTCTCGGCCCCCAACGCCCGCACCGCGCGCCACATCCGCTCGCTGGCCGTGGCGCTGCCCCCGCCGCTGTCGATGTGCAGCAACACCCCGCGGATGCCCTTGTCGCGGCGGGCCGCGGCGCAGGCCTCGACCACCGCCTGATCGGTCGCCCCCGGCCCGCGCCCGTCGCGGATCACCCCGCGGATCTCGATGAGGCCCAGGCGCGCGGCGCGCGCCGGCCACCGGGGCCACGGTCGCACGGGGCCGGCGTAGTCTTCGAGGCCCACCAGCCGCGTCGGGCCGTCCTCGGGGCAGCCGATCCGCGCGCGCACGTCCTCCTCGGGCACGATGGCGTCGGCGAGGCCCGCCTCGACGAACACCTCGGGCTGCGCCGGTCCTGCGCCGAGCAGGTCGAGGTCGACGTCCTCGCCCCGCTGCCGCCGCATCTCGCCCTCGACGACGTGGCGCATGGCGGACAGCAGCGTCTCGATCATCTCCGCGTTGGCGGGGCTGGGCTCGGTGCGGGTGAAGGGCTCGAGCGCGGCCTTGTAGGCGCCGGCCGTCAGCACGTCCGCCTCGACGCCGGCCCGCGTGAGCGCCTCACCGAAGAAGGTCAGCTCGGCGCCGAGGCCCAGGCTCATCACCGGCACGTCGGGGGGCAGCCACACCTCGTCGGCGGCCGAGGCCAGCCACAGGGCGCGCAGATCCGGCTGGGCGACGAACGCGACCACCCGTCGGCCCGGCGGCTCGGCCACGCGGCGCAGGGTCTCGCGCAGGCCGAACAGGGTGGCCCACCCGCCGCGCAGCTCGCCGATGCGGACGTAGATCGTCTCGATCCGGGCGTCGTCCTGCGCTCGGCGCAGGCGCGCCTCGAGCGTGTACTGATCGAGGGGCGGCGTGCGGCCCTGCAGGCGCGCCAGCAGGGGGGCGGGCTGGGAGAAGAGGGGGTGCAGGCCGTCGAGATCGACCTGCAGCGCGATGGCGCGGGGGCGCAGCCGCGCGAGGGCCCAGCGCCCGAGGGTGAAGGGCAGGGCGAGGGTGAACCGGATCGCGGCGAACAGCAGGCGGAGCATGGGGCCTCGGGATCGCCCGAGCGCGGGCGCTCGGGGCTTGCGGTGACGGCGCCGGCCCGCGCGGCGCGCGAAGCGGTCGGCCTACGCGCCGGCGCTGCTCAGCCGTCGTCGGCGGCGACCGCGCTCGATCGCCTCGAGCCGCGGCGCTTGGAGTGCTCGCGCTTGCCGGCCTTGGCCTTGCTCTTGCCGGCGTTCGCCTTGCCGGCCTGCTTGCTCGCGCCGCCGCGGCGCTTGCCGCTCTTGTCCCGCCGCTTCTTGCGCTTGGGCTTCTTCTGGGCGACGCCCTCGCGGTAGTCGGCCTCCTCGCCGGGGCCCGACTCGTCGATCCAGTAGTAGGACTTGTCGCGCACGTCGAGGTGCACGAACTTCGAGTTCGGGTAGTAGCCGATGCCGACCCGGTCGAAGCGCTTGCAGTACTCCCAGACCTCCTTGGGATCGACGCCCTCGACCCGGAAGTCCACCGCCTTGCCGTGCCGATGCCGGCTGGTCTTGCGCTCCTTCGAGCGATAGCCGCTGACGATGTGGATCGGTTTGTCGAAGCGCTGGCCGACCAGGTACAGGTACCAGAGCAGCCGCTCCGGCACGCGCGTCTCTTTGCCCGTGCGCCAGTCGCGCAGGAAGTGCTCGAGCCGCTTGCGCGCCCGCTTGCCCACCCACTGCCGGTTCTTGTCCTTCGGATCGACGCGGATGACCCACAGGTTGTCCAGGCGATCCTTGGTGTTCACGTGGCGCAGCGTCAGGTGGTAGCGCTTGATGTTGAACTTGCGCTTCTTGGCCAGCGCGTCGCCGGCCGGTGTCAGCACCAGGCCCAGCGTCAGCAGCAGCACCCAGCGGCGCAGCCCGCCCAGCAGCGTCACGGGGCACCTCCTGCGGCCTCGGCGAAGGCGCGCGCCACGAGCACCGGCACCATCTCGCGCCGCCAGCCCAAGTCGGCGTCGATGTTGCTGAGGGGACGGATCTTCTTGAACGCCAGAGCGCCGGTGGCCCGCACCAGGTCGTCGTTCAGGGGGCCCTCCGGCAGGCCCTTGACGCGGCGAGGCCGCGCCGCGATCGCGCTGACCACCAGCGTCGGCGCCTTCACCTGCCCGTCGACGAGGTCGAAGGCGAGGCACAGGTTCAGCAGCGGGAAGTCGATGGCGTCGCGCACCCGCAGCTTCTGGAAGCTGGCCACGCGCGTGGGCCCCGGGCGGGGGACGCGCACGGCGGTGAGGATCTCGTCCGCCTCCAGCGCGTTGTTCTTCTCGCCGTCGTTGACGTAGAAGTCCTCGAGCGCCAGCGTGCGTGGCCCGCGCGGCCCCAGCAGCTCGACCTGCGCGTCGTGGGCCAGCAGCACCGGGGCGGTGTCGTTGCTGGCCGCCGCCACGCACTTCTTGCCCACCACCGTCACGTGGCAGGCGTCGCCGTCCTTCTTCAGGCAGTAGCCCAAGGCGCCGCGCCAGAAGGCGCTCTGGTTGATGTAGACGCAGCGGGTGTCGAGGCAGACGTTGCCGCCCAGCGTGCCCATGCGGCGCAGCTGCGGGCCGGCGATCTGTCGCGCGGCGCTGCGCAGGGCGGGCAGCGCCGCGCCCACCGCGTCGCTCTGAGCGATCTCGTGGATGCCCAGGGTGGCGCCGAGCACCAGGGGGTCGCCGTCGAGGTCGAGGGCGCGCAGCTCGGGCACGCGCTTCAGGCTGATCAGCACCTCGGGCGCGTGCAGCCCGTGCTTGATGTTGGGCAGCAGATCGGTGCCGCCGGCCACCAGGCGCGCGCGCTCGCCGTAGCGGTCGAGCAGGTACAGCGCCTCGTCGAGGCTGGTCGGGTTCTCGACCACGAAGGTGTCGGCGATGCGCAGCACGCTCAGCCCTCCCGCGCGGCCAGGGCGGCCTTCAGCGCCGAGGCGTGGAAGGGCAGCCGGTCGAGGCGCACGCCCACCGCGTCGTAGATGGCGTTGGCGATGGCCGGCAGCACCGGGTGCAGCGGCCCCTCGCCGGCCTCCTTGGCGCCGTAGGGCCCCTCCGGATCCTGGCTCTGCACGATGAAGCAGCGGATGTCCGGCGACTCGGCGGTGGTCGGGATGCGGTAGTCCAGCAGGTTCGGCCCGCGCAGCAGGCCGGGGTTGGGGCCGCCGTAGGCCAGCACCTGCTGCTCCATCACCGCCTCGGCCCAGCCCATGTAGACCGAGCCGGCGATCTGCCCCTCGACCAGCGTGGGGTTGAGCGCGAAGCCGCAGTCGTGGGCGGCCCAGATGCGCGGCACCCGCACGAAGCCGGTCTCGAGGTCGACGTCCACCTCGGCCACGTGCGCGGTGAAGCTGTAGGCCGGGCTGGCCCCGATGGTGCCGCCGCGGTAGTCGCCGCCCAGCGTGGTGTCGGTGCGGTAGCCCCCGGTGGCGCCCAGCGTGCCGTGGGCCGCCTCGGTCAGCTGGAAGGCCTCGGTCGCGCTCACCCCGCGCGTCGGATCCCGCAGCCAGAACCAGCGCCCGTGGCCGCGCCCGATCTCGGCCGACGGCACCTCGAGCCGGCCGGCCACCACGTCGGCGATCTTCGCCGCCATCGCCTGCGCCGCGTGGCGGCACGCGGTGCCCGCCATGAACGTCACCCGGCTGCTGTAGGCGCCCAGGTCCACCGGCGACAGATCCGTGTCGCTGCTGGTCACCACCACCTTGTCGGGCAGCAGCCCCAGCTCCTCGGCCACGATCAGCTGCAGCATCGTGTCGCTGCCTTGGCCGATGTCGCTGGCCCCGCACATCACGTGCGCGCGCCCGCTGCGGTCGAGCCTGAGCTGGACGCCCGACTGCGGCATCTCGTTGGGGTACACCGGGTAGGCGGTGCCCGAGATGTAGGTGCTGCCCGCGACGCCCAGGCCGCGCCCGAAGGGCAGCTTGCCGTAGCGCGCCTTCCACTCGCTGGCCTCTTCGACCACCCGCAGGCACTCGAGGAAGCCGTTGCTGGTGATGCGCTGGCCGTTGA
>JAUHXL010000247.1 GCA_030426945.1 bacterium
AAGCCGCTCCTGAAACGGGCGGCGCCGGCGCCAAATCATGACGACCGAGTCGGGGGCTTGCCCGCTCGCCGAGAAGCCTGGGTGGCATGTGCTCGACTCGCGCGCAGCGGACGCTCCAGGCTGCGAGGCTGCCGCACCGCGATCGTCGAGAGGACGCCCCGCCGGCCCCAGTCGCCGATGACTTCGAGCGAACCGACGCATCGTTCGGGCGCACGAAACCAAACCCACGGCTTCGTTTCGTGCTGCCAGCACCGACCACCCCACGCCCCGAGCACGCCGCGGCGCCGCGGTTCAAGACGTGCCCGTGCCCGTGCCCGATCCCACCGCCCCCGTCCCCCCGCCCGCGCCGGAACCCGCCGCCGCGCCCGCGCCCGGCCCGCCGTCCACCGCCGCCGTCCGATGGAACTTCGTGTAGTCCACCATCAGCCGCCCATCGTCCATCGTGCTGATCACATCGACGAACTGATGCCCCAACCGCACGTCCTCGGGGTAGTACGTGTGCCGCGCGTGCACCGTCTGGGCGTAGGTCAGGTCGTGCCCGGTGAGCGTCACCAGCAGCCGCGCGAAGGTGTCTTCGGTGGCGCCCTTCTCCAAGAGATGCCGCAGGGGGCTGTGCTCGTCGATGACGTGCATGATCGTCCAGCTCAACGCGAACACGGGCGTGCGCTCGCGCGCGATCGTCAAGTCGTGCAGGCGGCGCAGCTTCACGCCCTCGGGCGTCACCTCGTCGAGCAGCACCGTCAGGTGGACCGAGGCCTCCGCGATCTCGTTGCCGCGCGCGTTGCCGGCGCGCAGCATGAGCGTCGGCTGACCGTTCAGGGGGGCCACGACGCACACCTCGCTGAACAGCACCGCAGCGCGGGGGCGCGAGGCCTTCGCGAACACCAGCCCGGTGAACACCGCCAGGCCCAGCATGCCCACCAGCGCCTCGATGGCCACCAGCGCGTGCGCGTAGGGCGAGGCGGGCGCCATCACGCCGTAGCCGATGGTGCTCAGCGTCTGCACGCTGAAGGCGAACGCGTCCATGAACGAGTCGGGGCGCAGGTTGGCGACGCCGCCGTCCTCGAGCAGGTAGAGCGACGCGAAGACGACGTTCAGGAACAGGTACATCAGCGCCAGCGTCGCGAACAGGCGGCGCCAGCTGCCATCCATGAGGTGGAAGTACAGGTCGCGGCGCAGCTCGTCGGGCGTGCCCACGCGCACCGCGTCCTGCACGTCGGTGCGCACCGGCCCGCTGGGGGCGGTCGGCCGCAGCGTGTCGACATCGTCGAAGATGCTCTGCGCGTCGTGATGCGCCGCGTGCGGATCGGCGGCCAGCGGCGCCATCATCAGATCGAAGCCGACCTGCCCCAGCATGACCACCACCACCAGCGTCACGAACGCCCACGAAGGCATCAAGCCGCCGACCGCCGCGCTGACACCGACCAGCGCGGCGCAGGCCACGCGCATGCGCACCCGCACCTTGTCGCTCATCTCGGACTGCCGCCGCTCGGTCACGTGGTCCAGCACGGCCACGGTCAGCAGCACCAGCATCAACATGCCGCACAGCAGCCAGCGGTACTTCGTCGGCGCCGGCGCCATCAGCTCGAAGTGCAGCGTCTTCTTGATGGCCACGCCGACCGCGGTGACGCCGATGGTCAGCGGCAGGTGCGTGTAGATCCAGACGAAGGGGGTGAGGCGCCCCTTGCGGATGCGGCTGCCTCCCACGTCGTCGAAGTACACCCACCACAGGCTGCAGCTGATGGCCAGACCCATCGCGGCCATCGTCAGCATGCCCACGTCGCCGGGGTTGGCGGCCGCCTCGCTCAACACCTTCACGAACGACTCGCCCAGCACGATGATGGTCAGCAGCCCGTAGCGCTCGCTCATGTGCAGCACGTCGGGCGGCAGCCGCGTGCTCAGCTCGCGCGAGGCCGGCGACAGCGGCGTGAACAGGTCGACGCCGATGGCCACGCCCCACAGCAGGAAGGTCCAGGGCCACGGCACGAAGGCGCTGGCGGTCCAGAACACCGCCGCCACCCCGAACCCCAGCACGTACCGCCGCGTCATCGCCCGCGCGTCGGGCACGTGCCGCCACGCCCGGTAGTACAGCGCCACCAGCACCCAGCGCGCGCCCGCGTAGGCCAGGCAGAACACCATCGGCCGCCCCTCGACGACGGCCCCCACGCTGACCGCCATCGCGCCGATGGTGAACATCTGCACGAACACCAGCCCGCGGTGCAGCACGTCGTCGACGACGAAGCGGTTGCTGTAGAAGGTGAAGCTGGTCCACGTGCCCCACAGCGCCGTGAACAGGCCGGCGAAGCCGAGCACGCCCAGCCACCCGACGTTGTTCGACAGCACGTTGCCGAGCTGGATGATCGTGGCGACGTAGATCAGGTCGTAGAACAGCTCGAGCCAGCCGACCTTGCGCTCTTTGCCCGGCGCCGGGCAGTGCAGGGTGGGGGGGTGGAACCAGCGGTTTTGCATGGGCGGGCCTCGGGGTGGGGGTCGATACCCCGTAGCAGCGGAGGCCGCGGCGAGCAACGAGGATCGGGGCTGGACACGCTCGGCGTTCGACGCCGCGCCCGCGCGCTCCGAACATGCCCGATGCCGCGCCGCGCCGCGTCGATGAGGCGCCCCGCGACGCCAACGCGCTCTTCGCGGCTCGGCGCCGCGGCTCGCCAGTGTTCGAGGAAGGTACTCCGTACCTCCCTCGAGCTCCCACCGGCCAGGGCTCGGCCCTGGACCCGTTCGGACTCACGAAGGCGAGAAATCGTCGCACTGCTGGGTTGCAGGTCTTATGGCGCCGCGCCAGTTGACGGCAGCGGCGGCTCACGGCCATGCCCAGCCGACCTTGTCTCGCACAATTTGGCGGCGGCGTCGCCCTCTCGCGCCATTGCCCGCCAGCAAGCTGAGCGCTGGGGTCGACTCCTCCTCGGCGTCGAAAGCCCCGCATTCTCTGAAAAGAAGGCGGGCAAAGCCGCTCCTGAAACGGGCGACGCCGCCGCCAAATCGTGACGCCAGAGTCGGGGGCAAGACCGTTCGCCGAGAAGCCGGGGTGGCAGGTGCTCACCCCGCGCGCCGCGCTGGGCCCGTGGCTGCGGAGCGTTCTGAACGCCAGCCCAGAACGCTCCTCCGAGCGTTCTCGATGCGCAATGGGCCGCCGCCCCGCGGCGACCACGACCGACTGCGCGAGACCCCCGAGAGCGTTACAGCCATTCGCCCAGCGGCATACCCTGCCTGGTGCGCGTCGAGAACCAAGTGCCGGGAGGGTCAGCTTGGTGTCGCCTGGGCGACCAATTTCGGTGGCGCCTGGCAGGTGCCGATAGGCGTTGTCCCGACTCACGAAGCGGCGCCGCGACGAAGTCGCCGGCGCCGCCGCCAACGCTCCGGCCACCACCAACCCGGAGGAGCCCCGCGGCCCATTCCCCCGCCCTCGACTCCAGGTTCCACGACGCTCCGCCCACGCCACCGCCCACCACCGACCGTAACCGGGCCCCAGCGGTCAGGCGTGGTGAAACCGGCCGGCGTGCGGCATCCGCCGCACGTGCCTGAGCGACCGAGCCGCCCGCAGCCAAAGCCCGAAGGGCGCGGCGAGGACGCGAGGATCGCGAAGGCGCGCCCGAAGGGCGCCGGCCAAGAGACTGGCGCGCACCGAGGGGTCGAGCGGGGTGCGCCACCGGAGGCTCGGATCAAGGCGCGGAAGGTCGTCGATACCCAAAGGTATCGGCGTCCTTTCGCAACGCCGAGCCGGGCCTTCGGGGGCGTGCACCGCGAAGTGCCCCGAATGCGCGACAGGCTCGCAACCGGGGGGTAACAGGGGTGGCCGGCAGGCCCCCCTTGCCGCGCGCTTGCGCGCGGCGGAGAAGCAGTCTGTCCGGTGGAGGCTGCACCTGTTCCAGCACGCCACCCCTCCACCGCGTCACCGCGCCCAGCCCGCCACCCCTCCACCCCGTCACCGCGCCCAGCACGCCACCCATCCACCCCATCACCGCCCCCAGCCAGGCACCTCTCCGCCCTTCGCCGCGCCCACCCCACCACCGACCCACCCGCCGCCGCGCCCAGCTCGGTCCCCCACCCCGCGACCCACCCCACGCCCCCAGCATCCACGTCCCCACACCACGCCACGGAGCCCCCCTTGAGCCCCTGGACCCGGCGCCACTGGATCTTCGACCTCGACGGCACCCTCACCCACGCGGTGCACGACTTCGGCGAGGTGCGCCGCCTGCTGGGCCTGCCGCCCGGCGCCGACATCCTGGGCACCCTCGCCGGCGCCCCGCCGACCGACGCGCCGCGGCTGCGGCGCCTGCTCGAGGACTGGGAGTGGGCGCAGGTCGAGCGCGCGCGCCCCGCGGACGACGCGCTGCGCCTGATCGAGGCCCTGCGCCGCGACGGTCGCCCCCTGGGCGTGCTGACCCGCAACACGCGCCCCATCGCCCTGCGCACCCTCGAGGTGTGCGGCCTGGCCGACGCCTTCGATCCCGCCTGGGTGCTGGGCCGCGACGAAGCCCCCGCCAAGCCCGACCCCGGCGGCCTGCGCCACCTGCTGGGCGCGTGGGGCGCGCTGCCCGAAGATGGTGTCTTCGTCGGCGACTACCTCTACGACCTGCAGGCCGGCCGCGCCGCGGGCATGATGACGGTGCACGTCGCCCGCGGCGTCGCGCACGCTTGGCCCGAATGGACGGACGTGCGGGTGGAGCGGTTGGATGCATTGCTGCCGAGATGAAGCGAGGCGCCGAATGCCAGGCGGTCAGGGCGACGCCTCCGCGCCGTAGAACCCACAGCATCCAGCACACCCCTCGGGAGAGCGAGGCGCCGTGGCCGACGCGACAACGGTCGTGCAGGGTTCACAGCCCCTCACGCGCGCGGGGATCCTCGTATGGTACTGCCCCTCGAGCGCGCGAAACTCGACGCTCGCGGTGGCCTCGTACGAGCCGTCGACGGCGAACCGAACAGACAAGCAGAGCTGCCACTCCGTCCAGCGCGCGTCTCGCAATTGCGTCGCCTCGTCACCCCTGAAGGCTGCTTCGGTCGTGCATCCGCCGAAACCACGGCTGGACCTCGACCAGCCGGCCCGACCGACGGCGCCTCGGGCCACCATCGCGCCGTCCTCGGTCAGGAAGTCGATCGCAACGGGAACGGAAAGAGATTCGTAGTCGCTGGGCTCGGCCTTGGAGTAGATCGCCTGGCCAGGACCCTGCGCCAGACTCACTCGGAGGCGGACGAGCGAGCCCGTCGAAGGCACGCACTCGAGCGACGGCGCCCACGCGACCTGGAGACCATCCAACGCACTCCGGAAGGACTCCAAGACATCGAGGGGCGAGACGCCCATCGGTGTCACCTGGTCCCACTCGACCGAACGATACTCTCCAGAACCTGGACCGTACCCTTCATCGCACGCTGGCAAAACGAGCATCGCGAGGAGCACGACCGTCCAACCGACAAACTGCCACGCCACCGGACGCGCCCCGGGCCTCACGGGCCGACGTCCTACCCCTTGCCGGGACACTCCTGTTGACGTGACCACGGAGGCTCCATGCTTGCGCGCACCGTACTGAGAGAAGACCGATCGGTTCAATCACGACGGACGCCACGTCGATGGGCCCCACCCGATCCACTGGGCGGCGTTCGTCGGGGCCGTCGCGCAGCCACGGGGGCCGCGCGCCAGACCCGCCACGCCGCGATACGCTCGGCCTGGGCGGCCAGCGGCGGCGAGGCGGCCCCACCAGCCCCCATCCCCTCCATCCACGCTGGCGCCGGCCCCCCCACCCGTGGCACCCTCCGCCCCGTTTGGCGCGCGATTGTCACCGTCGCGTCGCGCGGCGCTTCGACAATCGCGCCCCTCTGGCGACCGGAAGGGGCGGATTCTGATGACGACTCGACGGCTCTCTCGACAGGCGACGTTGATCGCCACGCTGGCAGCGGCGCTGTGGGCGTGTGACGACGGGGACAGCGGCGGCTCGGGCGACAGCGGCGTGGGCCGCGACATGAACGTCGGCGCGGGCGGGACGCCCGGCATGGGCGGCACCCCGGGCATGGGCGGCGTGCCCGGCGTGGGCGGCGACGGCGGCGGCATGGGCGGGACGCCCGGCGTCGGTGGTGAGCCCGGCGCGGGCGGCGACGGCGGCATGGGCGGCGTACCCGGCGTCGGCGGCGACGGCGGCATGGGCGGCGTGCCCGGCGTCGGCGGTGACGGCGGCATGGGCGGCGTCCCGGGGGTCGGCGGTGACGGCGGCATGGGCGGCGTGCCCGGCGTCGGCGGCGACGGCGGTATGGGCGGCGTGCCCGGCGTGGGCGGCGCGGGCGGCATGGGCGGTGAGCCCGGCGTCGGCGGCGCGGGCGGCATGGGCGGTGAGCCCGGCGTCGGCGGCATGGGCGGTGAGCCCGGCGTCGGCGGCATGGGCGGCATGGGCGGCATGCCGCCGGTGGGCCGTGCGCCGGCGCCCGGCGATCTGGTCATCACCGAGATCCTCTACGATCCGCACGGCCCCCTGTCGGAGGACACGGCCGAGTGGTTCGAGATCGAGAACCGCACCGGCGACATCCTGAACCTGGCCGGCTGCGTCTTCGCCGACGACGGCGGCAACGAGACCGCGGCCGACGGTATCCTCCTCGAGCCCTTCGCCTTCGGCGTGGTCGCGCGCAGCGAGGACGGGCTGCTCAACGGCGGCCTGCCCAACGTCGTGGGCACCTTCGACTTCGGCCTGAACAACGGCGGCGACAGCGTCATCGTGCGCTGCGGCGACGTCGAGATCGACGTGGTCGCGTACGACGATGGCGCCGCGGCCTTCCCGGACGCGCGGCAGTACAGCATCAGCCTCGATCCCGAGGCCGAGGACAACGCCGACGGCGCCAACTGGTGCCTGGCCGGCGAGGACGACGTCTACTACGAGGGCGCGACGCCCGACGACGTGCACCGCGGCACGCCGGGCGCGGCCAACCCGGCCTGCCCCGAGCCCATCGCCATCACGGCCTGCCGCATCCTGGGCGACGCCCAGCGCACGGTGAACTTCCGCACCACCTTCGACGTGAGCGGGCTCATCGAGATCCCCGGCGTGACCGACCTGACCAACGGCGTCGACGTGGACAACCGCGTGATGGCGCAGGTGGGCGTGGCGCCGCGGGGCACCGTCGAGGACGACGAGGCGTGGACGTTCACGCCGGCCGAGCCGGACGGGGCGTGGGACGCCGAGGCCGCCGGCGAGGTGGGCCGTGACGCCTACGTCGTCACGTTGGACGCGCCGCGCGTCGGTGAGTACGACGTGGCCTTCCGCGCGTCGGCCGACGGTGGGCTGACCTGGACCTGGTGCGACACCGACGCCGAGCTGGACGGCTATCAGCCCGAGAGCGCGCTGCAGCTGACGGTGGATCCCGATCCCGCCGACGTCTGCGATCCCGAGTGCGGCGCCGACGAGGTGTGCCTGCGCGGGACGTGCGTCGCGGCGGCGCCCGCGGCGCCCGGCGACGTCATCGTCACCGAGATCCTGTACGACCCGCACGATCCGCTGGACGACAACGACGCCGAGTGGTTCGAGCTGACCAACCTGACCGACAGCAACATCAGCCTGCTCGACTGCTTCGTCGCCGATGACGGCGGCAACCAGGTGTTCGTCGACGACGTGATCGAGGCGGGCGGCACGCTGCTGTTCGTGCGGTCGGACGACGTCGAGCTGAACGGCGGTCTCGAGCCCGACCTGACCTTCACCTTCAGCCTGGGCAACGGCGGCGACAGCCTGACCGTGCAGTGCGGTGAGACGGTGCTCGACACGGTGGTGTACGACGACGTCGACGGCTGGCCGGGCGCCACCCAGCGCATCTCGATTCAGCT
Source organism: bacterium (assembly GCA_030426945.1). GTDB lineage: Bacteria > Myxococcota_A > Bradymonadia > UBA7976 > UBA1532 > JACKDN01. The sequence continues at coordinate 7,811 of JAUHXL010000247.1, forward strand.
GAGCGCCGATCGCTACGACGCCGCGGCGAACGACGCCGCGGGCAGCTGGTGCGTGGCGCCGGAGGAGCTGGTGTACTTCGTGGCCGATCCGGTGGAGAACAGCCACCGCGGCACGCCCGGCGCGGCCAACGCGCAGTGCCCGGTGGATCCCTGCGATCCCAACCCGTGCGCCGAGAACCAGATCTGTGACGCCGGTGAGTGCATCGACCGCATGGGTCCGGGCGTGGGCGAGGTGTTCTTCACCGAGGTGCTGATGGATCCGCACACGTCGCTCGACGACACCAACGCCGAGTGGTTCGAGCTGCACAACCCGACCGACGGCGCGCTGGATCTGACCGGCTGCACCGTCACCGAGAACGGCGGCATGGGCATCGAGCTGACCCAGATGATCGAGGCCGACGGCTACCTGCTGTTCGTCAAGAGCGACGACATGCTGCTCAACGGCGGCCTGGTGCCGGACGGTACCTTCGGGTTCGGCCTGGGCAACAGCGCCGAGTCGCTGACGCTGAGCTGCTTCGACGTGGTGATCGACACCATCGCCTGGGGCACCGGCACCGACCTGCCCGCGACCCGGCAGGCGGCGCTGCAGCTCGATCCGCGGACCTACACGGCGGAGCTGAACGACCTGGCGACGAGCTGGTGCCCGGCGGCGGACATCTACTACGAGGCCGGCGGTGACGGCGACCACCTGGGCACGCCGGGCGCGGCCAACCCGCAGTGCGCCGATCCCTGCTTCGGGGTGGTGTGCGAGGAGGGGCTCGAGTGCGTCGAGGGGGCGTGCGTGATGGTCGATCCCTGCGCCGACGTGGTGTGCGACGACCCGCAGATGTGCGTCGACGGCGAGTGCGTCGATCCCGATCCCTGCATGGACGTGGTGTGCGAGGGCGGCGACGTGTGCGTCGACGGCGAGTGTGTCGTGCCGGATCCCTGCGCCGACGTGGTCTGCGACGATCCGCTGGTGTGCGTCGAGGGCGCGTGCGTGGCGCCGGTGCCGACGCCCACGTTGGTGGGCGACGTGCTGATCACCGAGCTGCTTTACGACCCGCACAGCGGGCTGGCCGACGACGCGGCCGAGTGGTTCGAGCTGCACAACCCCGGCGAGGTCGAGCTGAGCCTCGAGGGCTGCGTCGCGCGCGAAGACAACAACGGCAGCAGCCCGCTGACCGGCGTGGTGCCCGCGGGCGGCTATGTGTTCTTCGCCCGCAGCGCGAACCCCGAGGTCAACGGCGGCCTCACGCCGACGGGCACCTTCACCTTCTCGCTGGGCAACAGCGGCGAGACGCTGACGGTGGCCTGCAACGGCGTGGACATCGACGCGGTGGCCTACGACAACGGGCCCGACTTCCCCCGGGCGCAGAAGGTGTCGATCAACCTCGACCCCGACGCCTTCGACGAAGAGGCCAACGACGACGGCGCCAACTGGTGCGTCGGGCGCGACCGTTACTTCGAGGCGGCCGATCCGGTGGGCGATCACTTCGGCACGCCGGGCGCGCCGAACGTGGTGTGCGGGTTCACCGACGCGCAGATGCAGGCGCTGGTGAACGATCGCTGCGCGGGCTGCCACACCAACGGAGGCGCGTCGGGCGGCATGATGCTGGACGACATCTTCGTCGGCGCGGTGGGCGTGCCCTCGTTGGAGGCCGACGGGCTCGACCGCATCGAGCCGGGCGACCACATGGCCAGCTACCTGTGGCACAAGCTGAACGGGACGCACCTCGACGTGGGCGGCAGCGGTCTGCGCATGCCGCGCAGCGGCCCGCCCTACCTGACCGACGCGCAGATCGAGCGCGTCGCGCTGTGGATCGACGGGCTGCCCGTCGAGCCCTGAGCGGGCGGGCGCCCCGTCTGTCGCCGCGGCGATCGGACCGGTGCAGTTCTGGACCCGGTGCGGAAACGGACGGGCTGTCAGCTTTCAGCTTTCAGCTCGCCGGCTTCGCCGAGCTTTCAGCTTCCCTTCTCCAGCGCGTAGCGCGGCGGCGTCTCGCGACGCGAGCGGCCCGCGAGCGCAGCGAGCGCAGCGAGCGCCTCCGGCGAGCGAAGCGAGCCAGCTGACCGCTGACCGCTGACCGCCCCGCCAACTGTCGCAGCGGACCGAGAGGCCGCCGACCAGCGCCCCTCGCACCCAGCGAAGCGTGCGTGTTATCCGTGCGCGCTTTCGCTCGGCCACCCGAGTCGGCCCAAAGCCTTTATCTACCGCCGATTTCCGACGAAGGTAGGGGTGTCGACGGCACGACGACGGGGCAGCGAAGCCCCACCTCGACGCGGCCAGGGAAGGCCGGACGGCGCCAGGCGCCGACGCTGACGCGAGACCGTGGGTGATGGATCACCTGCCGCGTCCAGGCGGGGTTCGACTGCTGCGATGATCGGTC
>JAUHXL010000248.1 GCA_030426945.1 bacterium
GGCGCCCGTGGTCAGCGCCCTCGAGCAGTCGATGACCGACCACGTCGCGGACGCCTACCGCGCGAGCCTGCAGGCCGCGCTCTTCGAGGTGGTCGCCGTGTTGCTCGCGGTGGTGCTCGCCCTCGGCCTCGCCCGGATCGGCATGGAGCGGGTGGCCGCCCTGCAGCACGTCGTGACCCGTCTGGTGGCGATGGGCGAGGGCGACTACGCCCAGGTCGACACCTTGCAGACGACGCGCCCCGACGATCCCGACGAGGTCGGCGACCTCGAGCGCGCCGCCTTCGACCTGACCGACCGCACCCGAGACATCGTGACCGCCCTGCAGGCCAGCGCCGCCGAGCTGCAAGCCAGCGCCGCCGAGCTGAACGCCGGCGCCCAGGAGCTTCAGGCCGGCATCGCCGAGCAGAACGCGGCGGCCGATCAAACGAAGCGCACGCTGTCCACCCTGCTGGCGGCCGCCGACGCGATCGCCGGCGAGGGTGACCAGGTGCTCGACGCCGCCAAGCTGTCCGAGCGCAACGCCGAGCTGATGGCGGATCGCGTGCGCCAGCTGTCGTCCCAGACCAGCCAGATCGACGAGATCCTCAGCCTGATCAAGGACATCGCGAACAAGACCGAGTTGCTGTCCCTCAACGCCGCCCTCGAAGGCACCAAGGCCGGCGAGGCCGGCCGGGGCTTCTCGGTGGTCGCCACCCAGATGCAGCGCCTCGCCGAGCAGGTCGTCGGCCTCGTGGGCCGCGTGGGCCGCACCACCTCGGACATCGAGCAGAGCACGCACCACTCGGTGCTGGCCACCGAGGAGGCGGGCAAGCTGGCCGGCGCGACGACCTCGGCGGCCAGCCGCATCAACCTCGCGGTGCGCCAACAGCGATCGGGCACCGAAGAGGTGGGCCGCGCGATGGACGACATCCTCGGCGTCGTCGCCCAGAGCCGCGCGGCGGTCGACCAGTTCGTGCAGTCGGCCGAAGAGGTCACCGCCCGCGCCGACCACCTGCTGACCCTGGCCGCGCGGTTCCGCACATGAACGCGGCGACCTGGCGCGACACCTTGCGCGACCGACTCGGCGCGCGCATCGGGCTGTCGCCCGAGCGCGCCTGGTGCTGGCGCCGGGCCGAGGCCGCCTTCGCGACCTGGGCGGCCAGCGCGCCCCAGCAGCGCTGGCCCCAGCTGGTGGCCGAGCTGCTCGCCCGGCCCTATGACGACCCCACCCTGCGCGCCCTCATCGCCCACGCCACGGTCAACGAGACGTGGTTCTACCGTGATCCCCAGCAGCTGGAGGCGCTGCTGGCTTGGGCCCGGGTCCGCCACGCCGAGATCCGCCGACCCCTGCGCCTGTGGTCGGCCGGCTGCGCGACCGGGGCCGAACCCTACTCGCTGGCGATGGCGCTGACCGCCGCCGGCATCCCCGCGCGCATCCTGGGCACCGATCTCTCGGAGCCGGCGCTGGCGGTCGCCCGTGACGGCGGCCCCTATCCCCGCCACCGGGTCGCGCTCCTGCCCGCCGAGCTGCAACGGCGCTTCCTGGTGCCGTCCGGCGTCGCCGTGCGACTGCATCCCGCGCTGCGCGACACCGTCGCCTTCCGATCACACAACCTGGCCGCCGATCCCCTCCCGCAGCTGCCCGGCGGGTGGGACGCCATCCTGTGCCGCAACGTCTTCATCTACTTCACCGTCGCGCAGGCGCGCGCGACCGCACAGAGGATGCAGGCTGCGCTGGCTCCTGGGGGTCGCCTGGTGTTGGGCGCCGCCGACCGCGTGATCGGCCTCGTGAGCACGCCGCCCCTCGGCAGGCCGCCCGCGGCGTACGCACCCGCCGAGGGGCGCGCCGGGGCCCCTCTCCCCGCGCCCCCGCGCCGCGCCACCGCGTCGGTCGAAGACGTGCGCCGCGCGCTGCGCGCGGGCGCGCTGGGCGCGGCCGAGCACGGCGCCGCGGCCCTGCTGGCCGGCGCCGATCCCGCGCCGGACGCGTGGCTGTTGTCGGGCGTCGTGCATCTGGCGCGACACCGCTTCGCCGACGCCGAGGCGTCGGCCGAGCGCGCCGGGCGCGCCGGCGCCGGGGCCTTCGATGTCGAGCTGCTGGGCGCGATGGCCGCCGAGCGCCTCGATCGTCCGCACGTCGCGCTGCGCCGCCTCGAGCGCGCGACGGCCATCCGGCCGTCGGCCTGGGCGCCGCGGCTGCGCCGCGCGCTTCGGCTGCGCCGCGCCGGGCGCTTGCTGCCCGCCGAGGCCGAGCTTCAGCGCGTGGCCGCGCTGCTCGACGAGGGGGCGGATCCGTTCGCTGGGGCCTCGGATCTGTCGGCCGTCGAGGGCCACCACCTCGACTTCGAGGCCGCCACCCAGCTCGTCGCCACGATCCTCGACGAGCTCGGCGATCTGACCGGCAATCCCACCACCCTCGGGCGCCCGTCGTGAGGATCTCCGAGGTCTTCGTGCTGGTGGTCGGCGGGCTGCGCCTGGCGCTGCCCCCCAGCGCCGTCGTGCAGATCGCCGCGCCGCCCGCGCTGGTGCCGCTGCCCCTGACCCCGCCGCACCTGCCGGGCGTCGTGCTGTTGGGTCAACACGTGCTGCCGGTCGTCGATCTCACCCACTTGCTGGGCCTCACGCGCGCGGCCGGCGAAGACACCGGCGGTCGCCTGGTGGTCGTGCGCGCCGACGACCTCGAGGCGGCGCTCCGCGTGGAGAGCATCCCCGGCATCCGGCGGCTCGAGTCCGCCGGCCAGGATCCGACGGGCTTCACGGTGGGCACCTTGGGCCGCTTCGTCGAGCGCGAGTTCGAGACGCCGGAGGGCCTCGTCGGTCTGTTGCGGCTGGGTGAGGTGCTGAATGCCGCCCGCCTCTGATGCGGCCGACCGCCCGGCGGCCCTCGCCCTGGTCTGCACCGAGGCCGAGGGGGTGTGCGTCGCCCTGCTGGCCCAGCACCTGGGCCCGCTGGTGCCTCGAGACCAAGGGCCCGTCCACCCGGCGAGCCGGTGGCTGCACCCCCGAGCCGAGGACGGGCGCTGGGCCGCGCTCTCGCTGGCTGGGCGCGGCGCCGCGCTGGCCCTCGGCGAGCAGGTCGCGGTGCGGGCGACCCCCCGGACGTGGATGCGCCCGCTGCCCGCGCTGCTGAGGGGGGGCGCGGCCCGCGGCTGGGTGGGCATCATCCTGCTCGGCGACGACCGGCGGCCGTCCCTGGTGATCGATCCCCGCGCGTTGCTGGCGGACGCGGCCAAGTGAACCCCCAGCTGCGGGCGACGCTGCTGCGACGCTTTCGGGCCCTGGGCCTCGAGCGCGTCGCGCGGGTCGAGGCGGCCCTGACGGCGCTCGTCGAGCGACGCGCCGCAGGCGACGAGCGCGAGCTCCTGCTGCGCGAGCTGCACACCCTCAAAGGCGAAGCCCGCATGTTGCAGGTGCCGCTGGTCGACCGGCTGAGCCACGGCCTAGAGGATCGGCTCGCGCCTCATCGTGACGACCTGGCTGCGCTGCCCGAGAGCGTCCTCGACCGCGTCCTCGAGGGCCTCGACCTGCTGCGCCCCCTGCTCGAGTCGGCCGGGCAGGCGGCCCCGCCTCCCGCCGAGGCGGCGGCGCAGGCATGGCTGGGCGAGCCCCGCGCCGCCATGCCCGCCCCGGCCACGACGCGCGCCGAAGCCACGCCCGCGCCAGGCGACGCGCCCGTCCAGCCCCACACCCGCGAGATCCGGCCGTCGACCTCACCGCCCGCGGCCATGCCGCGCCCCGACCAGACCCCAAGGGTGGGCCTTCCGCCACCTACGCCGCGCCCCCCGGCGTCCACGGTCGCCCCCGCGGACGGTGACGAGCCCGGCGACGAGACCACCTTGGTGCGCATCGCCACTCACGACATCGAGACGGTGCGCCACCTGGCGGGCGATCTGGGCCTGCACCTCGGCGGCGCCGCGGCCGCCCTCACCCAGCTGGGCCGACAAGCCGAGCGATGCGCCGACGCCCTGGGCCGCTCCGTCCGGGAGCAGCGCGGCGCACCCAGCGAGGGGCTGGTCGAGGCCCGCTCGCTGCTCGACGAGCTGCGCGCCGTGTTGCCGCGGCTGCGCGAGGCGCTCAGCGACGCCGGGGTCGAGCTCGACCGCCTCGTCGCGCTCGGCACCCGGCTCAGCTTCGTCGAGCTGCGCGAGGTGCTCGAGGCGCTCCCCCCGGCGGCGCGCACCCTCGCGCGCACCCAGGGGAAGCGCGTCCGCGTGACGGTCGAGGGTGGCCACCTGACCATCGACCGCCGCGTCCTCGATCGCCTCGAAGACGCCCTCGTTCACCTGGTGCGCAACGCGGTCGCGCACGGCGCATCGGCGCCGGCCGAGCGCGAAGCCGAAGGCAAGGATGTCACGACCCAGGTCGCGATCCGGTGCGTCGCCCGCGGGGGAAGGCTGCAGGTGGTCGTCGAGGACGACGGGCCCGGCCTCGACGACGACGCCATCCGGCGGACCCTGATCCGCCGCGCGCTCCTCTCCGCCGACGCGGTGGCCGAGCTGCCCCTCGATCGGCTGCGCGCCTGGCTGTTTCAGCCCAACTTCTCGACCCGCGAGACGGTGTCCAGCGTGTCGGGGCGCGGCGTGGGCCTCGAGGCCGTGCGCCGCGCCATCGAGAGCGTCGACGGCGCCGTGCGCGTCGAGAGCGAGCCCGGCAGCGGGACGCGCTTCGTGCTCGACCTGCCCATGGCGATCACCCGCATCGCCGTGCTGCTCCTGCGCCACGACGGCACGCTGTTCGCTCTCCCCGCGACCGGCCTCGGCGGCGTCCTGCGCCCCGCCGCCGACGCGTTCGCGCCGGGCGCCGATGGCCTCGTGCTGCGCACCGACGGCGGGCCGCTCCCGGTGGCAAGCCTTCGCGGACTGCTGGGCGGAGGCGAGGCGCGAGTCGACCCGGCCAGCCGGCCGTGGGTGCTACACCTGGTGGGCAGCACCCGCAGCCTGGCCTTGGCGGTCGACAGCGTGCTCGGACAACGCGACGCGCTGCGCGTCGAGGCCGGGCCGCTGCTCGCCCGCCACCCGCTGGTGGCGGGCTTCGCGCGTACCGAAGCGTCCACCGCCGCGTTGCTGCTGGACGTCGATCGGCTGTGCGCGCGGGCCGCCGAAGGCGTCGCGCAGCTCGCCCCCGCGGCGGCGAACGACCGAGCGACGAGCCGGCGACCCACCGTGCTGCTCGTCGAGGACTCCGACCTGACCCGCGAGATGCTCGCCGCCCTGCTGGGCCGCCTGGGCTATCGCGTGGTGGAGGCCGTCAACGGTCGCGACGCGCTCGAGCGCCTGCCCGCAGCCGACCCCGCCGTGGTCATCACCGACCTCGACATGCCGGTGATGGACGGCTTTCGCCTGATCGAGCGCATCCGCGGGCACCATCGCTTCAGCCGCCTGCCCATCGTGGTGCTCTCGACCCGCGATCACGCGGGCGCGAAGACCCGCGCTGCCCAGATCGGCGCGGACGCGTACGTCGTGAAGTCCGACTTCAACGAGGGCCGCCTGGTGGCGATCCTCTCGGCCGTCTTGGAGCCCAGGTCTTGACCCTGAGCCGAATCCGGGTGCTGTTGGTCGACGACAGTCCGATCTTCGTGCGCATCTTCGCCGACGCCCTGGCGAGCCGCCCGGGCCGCTTCGAGCTGTGTGGCGTCGCCGAGGACGGGCGGGAGGCCGTCGCGCGCGTCGACGGCCTGAAACCCGACATCATCGCGCTCGACGTTCATATGCCTCTGCAGGGGGGCATCGAGACGGTCGAGCACATCATGTCGCGTCGACCCACCCCCATCCTGATGCTCACCGGCGCCGACGGCCCCGAACAGGCGCGCTACAGCCTCGAGGCCATCCGGCGAGGGGCGCTCGATCTGCTGCCCAAGCCGATCACCGAAGCCGACTACGATGCGGTCTTCGACCGGCTCGCGCTGCTGGCCGGCGTGCCCGTGGTGTACCGCCACCGACGCACCGGTCCCCTCCCGCCGCTGGCGGTCGGGCGGACGCCCGCCGCGCCGACGCCGTACCAGCCGCTGGACATCGTCGCGCTCGTGGCCTCGACGGGCGGGCCCAAGGCACTCGATCACGTCCTGCGCGCGCTCTCGCCCGACTTCCCGCTGCCCATCACCATCGTGCAGCACATGCCCGCGCCCTTCGTGCAGGCCTTCGCCGACTGGCTGAATCAGGTCGCTCCGCTGCCGGTGCAGGTCGCGCAGCCGGGCTGCCGCCTGGCGCCGGGCACCATCACGGTGGCGCCCGCAGGGGCCCACCTGCGCGTGGACCCCCGGCGCCAGCCATGGCTCGACCGGACGACGCCGCCCCACACGGGCTTCCGGCCGTCGGGCACCGTGCTGCTGTCCTCGCTGGCCGACTCCTTCGGACCCCGCGCGCTGGGGGTGGTGCTGACCGGCATGGGGCGGGACGGCGCGGACGGCTTGCGGGCGCTCCGGCTGGCGGGCGGCCTGACGGTCGCCGAGTCGGCCCGCACGGCGGTCGTCGACGGCATGCCGCGGGCTGCGCGCGAGTGCCGCGCCGCGGCGCATGTCCTGGATCTGGACGAGATGGGTCCGTTCATCGAGCGCCGCGCGGAGGCAGCTCGGTTCGCGGAGAGAGGAGCCGAGAGATGAAGAGCGCCGTGAGGACGGACGATTACGTCGAGGACGACTCATCGCGCGCCACGCCGCTGGTGCTGCTGATCGACGACAGCCCCGTGGTGCGAGACATCGTGGGCGCCTCGGTGGTGTCCTGGGGCTACCGCCTGGTATCGGCCGCGACGTACCGCGAGGGCCGCGAGCGCTTCGACGCCCTCGCCCCGGATCTGGTGCTCTGTGACCTGGGGCTGCCCGACGGCGACGGGATCGACCTGCTGGTCGAGATGCGGCATTTGCGCCTGGACGTGCCCATCATCGTGCTGACCAGCGACGCCGACGTCGGCCGGGTGCTGCGCGCCATCCGCTCGGGGGCCTTCGACTACGTCGTCAAGGACCAGCAGCTCGAGCTGGTGCGGCGGGCGCTCGAGCGGGGCTCACGCCAGCTCGAGCTGGCGCGGCGGAACGCCGAGCTGATCGAGCAGCTGGCCGCGGCCAACGAGCGCCTCGAGTCGACGGTCGAGGCCCGCACGGCCGAGCTGCAGAGCTCGAACGCCCAGCTGCGCGCCGAACAGCGTCGCCTTCGCGAGGCGCTCCAGACCGTCGAGGAGACGCAGGACCAGCTGGTGCAGGCCGAGAAGATGAGCAGCGTCGGCCGGTTGGCGGCCGGCATCCTGCACGAGGTGAACAACCCGCTCAGCTGCCTGCTGCCCTCGCTGACGATGCTGACCGAGTGGGCCGAGGCGTTGGCGCAAGACGCCCCGAGCTCCGCCCCCTTCAGCGCCGACGAGGCCGGCGAGATGCTGAGGGACTGCCTCGCCGGCGCAGAGTCCATCGCGCGCATCGTCGCCGACCTGCGCACGTTCACCCGGCGCGAAGCCGTCGCCCTGACCAGCATGTCGGTCGACGCGGTCCTGACCCCCACCCTGCGCATGATGCTCAACCGGTTCGGGCGCGAGGTGCACGTCAGCCGCACTGGGCCCGCCGATGTGTCGGTGCTGGCCAGCCCGATTCACCTGCAGCAGGTGCTCCTGAACCTGCTGATCAACGCCGCGCACGCGATCCAGGCGACCGGTCGCCGCGGCCACATCATCGTGCGAATCGAGCCGAGCGACGACTTCGTCGACATCGACGTCCTCGACGAGGGCACCGGCATCGATCCCGCACACCTCGATCAGGTGATCGACCCCTTCTTCACGACCAAACCGACGGGCCAAGGGACTGGGATGGGCTTGTCGATCTCCCACACGCTCGTCGGACAGATGGGCGGCGACCTGACGCTGTCCAACCGGCCGGCGGGCGGGGCACGCGCGCGCGTTCGGCTTCGGCGCGGCGAGCCGCTGCCCCCCCTCGACGCTTGATGCGCGGGGACGGCGCTCCTACCCTGCCGCCCCATGGACACGCCCCCGATCATCGACAGCCACTGCCACCTCGACTTCGCCAAGTACGACGCCGACCGCGACGCCGTGCTCGCGCGCGCCGCCGCCGCGGGCGTCGACCGCATGATCACCATCGGCTGCGATCTGGCGTCGTCGCGCCGCGCGCACGGCCTGGCGCGGCGCTACGCCGGCACCGTCTTCGCCGCCGCGGGCGTCCACCCGCACGAGGCTGACGCCTTCGACGACGCCGACTGGCCCGTCCTGCGCGACCTGATGGCCGCCCCCGAGGTGGTCGCCGTGGGCGAGACCGGGCTGGACTACTACTACGACAAGAGCGACCGCGCCCGGCAGCGCGCGCTGTTCCGCCGCCACCTCGAGGTGTCGGGCGAGCTGGGCAAGCCCGTCGTCGTGCACATCCGCGACGCCTTCGACGACGCCTGGGCCTGCTTCGAGGACGTCGGCACGCCGGCCGGCGGCGTCGTGCACTGCTTCACCGGCGGGCCGGCCGAGTGCCGGCGCGCCCTCGAGCTGGGGCTGTACGTCTCGATCTCGGGCATCGCCACGTTCCCCAACGCGCGCGACCTGCGCGAGGCGGTGACGCTCATCCCGCCCGACCGCCTGCTGGTCGAGACGGACGCGCCCTTCCTTGCCCCGGTGCCCCTGCGGGGCAAGCGCAACGAGCCCGCCTTCGTCGTGCACACCGCGCGCGCGCTCGCCGAGCTCCGGGGCGAGGACTTCGCCGACCTCGCCGCGCGGACCCGCGCCAACACGCTCGCGCTGTTCCGCCTGCCGGGCTGACTCGGGGCACCTCCGCATACGCCGCGGCCCGGTCGGCATCCTTCTGCGGTACTATCGGCCCAGACCGGCTCGGAGGCTGTCATGAAGAACCGGCTCCCCATCGTGCGGCAGTTCATGGACACCGGCCAGAACACCCTGCACGCCAGCATGCCCGTCCGCGAGGCCGTGCGCTTCCTGCTCTCGGAGGGCATGACCAGCGCGCCGGTGCTCGACGATCAGGCGCAGGTCGTGGGCATCCTCAGCGAGAAGGACTGCCTGCAGATCCTCACGCGCGGCGACGACCTGCCGCGGGGCACCGTGGCGGACTACATGATCAAGCAGGTCATCACCATCACGCCCGAGATGGACATCTACTACGCCGCGGGCGTCTTCCTGAAGAACGCGTTCCGGCGCCTGCCCGTCGTCGAGAACGGCCGCCTCATCGGCCAGCTGACCCGCCGCGACATCCTGCGCGCCATCGAGCTCAACCTCGACGCCGACGAGAAGATGAAGATGCGCGTGGGCCTGCACGGCAGCGACTGAGCGTCAGCGCCCGCCGGCGCGTTCACACCACGTACACGCGGCCCTGGCGCAGGGGCTCGATGACGCTGCCCTCGACATCGAAGTCGTCGGGGTAGTGCACCAGGCGCATGCGCTCGCGCAGCAGCGGCGGCAGCGCGGCCAGCTTCTCGTAGGGGGTGTGGGCGCCGTAGTTCGTCTCGTGGACGATCAGATCGCAGCCGGCCAGCCACTCGATGAGACCGGGATCGTAGGCGGTGTCGGCGCTGTGCCCCAGCGTGCGGCCGCCGGCGGTGATGCGCAGGGCGAAGGTGGGGATGTGGTGGACGGTGCGCCGGCATTCGATCAGGAAGGGGCCGACGCGCACCTTGGCCTCTTCGACCAACGGCAAGTGGTGGAAGTAGTCGGCGAAGCCCTTCTCGGGCAGCGCGGCGCCGGCGCTGTCGATCAGGTGCTCCATGCTGACGGCCAGGTGGCGATCCCACAGCGGGCCGGCCACCTCGGGGTGCGCGACGAGGGTGCAGGGGCGGTTCAGCACGAAGTGGCTGAAGTAGGCGAAGCCCTCGAGGCCGCTGACGTGATCCGCGTGCAGGTGGGTGAGGACGACGGCATCGAAGGTGGGCACGTCCACCTCGACCGGCGACTCGTGCATCATCTTGCGGATGGGGTGCGGGCAGTCGATCAGCAGCCAGCGCTCGTCGGCTTCGATGGCCAGGCAGGTGGAGTAGTGGCGCGCGGTGAAGGCGTCGCCGACGCCGAGGGGGACGAGGTGCATGCTCACTCGGCGGCTCCGTTCAGCCGGGCATGCAAGGCGGCGGCGACCGGCGGCGGGCAGTACGCCGCCAGTGATTCGCCGCGCCGGGCCCGGCGCTTCAGGGCGCTGCTGCTGACCTCGGCCAGCTCGGCGTCGGCCGGCAGCAGGATGGTGGTCAGCCCCGGCGC
>JAUHXL010000249.1 GCA_030426945.1 bacterium
ATGTCGTCTACGAGGCCGGGCGCTTCGTCGAGGGCTTCGGCGCCGACGCGGGGCACGGGCGCTTCCTGCCCGCCGGCGAGCGGGTCGGGGCGCGCCACGCCGCCGCCCGCACGGCGGCCGCCTGATGGCGACGCAGGCCGAGCGCCGCGCGGCGACCATCGCTCGCCTGGTGGACGCCACCGTCGAGACGCTGGTGGCCGAGGGCTACGCGCGCACGACGGTGAAGGCCATCTGTGATCGCGCGGGGCTGTCGCAGGGCGCGCTGTTCCGGCAGTTCGACACGCGGCTGGATCTCATCGCCCGCGCGGTGCAGGTGATCGGCGAGCGTCACCTGGCCGGCTTCGCCGACGCCCTGCCGCCGCCGGACGCGCCGCGCGCGCCCGATTGGTCGCGGGTGGTGCGCCTGGTGCGGGATCTGTGTCGCAGCGACACCCACGCCGCCTGGCACGAGGTGATGGTGGCCGCGCGCACCGACGCCGGCCTGCGCGCGGCGGTGTCGACGGTGCTGCGCGACTTCGAGGCGGCGGTGCTGGGGAGCGTTCGGGCGATGGTGCCGGTGCACCCGGATCGCGAGGCCGCCGTGGCCGCCGCGATGCTGTCGGTGATGCACTGCTTCGACTCGGAGGCGGTGACGGTGGCGGTCTACGGCAACGCGGCCATCGAAGCGGCGCGGCTGACCTGGGCGGCCGAGACGCTCCGGCGCGCGGTCGAGGGCGGTTGACGTCGTCGCTGGCCCGGCGGCGGTGGGATCAGGGGCTCCCGTCGTCCGGCGCCGATTCGAGCGCCACGTCCACCCGCACCGCGTCCGCGTAGAGTCGCCCGCTGCCCCCCTGCGCCACCTCGACGACGAAGTCGCCGCGGGTGTGGACGACGCCGGCCCGGCGCCAGTCGCCCCCGCCGGTGCGTTGGTCGAGCGTCACCTCGGCGGGCAGATCGTCGCCCGGCTCGCGCACGCGATAGATCGCGCGGTCGGTGGCCCGAGCGTCGGCGGGGTAATGCACCCACACGGTCTTGGGCCCCGGTCGCAGGCCGCGGAAGTCGAAGGCCGCGACGCCGTCGTCGGTGAAGCGGCTGAACTCGGCGCGGCCGGCCGTGGTCTGCCAGACGCCGCTGAGCTCGGCGTAGCCCGGGTCGTCGCCGTCGTCCATCACCATCGAGCAGGCGCCGCAGTCCTCGGCGCAGTCGGCGCAGGACTCACCCGGATCGCAGGTGCCGTCGCCGCAGCGCGGCGCGCAGCGCGGATCGCTCGGATCGATCTCGCCGGGCGGGCAGGGATCCGGCGGCGGCGGCGTGGGTCCCCCGGTCATGCCGGGCGCGGCGCGCTCGGGGTCGTCCGCCCGCAACGTGCCGTCGGCGGCGAAGCCGAAGTCCACCGTGTAGGTGCCGTCGGTGGCCGGGCGGCCGGCGTCGGTCAGGTTGAGGAACTGGAACGAGAAGTCGCGCTCGTAGGTCAGGCGGTACCGCCCCGGCTGGGCGGGCAGCGTCTCGATGGAAGCGATCCACGGCGCCCAATCGGGCGACGCGGGCAACACCGGCTGCAGGGGGCCGAACGCGCCGGCCTCGCCGCGCGCGCACTCGAGCGTCACGCCGAGCGTCTCGCGCAGCGTCTTCGCGCCCGCGGCGGGGCCGGGCGCGGCGCGGTGCTCGATGCGCGAGGCGCAGACGACGCGGGCCGCCCCGTCCGCGACGCCCGCGGCCAGCAGGTAGCCGCCCGGGCGGTCGGTGAGGCGCGCCTCGGCGCCCGCCTCGTGGTGCACCAGGTGGAACTGGCAGGCCTCGGCGGTGGGGTCGATGGCCACCGCGCCGCCGTCGCCCGCGACCGGCGCCAGCTCCAGCGCGCTCGGCGTCGCCTGCTCGGCGAAGGCGGCGTCGCAGACCCAGGTCAGCAGGCGCCGCGCCACGATCGGCGGGCCGGCGTCGGGGCGGGGCGCCGCGTCGTCCGGCGCGACCGCGTCCGAGAGCGACGCGGCGTCGGTGTCACCGAGCACGGCGTCGCGGGTGGCGTCGTCGCAGCCCGCCAGCGACAGGGTGAGGATGATCGCGTGGGTCGTCTTCATCTTCGGGCCCCTCACTGGTTGTCGCACGCGCAGCCGCGCGGGGTGTTGCAGACCTTGTCGCGGGCGATGCAGGTGTCGCCGCAGGCCTTGCCGCGATCGCACATGCGGCAGCAGCCCTCGCTGCAGTCGTCCGGGCGCGTGGCCTCGACCGAACACTCGAACTCGAAGCCACCGTCGCTGCTGGGGCCGTCGCAGGAGTGCGCGCCGGCCTCGCCCTCGAGCTTCAGGCCGCAGCCCACGTTGATGTTGAACCAGCGCAGCTGAATGCACTCGTCGACGCGCGCCTGGAAGCCGGCCTCGCCCTTCACGCCGACGCAGTTGCGGCTGGGGTTGCAGGCGGCGCCGGCGCCGAAGCGACGCTCGACGGTGCCGGTGACCGAGCCGTGGGCGCTGAGGCAGTCGAAGCAGCCGATGTGGCGCGACCAGCGCCAGGCGTCGACGTCCAGGCCGCAGCCGCCGCTGCCCTGCACGCCCAGCGAGACCGACGCGTTGACCGACGCGCAGTCGTCGCAGGGCGTGCACTCGGTGGCGTCGCCGGGCTCGTCGAACTGGCCGCCGCCGGCCGCGGTGAGCGTGATGCCGGCGGTGGCGTTGCAGCCGATCTTCACGCCGAAGGGGCCCTTCTGCCAGGTCTGGGTGGGCAGGCCGAACGTGCGGGTGACGGTGGCCGAGCCTTCGATCTCACCGCCCTTGGTGGTGCACTGGACGCCCTCGCACGTCTGCATGCAGGTGCTGTCGTCGCAGACCGTGCACTGCTGTTCTTCGAGGCTGCCGGTGCCGGTGAGGGTGGCCTCGACCTCGACGATGCCGAACGCGGCGCTGGCCGAGCCGCTGGCGTTCACCTCGAGCGTGCCGGTGCAGTCGTTGCCGCAGTGGGCCTGCTCGCCGCTGCCGCCGAACGACGCCTGCAGGCCGACGCCGACGGTGCGCCCCACGAAGGGCAGGCGTACCTTCTTCTCGAAGGGCTCCTTGGGCACCGCGAAGTTGGCGCTGAAGGTGGTGTTGACCGGGGGGTCGCAGCCGCAGTCGGGGCCGCAGGCGTCGTAGGCGGCGTCGTACGCGGCGTCCCAGGCGGCGTCGTGCGCGGCGTCCCAGGCGGCGTCGTGCGCGGCGTCCCAGGCGGCGTCGTGCGCGGCGTCGTGCGCGGCGTCGAGCGATGCGTCCAGGGCGGCGTCGACGCTGGCGTCCGTTCCGGCGTCCGCGGCCGCGTCCAGCGAGGCGTCGAGGCCGGCGTCCGGGCGACCACTGTCGGCCATTCCGCCCATACCGCCCATGCCGCCCGTGCCGCCCGTGCCGCCCGCGCCGCCCGTGCCGCCCATGCCGCCCGTGCCGCCCGTGCCGCCCGTGCCGCCCGTGCCGCCCGTGCCGCCCGCGTCAGGGACGCCGCTGTCCAGGTCGGGCGGGCCGGCGTCGGGCGGCGGTGCGCCGGCGTCCGGCATCGGCGCGCCGCCCACGCCGCCGTACCCGCCCACGCCGCCGTACCCGCCCACGCCGCCGTACCCGCCGGCTCCCGCGTCGATCTCGGGCTCGCCGCCGTAGCCACCGACACCCGCGTCGACCTCGGGCGTCCCGCCGAAGCCGCCGTAGCCACCGACACCCGCGTCGACCTCGGGCGTCCCGCCGAAGCCACCGTAGCCGCCGTGCCCACCGACCCCCGCGTCGAGCTCGGGCGTCCCGCCGAAGCCACCGTAGGCGCCGTACCCACCGACGCCCGCGTCGATCGCGGGCACGCCGCCGAAGCCGCCGTACCCACCGACCCCCGCGTCGACCTCGGGTGTCCCGCCGAAGCCAGCGTAGCCGTCGACGCCCGCGTCGATCGTCGGCGTGCCGCCGAAGCCGGCGTAGCCGCCGACGCCCGCGTCGATCTCGGGCGTGCCCCCGAAGCCGGCGTAGCCACCGAAGCCGGCGTAGCCGCCGACGCCCACGTCGATCTCGGGCGTGCCCCCGAAGCCGGCGTGGCCGCCGGCGCCGGCGTCGAGCTCGGGCGCGCCGCCGAAGCCCATCGCCGAGAGCGACGCGCCCTCGCCGATCGTCTCACCGGGCGGCGCCGCGACCGCCGGCGCCAGGGCGCCCGCCACCGTGACGATGGCCACGACGACGTTGAGCCGACGCAGCCTCGGCGTCCGTCGCCCGGCCCACGCCGGACGCTGCGAGCACGCTGCCATGTGATCTCCCCCGTGATCCTCGCGCCGCGGGTGCGGCCAAGGGGAAGACCCCGCTCGACGCGCGGCTGTCTCGCGGATGCCCCACGGCGGCTCGGTGGCGTGCTGTCGGGAGCGCGACACGCGCCCGGCCGCCGCCGACGGGGCAGGTGATCGCGCCTCGCCCTGCGCCTAGGAGCCTGTTGCACATTCGGGGCACTTCGCGGTGCACGCCCCCGAATGCTCGGCTCGGCGTTGCGAAAGCAAGGCGATATCTTCGGATATCGTCATGCTCTCGCGCCTTGATCCGAGCTTTCGGTGACGCACCCCGCTCGACCCCTCTATGCGCAACAGGCTCCTGGGCCGATGAAGATCGATGGAAGGGCGCCCCGCGCGGGCGAGGTCACCCGCCGGTCGACGGCCCCGCGCAGGTCACGGTGGGGTGCACACGACCGCGCCCGTGGCCAGCAGTGGGCGCGACTGGCCTTCGGCGTCCGCGCCTCGCCATCGCAGCAGGTAGCGGTCGCCGATCCAGTCCAGCCGCGGCGCGGTGGGCGCCGACGCTGCGTCGGCGACGACCACCGGCCCACCCAGCAGCGCGCCGTTCAGGGTCAGCTCGGCGAACGCCAGCTCGCGGCCGCCCTCGGCCGTCGGCCGCAGGTACAGGGTGCCCAGCCGCGTCCCGCCGCGGCCCAACGCGACGTCGTACGCCGTCAACGTGCCTTCGAGGACGCCGGGCTCACCGGGCTCGGGCCGCCCCACCCGATGCTGGGGTTCGGCCAGGCGGACGCCGTCGCGCGGCACGCGCAGGTCGGCCGGCACCGCGCGGATCACCAGACGCCCATCCTGCCGCCCGGCGCTGAGCAGCCGCGTATCGCCGCTCGCGGCGTCGTGCAGCAGGCGTGGGACGAAGTGGTCATACAGTTCAAACAGGTACGTCGCGCCCGGTGCCTCGGTCCTGCTGGAGCCGTGCACCTGCGTCGCGGCGCCCCCGTCCGTCGGAAAGCGAACGAGGCTCGTGTAGGTGGGGACGAAACCGGAGCCGTTGATCCAAGCCGCGAACAGGAAGGCGTCGCCCGTGAACGCGGCCGTGAGGGGCGCCGAACTCAGCGCCCCCGGAACGGGCACGGTGACCGGATCGTCCACCAGCTGCCCCGCCAGATCCACCTGCTGAAACGCGCCGACGCCGGCCGCGTGGAACACGCCGAAGCGCTGCGGCGGGCCCGCCGCGACCGTGAACAGCTCGGGCGGCCGGTCGGCCGTCGCGACGACGCGGGCGGGCACCGCGAGCGCGCCCGTCGCGTCCAGCGTCGCGAACTGCAGATCGTCGGTGCCGGTCGGGTTCCAGGCGAGGCCCAGCGCCGCGCCGTGGGCGGCCAGCCGCGGCGCGCCGGGGGTCGCCAGGTCGACCAGCGTGGGCGCGCGCGTCACCTGCAGGTCGGCGTCGATCCGCGCGAAGCGCACCAGGCCGTCCCGCAGCCACACCGCGGCGATCTCACCCGCGGCGGGCCCGGCGGTCAGCAGGGCCACCTCCGGATCGCCGGCGCTCGGCGTGTCGTCCAGGGTGATGGGCCCGGTCAGCGCGGGATCCTCGTCCACGGCGTCGTCGCAGTCGTCGTCGACGCCGTTGCAGACGTCGCCGTCGGCGGCGCGGTCGTAGGCGTCGCAGCGAGTCGAGCGTGGGCCGGCGCACACCTGCGCGCCCTCACCGCACGCGCCCGGGGCGGCGCAGGCCGCGCCGACGTCGTAGCCCTCGTCCACGCGCCCGTCGCAATCCTCGTCGCGGCCGTCGCACACCTCCGGGGCGGCCGGCCAGGCGCTCAGATCGAGGATCGCCTCGGGCAGCTCGAGCGGCGCGGCGCCGGCGGGGGCCAGGTCGGCCGCGTGGAAGGTGTGCAGGGTGGACGCGCCCACGCCCGCGACGAACAGCAGCTGTCCGCCGGGCGAGGCGCCCAGGCGCCACGCCTCGGGCAGCGCGTCGCCGGTGGCGACGGTGACCGCGTGGCGCAGCGTCGCGGTCGCCAGATCGACCTCGACCAGCTCGACGGACGGCGGCGTGGTCGCGCGGCGCACCAGGGCGTACGGGCCGGCGCCCTCGGCGCCGACGGGGCCGGTGATCACCGTCAGCACGGTGGCCGCTTCGAAGGTGTCGAAGGCGAAGGTCAGATCGACGAAGTCGACCGTCGGCGGCTCCGCCTGCCAGTCGACCCGCCCGAGCATCGCGCCGCCGAAGGCGTACAGGGTGTCGCCGAGCGCGTCGGTCGCGAGGCCCACGAGCGGCGCGCCGGCGGGGGCCTCGGCGACGCGCGCGGGGCCGTCCGCGCCGAGCACGTGGAGGCCGTCGTCCGCGGCCAGCCAGACGCGCTCGTCGGCGGTCGCGGCCACGTCCCTGGCCGCGGCCAGCTGGGTCAGCGGCCTGGCCTCGCCCGCGACGAGGTCGACCACGCTCACGCGCGCCGGATCCGCGCCCGATAGGGTCAGCGCGCGTCCGCCGCCGGGGAACAGCGCGACGCGGCTCGGGGGCGCCGCGGCGCGGGGATCGTCGCTGGGGACCTCGTCCCACAGGTCGCCGGTGAGCAGATCGAGCACCTGCAGCGCGCCGGCGTGGGCGGGAACGCCGCCCTGGCCGTGGCTCAGGGCGCGCAGGCCGTCGGGCAGCAGGCGCAGCGCCGTGGCGGCGTGCAGCCCGAGGTCGGGGAGCGGGACGCGGCGGTCCACGGCGGGGACGCCGCCGGCGGCGATCGGCGTCAGGTCGATGGCCAGGGCGTCGTCGGCGGTCAGCAGCCAGAGCGTCTGGCTTCGATCCCAGGGGGTGACCTCGCCGCAGACGTGGGCGGGGCGCCCGGCGTCGGGGAGGAGGGCCGCGTCGGCGGGGGCGGCCGCGTCGAGGGCGGCGGCGTCGGCCCCGCCGTCGAGGTCGGGCGCGGCGTCGGCGCCCAGGTCGGGGTTGGGCGACGCGGCGTCGGCCCCCAGGTCCGGCAGGGGCGGCGAGGCGTCGGCGGGCGGCGCGGCGTCAGCGCCCAGGTCGAGGACGGGCGCGGCGTCGGCGGGCGTGGCGTCGTCGGGCGGCGAGGCGTCCGTGGGCGACATGGCGTCGGCGCCCAGGTCGAGGATGGGCGGCGCCGCGTCGGCGGGCGGCGAGGCGTCGGGCGTCACGGCGTCGGGGGTCGCCGTGGCGTCCTCGCCGGGCGCGGCGTCGACGCTCGGGGTGGCGTCCGCGCCGATGTCCGGGCCCGGCGCTGCGGCGTCGATCGCTGCGGCGTCGGTCGGCGCGGCGTCGGAGGGCGCGCCGTCCGACCCAGGCTGGGCGTCGATGGGGGGCTGGGCGTCCGCGCCCTGGTCGGTCTTCGGCGAGCGATCCGGGAAAGCCGTGCAGCCCCAGCCCATCAGCGCCAAGCCCAACGCCACCACGCGCGTCCGTTTCGTGATCATCGTTCGATCCGTGGCCTTGAACCCGGCCACCATAGGATCTGGATCGGAGGGGGGCAAGACACGAGCGGGTCCGCCGGGTGGGTCGCCACCGCCGTGCGCGCGCAGAGAGGGCGCGCTCCGCGGCGCCGCGCTGCGCGTCGGCACGCACGCCGCTGGCAGATTCGTCGCTGGCGGTTGGGTGCGATCAGGGCCGAGCACGGCCGTTCGCGTGCGGCGTCACCCGCCGTCGAAGATGCGCCGCAGATCCAGCCCAGGGATGGCGTAGGGGTTGCCGGCCAGCAGGCGATGCACCGCGCGGGTGAGGCCCGCGTCGATCTCCGAGCGCGCGAAGCCCTCGACGATCTCGGCGTCGAGGTCGGGCGAATGGGACGCCATGTGCAGCGCCGCCTGCCCCGGCACCCCGCGCGACGCGAGCTGCGCCGCCGCGCCCAGCAGCCGCAGCAGCGACTCGGCGCCGGCCGCGGACTGGGCCGAGCCCACCAGGTCGAACTGCCCGATCTGCACGTTGCCGCCGGTGTCGATGGTGACCGACCGGATGATCGCCAGCGTCTCGCCACCCTTGAACAGCTCGAACTCGCCGTCGGTGATCTGCACGTTGCGCAGGTTCACCGCCTCGGCGCGCCCCTGGTCGTCGCGCGCCGCGGTGATGTCGGCCACCGATCCCGAGCCCTGCGCGCGTACGGTGAACTGCGAGCCGCCCGGCACCCGCACGCCCTTGTCGCCGCTGGTCTGCTGGAAGGGCGTCAGCATGCGCAGCGTGGCGCCGCCGGCCACGTTCTGCAGGTCGCCCGCGTCCAGCTCGCTCTCGCCGCCGCCGCCGGGCAGCGCCTCGAAGTTGGCCTGGATGGCCGCCAGGGTGCCGGCCAGGTTCGGATCGGTGAAGGGATCGTAGCCGCCCGCGCCCATGGGCGTGCCCGCGATGCCCTGCGCCACCAGGGCGCCGATCTCGCCGCGCGCGTCCTCGCTGTAGTCGAGGAAGCCTTCGCCGAGGCCGCTGACCAGGCTGATGTCGACGCTGATCGCGCCCGACGCGAAGTCGACGGTCAGCCCGTAGAACTCCATGTTCTGCGCGGGCCACATGGCGTCGATCAGGATGGGGCTCGAGGGGAAGATCCGCAGCGACTCGCGCGACGCCTTCAGCGTGACGGTCGTGCCCCAGGTGGTGCGCAGCTCGCGCGACGTCGACGAGCTGAGCACGGCGCCCGCGCCGAGCTGGAAGGAGGCGAAGACGTCCACGAACTCGACCTGGGGATCCTGGAGCTCGCTGCTCTGTCCGGTGGCGGCGTCGCCGCCCTGGCCGAGCGCGGGGTCGAGGCCGAGATCGCTCTGGCTGGTGGTCGTGGTGCCTTGCTGTGGCTGGCGCTCGGCCTGCTCGTGGCCACCGGGCATGTCGGCCTCCGGGGTGTGACGGTGCAGCGTAGCGGCACGCGCGCCTGCGGTACAGGGCCGCGTGACGTGGCATCGGCATGCCAGGCCGGCCGTACACCGGTCGGTCGTGCCGGGCCGGGGCGACGGGCGGCCCGTCGTGGGCGCGCGCGCCGAAGTGCCGGGTCGAACCGCCGCTCGACTTGAGAGGAACGCGCCGATGCGCGACGCTGCTGCCATGCCGTCCCGCGCGCCCACGTCGAAGCGGCTGACCTTCGAGCCGCTGACCTCCGCCGATCTC
Organism: bacterium; assembly: GCA_030426945.1. GTDB lineage: Bacteria > Myxococcota_A > Bradymonadia > UBA7976 > UBA1532 > JACKDN01. Next base: position 9,297 of record JAUHXL010000249.1, read on the forward strand.
GGCGTGTTCCACGAGTTGGTGGTCGATCCGCACGTGCGCCGCTACCTGATGGACGGGCAGGTGATGACCGCCACCTGGACCGCCGAGGCCATCGCCGCCAGCGACGCGCTGTTCGCCGCGCGCGGCGTGGGCCTGTGGCTGCTGCGCGAGGGCGACGCGGTGGTGGGCTTCGCGGGCTTCCGGGTGTTCGCCGAGATGGCGCCCGAACCCCAGCTGATCTACGCGCTGCGCGAATCAGCGACGAGCCGCGGTCTGGCGACCGAGGCCGCCATGGCGTGCCTGCGCTTCGCCGGCTGGCCGCGCGTGCTGGCGGCCGTGGACGCGCCCAACGGGGCGTCGACGCGGGTGCTCGAGAAGCTGGGCTTCGTGCACGCGGGGCGCGTCGACGGCGCGTTCGGCGATACGTGGCTGATGCGGCTGGGCGATCGCGTGCGGCGGGCGGTGGAGCACACCTGGGACGGCCAGCCGGTGGGCCCGGACGAGCAGGTCGAGGTGACGCTCTGGACCGCGCCGGGCGTGCTGCACGTCGAGGTGGACGCGCCCTTCCACGACGATCCGCCGCCGCCGCCCGGGGCCGATCTGTGGAACCACGAGGTGGTCGAGGTGTTCCTGCTGGGCCGCGACGAACGCTACCTGGAGATCGAGCTGGGGCCTCACGGTCACACGCGCGTGCTCGCGCTCCGCGGCGTGCGGACGGTGGAGCGCGACCACCTGGAGATCGCGTTCGAGGTGCAGCGGACGGGCGGGCGTTGGCGGGGGCACGCGGTGGTCGACGCCGCGCTGTTGCCGCCCGAGCTGCGGCGGCTGAACGTGTATGCCATCCACGGCGTGGGGGCCGCGCGACGCTACCTGGCCTGT
>JAUHXL010000250.1 GCA_030426945.1 bacterium
GAGATCATGATCGGCACCCGCGCGCCGGTGCGCTCGAAGTGCCGGTCGATGGCGAACAGGGCCGCCTTCGCGTTCAGCGTGTCGAAGATGGTCTCGACCAGCAGCAGATCCGCGCCGCCGTCGAGCAACCCACGCAGGGCCTCGTCGTAGGCCTCGACCAGATCGACGAACGTCACGTCGCGGTGCCCGGGATCGTCGACCTTGGGCGAGATGCTGGCGGTCTTGTTCAGGGGCCCCAGCACGCCGGCCACCCAGCGCGGGCGGTCGGGCGTCGAGAACTCCGCGGCCGCCTGCCGCGCCAGCCGCGCGCCGGCCACGTTCATCTCGTAGGCCAGGTGTTCGAGTCCGTAGTCGGCCTGCGAGTAGCGGTTGGCGTTGAAGGTGCTGGTCTCGAGGATGTCGGCGCCGGCCGCGAGGTAATCGCGGTGCACGCCGAGGATGGCCTCGGGCCGGGTGAGGACGAGCAGGTCGTTGTTGCCCTGCAGGCTGCTCGGATGATCGACCAGGCGCTGCCCGCGGAACGCGGCCTCGTCGAGGCCGAGGCGCTGCACCATGGTGCCCATGGCCCCGTCCAGCACCAGGATGCGGCGGGCGAGGTGGTCGGCGATGTCCATGGCGGCCTCTTTATCCGTTGATTTGGATGATCGGATGATGCGACCACCGGGCGGGTCGCGTCAACCGCCCTCCCGGGACGCGACGGCCTCGGCGATCAGGTCGTCCACCGGCGCGAGGTGACGGGTGAGGTGGGTGATGGCCTCGGCCGTGTCGACGCCGGTGCGCTGCGCGAACAGGGTCAGGTCCAGCACCAGGTTGGCGACGGCCATCTCGACCAGCGCCGGCTCCTCGCTGACCACCGCCCGGTTCTCCTCGGTGGGCCGGGCGTCGCCCACCAGCACCACGCCATCGTCGGCCACCAGGATGAGCTTGTGATCCCACCACGCCTCGAGGCGCGCGGCGTCGATGCCATAGCTGAACACCGTGCCGGGCAGATCGGGCAGCGGGTTGAACGAGAACAGCACCACGTCCACGCCGCGGTCGACCGCCTCGCCGAAGGCCCGCGCGAGCTGCTCGGCCTCGCGCCGCCACAGCGACAGGCACACCCGCTCCTGGGCGTTGCCCACCAGGCGCTCGACCTGCTCGAGCAGCGCCTTGTAGCCCACCACCGTCCAGGTGGCGACCTCGGCCGTCGGCCCCACCACCTGATCGAGCGCCGTCTTGAAGGTCTCGAGGTTGCGCGTGAAGCGCGACTCGAGCAGCCCGTGCAGGCGCTCGGGCGGCAGCGGCACGTAGCGCGCCGGCTTGTCCTCGATGGCGTTCACCAGCCCCAGGCTCTGCAGCCGCCGCAGCACGCCGTAGATGGCCGAGCGCGGCACCGACGACCGCGCCGCCAGCTCGTAGCCGGTGGCCGGATGCCCCCGCAGGAGCGCGATGTAGGTCTTGGCGTCGGTGGCCGTGAAGCCCAGCTGCTTCATCGACGCGACGACGCGCTCCTCGACCTCGCTGCCCAACGCCACGGCGTCACCCCATCCTGAGTCACGCCCCTTACTGACGGATGGACGGGCCCCCGTCAACCGTGAGCGGTCGCGGGGCCGATGCGGCAGGTGAAGAAGAGGAAGGGGGCGGCGGGCGTCGGTCGACGCCCGCCGCGAGGTCACCGGTCGATCAGGGCTCGACCGGGGGCGCCTCGAAGGTGGCGCTGATCGTCACCGCCTCGAGGGCCGGGCCGAAGAAGGGCCCATCGATCCGCACCAGGTGGAGCCCCGGCTCCAACAGGACCGTCAGCGAGGTGCACGTGTCCGCGTCACCGAAGGCCGTGTCGACCTCGACGAAGCCGTTGGGCTCGGCGCGGAAGATGCCGATGTCGATCGGCTCGGGGCAGGCCCCCGCGTCGTCGTCGGCCGTCACGGTCACCTGGGCCGCCGCCCCCACCTCGAGGGCAGCGAAGACCGCGATGTCCTCGCCGATGTCGGTCACCAGGGGCGCCTCGGGCGCCAGCACCGGGAGCGGCGAGATGTCGGCCTGCAGCACCACGCCGGGCAGCGCCGAGTCGTTGCCGAACTCGGTGACCGAGACGACGTAGGTGCCCGGCAGCACCACCAGCTCGATGGCCGAGCAGGGGCTGTCGGTCAGGTCGCCGAAGTAGTCGTCGCTGCGCGCCACCTGCGTCCGACCCTCCGCCGTGACACGGAAGAGCGTGAGGATGGTGTCGCCGGGGCAGAGGTCGTTGGCCCCGGTGGTGAACAACGTGACCGCGGTGATGCCGTCCGCCGTGAAGGTCGACAGGACCGCCTCGCCGAGCGGGATGTCCGAGGGGATGGCGCCACCGGCCGTGATGTCCGTCTCGACCGTGCACTGATCCGTGCAGCCGGGCTCGCCGTCGCACAGCTCGCCGTTGCCGATCACGCCGTCGCCGCACGCGTGCGCGACGCAGACGTCCCCTTCGCCACAGTAGGCGGCGGCTTCGCAGAGGAAGACGTTCGAGGCGGGGTCGCACGCGTCGCCGACGGCGATCGCGACCAGCTCGCAGCTGTTGCAGCCGTCGCCGTCGACGTCGTTGCCGTCGTCGCACTGCTCGCCGTTGCCGATGATGCCGTCACCGCACACGTGCGCGACGCAGACGTCCCCTTCGCCGCAGTAGGCCGCGGGATCGCAGAGGAAGACGTTCGAGTCGGGGTCGCACGCGTCGCCGACGGCGATCGCGACGATCGCGCAGCTGTCGCAGCCGTCGCCGTCGACCGCGTTGCCGTCGTCGCATTCCTCGTCGTTGCTGATGATGCCGTCACCGCACACGGGCTCGGCGCACACGGGCGCGTCACCCTCGGGGCAGACGAGACCGACGTCGCAGAAGGCCTCCTCGCCGGCGGGATCACAGGCCACGCCGAGGCCGACCGACTGCTCGACGGTGACCGTGAGGTTGATCGCCTCGATCGCGTCGTTGTTGCCCAGGTCGCCCAGGCGAACCACGTAGGCGCCCGGCTCGAGCTCGCGCTCGATCAGCGAGCAGAAGCCCGGGGCGTTCGGCTCGTCGTCGTTGAAGGCGATCTGCTCGACGCCCTCGGCCGTCACCCGGAAGAGCGTCAGCGTCGTGTCGCCGCCGGGGCAAACGCCCTCGCCCATCCCGTCGTTGGTCTGCAGCGAGTAGCGGGCCAGCACCTCGGTCTCGATGCGGAAGTACGCCGCCGAGCCCTCGGGCACGTTGGTCGGGAAGTCGCCGCCGGCCGAGACGTCCACGTCCACCAGGCAGGCGTCGTCGCAGTTGACGCCCTCGGTGTCGTCGCACTCCTCACCCGGATCGATCTGCGAGTTGCCGCAGCCCTCGTTGACCAGGCAGTCGTTGCCGCAGAGGTCGTCGTCGACGTCGTTGCCGTCGTCGCACTCCTCGGCCGCCTGGTTGAGGATGCCGTCGCCGCACGCCGCGGGCTGGCACGCCGTCGCGCCCGGCTCGCCGACGCAGAAGAGATCGGGCGCGCAGAACGCCGTCTCGCCCTCGGGATCGCAGGCCTCGCCCTCGCCCGCCTCGCGCGCGAAGTTCGCGGTGATGGTGTAGGCCTGGATGGCGGCGTTGTCGCCGGACTCGCTGACCACCACCACGTACTCGCCGGGCTCGAGGAAGCGCTCGATCAGGCTGCAGCGATCCACGCCGTCGTTGTCGTCGCTGGTGACCACCTGCGGGCCGTCCGGCGTCAGCGTCCACAGGTCGATCACGGTGTCGATGCTGTCACAGACACCGTCGCCGGTGGTCGTCTCGATCGCGATCCGGCCGTTCTCCTCGACCAGCAGGAAGTACCAGTCGACCTCGCCCTCGCCGAAGCCACCCACGGTGGGATCGTTCAGGTTCAGGTCGTTCTCGACGATGCACTCGGCCGAGCAGCCGTCGTCGTCGGCGAGGTTGCCGTCCTCGCACTGCTCGCCGGCGCTCCAGATGCCGTCGCCGCAGCTGGGCTGCTGGCAGGTCTCGGCGCCAGCGTCACCCACGCACACGAACCCGACCGCGCAGAAGCTGTCCATCCCCTCGGGATCGCAGGCCTCGCCCTCGCCGACCGCGCCGACCACGGTGACCTCGAGGTCGATCTCACCGGCGTCGTTGTCGCCGAAGTCGCCCACCTGCAGCACGTAGACGCCGGGCTCGAGCACCATCGAGATCTGCGAGCACAGGCTGCCGCCGAAGTCGTCGTTGTCGACGATCAGCTCGCGTCCCTCCTCGGTCACGCGCAGCAGATACAGGCGGGAGTCCGACAGGTTCGGCGCGCCGCAGCCGGTGGTGCGGAAGGTGTAACGGGCCACGTCCTGCGGCGCGGCGCGGTACTCGGCGCGGCGGCCACGGCGGATCACGGCGCGGAACTCGCCACCGTCCGTGACGTCGTTCTCGAGCTGACAGGCGCCGCAGCCGTCGCCGGCGAGCAGGTTGCCGTCGTCGCACTCCTCGCCGCCGTCGAGCGTGCCGTTGCCGCAGTCGGACGCCAGCTGGCACTCGTCGTCGCACAGCTCGCCGCCGTTCGCGTCGCCGAGATCGCAGGCCTCGCCCGGGCCGATGATCGAGTCGCCGCAGACGTGCGCGGTGCAGACGCCCTCTTCGACCTCCGGCTCGGCGTCGCAGTAGCTGGCCTCGCCGCAGGTGAACACGGCGTCGCCCACGATGCAGGCCGAGCCGTCCGGGATGGCGATGATGGTGCACTCGTTGCTGCAGCCGTCGGTCTCGTCGTCGTTGCCGTCGTCGCAGTCGTCCTCGGGGCCGACGATGCCGTCGCCGCACACGTGCGCGGTGCAGACCGGCTCCTCGACGCCCTCGGGGCAGTAGCTGTCGGCGCCGCAGGTGAAGACGTCCGCCTCGGGATCGCAGGGCGAGCCGTCGGGGATGTCCACGATCGCGCAGGCGTCGCAGCCGTCGTTGGGATCCTCGTTGCCGTCGTCGCAAGTCTCGCCGGGGCCGACGCGCCCGTCGCCGCACACGTGCGCGGTGCAGACCGGCTCGGCGACGTCCTCGGGGCAGTAGCTGGCGTCGCCGCAGGTGAAGACGAGGTCCGTGGGATCGCAGGGCGAGCCATCGGGGATGGCGACGATCTCGCAAGCGTCGCAGCCGTCGTTGGGATCCTCGTTGCCGTCGTCGCAGGTCTCGTCGGGGCCGATGACCTCGTCGCCGCAGACGTGCTCGGTGCAGACCGGGTTCTCGCCCTCCGGGCAGTAGGCGCCTTCGGGGCAGGGACGGAAGGGATCGAAGCCCTGGCAGGCCTCGCCGACCATCGGCGCCTCGCCCAGGATGCGCACCATCAGCCAGTTGGGGCCGACGGTGGAGCTGTTGCTGAAGTGCTGGGCCTCGATCTCGTAGACGCCGGCCTCGAGATCGAGCTCGAGCTGCGGGCAGACGCTGGGCCCGCTGTCGTCGTCGTCGGCGAAGCTGTCCTCCTCACCGGCGCGGTAGACGAAGAACTCGGGATCGCCGGTGCAGCCATTCAGGCCGAGGTTCACGCCCACGATGCCGACCGTGGCCGGCGCGTCGAGGGTGAAGGTGAACCAGTCCGTGTCGCCCCGCTCCTCGATGGCGAAGATGACGCGATCCGCGCCCCCCGCCAGGTCCAGCGCCCAGGGCGCCTCGCGGCTGTCGGGCTCGTTGGGGCCGTTGAACGGATCGAGCAGGCACTGGTCGGTGCAGCCGTCGCCGTTGTCGTCGTCGCCGTCGTCGCACTCCTCGTCGTCGAGGTTGACGAAGCCGTCGCCGCAGATCGCCTCGATGCAGACCTCGAGCTCCGGGTGGCAGAAGAAGCCCTCGGCGCAGATGAACAGATCGTCACCCGGCGTGCAGGGGCCGTCGGCCGGGATCGGGACGATGAGGCAGGCGTCGCAGCCGTCGTTGGCCGCGTCGTTCTCGTCGTCGCACTCCTCGGTGCCGGCCACCAGGCCGTCGCCGCAGACGATCGGGGCGCAGACCTCGTCGTCCGGGTGGCAGAAGGTGCCCTCCTCGCAGATGAAGTCATCCGAGAAGCGATTACAGGCCGAGCCCTCGGGGATCGGCACGATGGCGCAGGCGTCGCACCCATCGGTGGCGTCCTCGTTGCCGTCGTCGCACATCTCCTCGCCGCCGACGAAGCCGTCGCCGCACATCACCGGCGCGCAGACCTCGTCGTCCGGGTGGCAGAAGAGGCCCGCGTCACAGACCAAGGTGGTCGAGAAGCGGTTGCACTCCGCCCCCTCGGGGATGGGCACGAACTGGCAAGCGTCGCAGCCGTCGGTGTTGTCGTCGTTGCCGTCGTCGCACGCCTCGGCGCCGGCGACCTCGCCGTCCCCGCACTCGTTCTGCACGCAGGCGGGGGTGTCGAGCCCGTCGTCGCACCAGGTGTCGAAGACACAGGCGTCGCGCTCGTCGACGCCCTCGCAGGGCTCGCCCAGGGCGATGCCCGGCAGCAACGTCACGGTGATCGTGTTGGGGTCGGTCGTCGCGTTGTCGCCCAGCTCGTTGATGCGCACGCGGTGCGTGCCGGCCGGCAGCGGCGCAACGATGCGGTCCTCGGCCGGATACATGCTGGGGCAGAGGCCCGGACCGTCGTCGTCGTCGAACGCGTCCGCGTCGTCCGCCATCGGCGAGTCGTTCCCCTCGAGGAACAGGCGCATGTAGATGTCGCCCTCACAGCCGTCGGCGTTGGCCGCGCTGACGGTGTCGATGGCCACGTGGGCCGGGGCGTCGAGGGTGAACGAGAACCAGTCGACGTCGGCGACCGGGTCGATGGTGAACTCGAACGGCGTGCCGATCTCCAGGGCGCAGGGCATGTCGTGCGGGCAGTCGTCGACCGGGGGCATGCCGCCCATGCCGCCCATGCCGCCCATGCCGCCGGCGCCACCGGCGCCGCCGCCCATGCCGCCGGCGCCACCGGCGCCGCCGCCCATGCCGCCGGCGCCGCCGCCCATGCCGCCGGCGCCGCCAGCGCCGCCGCCCATGCCGCCTTCGCCGCCGGCGCCGCCACCCATGCCGCCTTCGCCGCCGGCGCCGCCGCCCATGCCGCCTTCGCCGCCGGCGCCGCCGCCCATGCCGCCTTCGCCGCCGGCGCCGCCGCCCATGCCGCCCATGCCGCCGCCGGCGCCACCGGGCCCGGGCTCGCCGCCGACGCCGGGCGTGCCGCCCATGCCGCCCATGCCGCCGCCGTCGCCGCCGACGCCGGGCGTGCCGCCCGCGCCGCCGCCCTCGCCGCCGGCGCCGCCGCCGGCGCCGGGCAGGCCGCCGACGCCGGCGTCGGTGTCGCCACCGCTGCTGCCGCCGTCGTCACAGCCCAAGAAGAGGCTGGCGCCGAGCGCCACCATCAATCCGAGTTTCCGTACCATCATCCCTCACTATGGTCTGGCCGCACTCCCCAGGCGGCGTGCGGGGGGATCGCGATCCCCCGATACTCTCGACCGAGCAATCTACTCGCATCGTCGGGTTGCACACCACCCCCCCTCCCCGTTTGCCCCAACCGGCCCCGTCTGCTACCTCTGGCGCCCGCACGAGGAGGCCATGCCGAAGAGCACCTACGCCGCCGTCGATCTCGGCTCGAACTCCTTCCACCTGGTCGTCGCCCGCGTGGTCGACGGCGAGGTCCACGTCCTCGACAAGCTGAAGGACCGGGTGCGCCTCGCGGCCGGCCTCGACGCCGACGGCAACCTCGACGCGGCCGCCCAGCAGCGCGCGCTCGACTCGCTGGCCCGCTTCAACCAGCGCCTGCGCGTCGTCAGCCCGGAGCAGCTCCGCGCGGTGGGCACCAACACCCTGCGCAAGGCGCACGGGGCGGCGGACTTCCTCGCCCGCGCCGAGGCGGCCTTGGGCCACCCCATCGCCATCATCTCGGGCCAGGAGGAGGCCCGGCTGGTCTACAAGGGCGTCTGCCACGATCTGCAGGACACCGGCGCCCGCCGGCTCGTCGTCGACATCGGCGGCGGCAGCACCGAGGTCATCGTCGGCGAGGGCGTCCACATCCTGCGCGCCGACAGCCTGTTCATGGGCTGCGTCGGCTACACCCTGCGCTTCTTCCCCGACGGCCAGCTGACCGACGCCGCCTTCGACCGCGCGACCGTGGCGGCCCGCCTCGAGCTGGGCGCGGTCAAGCGCCTGTACCGCAGCCTCGGCTGGGTCAACGCCTATGGCTCGTCGGGCACGATCAACGCCGTGCAGACGGTGCTGCAGGCCAACGGCTGGTGCGATCACTGCGTCACCACCGAGGGGCTCGGGCGGCTGCGGCGCGCGATGGTCGAGGCGGGCAGCATCGACGCGCTCTCGCTGCCCGGGCTGAAGCCGGAGCGCGCGCAGGTGCTGCCCGGCGGCTTCGCGGTGCTCGACGCCGTCCTGCGCAGCCTGCACGTGCCGCAGATGGTGGCGGCGCAGGGCGCGCTGCGCGAGGGCGTGCTGCTCGAGATGCTCGGCGCCGCGGGCGCGCGCGACGTGCGGGACGATACCGTGCGGCGCCTGCGCGACCGCTACCACGCCGACGCCCTGCAGGCCGAGCGGGTGGAGCGCCTGGCCCTTCAGCTGCTGGCGCAGGTCGACCGCGCCTGGGGCCTCGATGACGGCGAGTCGGCGCAGATTCTCCGGTGGGGCGCGCAGCTGCGCGAGATCGGCATGGCGATCAGCTACGCCGGCTACCACCGCCACGGCGCCTATCTGATCGAGAACAGCGACATGCCGGGCTTCTCGCGCGGCGATCAGTGGCTGCTGGCCGCCCTGGTGCTGGGCCAGCGCCGCCGCTTCCACATCGACCGCTTCCGCCAGCTGACCGGCCAGCAGTACCCACGCGCCCTGCGCCTGGCGCTGCTGCTGCGGCTCGCCGCGCGGCTCAACCGCACCCGCAGCCCCCGCCCGCGCCCCTGGATCGATCTGCAGGTGGACGACGCCGCCGTCCACCTCACCTTCCCCGCCGACTGGCTGGACGATCGGCCCCTGACCCGCGCGGATCTGGAAGGCGAGGCGCGGTACTTCGCCGAGGTGGGCTATCAGCTGAGCTGGGACGCGAGCTGAGGGATCAGGTCTCGGACAGGCGGGCCAGCAGCTGCTCCTGGGCGGAGCGCCGCGGCTCACCCTCGTCGGGCTCGAGGGGCGCGCTGGTGCCGTCGGCCGCCATCACCCAGGCCCCGACGTTGTCCCCGAGGTAGCGCTCGAGCCCCTCGTCGAGCACCCGCGCCTTGAGCGCCGCGTCCTCGATGGGGAAGCAGGTCTCGACCCGCCGGTACAGGTTTCGCCCCATCCAGTCGGCGCTGGCCAGGTACACCTTCTCCTCGCCGGCGGCGTGGAACGCGAAGATGCGCGTGTGCTCGAGGAAGCGGCCGATGATCGACCGGACGCGGATGGTCTCGCTGACGCCCGGGATGCCCGGCCGCAGGCAGCAGATGCCCCGGACGACCAGATCGATGGGCACGCCGGCCTTCGAGGCCCGGTACAGCGCCTGGATGATCACCGGATCCTGCAGCGAGTTCATCTTGGCGACGATGCGCGCCGGTCGCCCCTCGCGCGCCTCGGCCGCCTCGAAGGCGAAGCGCTCGAGCAGCATGCGCTGCAGCGTGAAGGGCGACTGCAGCAGCTTGTGCAGCCGCTTGGCGCGCCCCAGCCCGGTCAGCTGCATGAAGATGTGGTGGACGTCCTCGCCGATGTCGCGGCGGCTGGTCATCAGGCTGAAGTCGGTGTAGGCCCGCGCGGTGCCGGTGTGATAGTTGCCGGTGCCCAGGTGGACGTAGCGCTTCAGCTCCGTGCCCTCGCGGCGCACGATCAGCAGCATCTTCGCGTGGGTCTTGTAACCCACCACCCCGTACACGACGTGCGCCCCGGCCTCCTGCAGCTGGGTCGCCAGGTTGATGTTGGCCGCCTCGTCGAAGCGCGCGCGCAGCTCGACGACCGCGGTGACCTCCTTGCCGGCGCGGGCGGCGTCGACGAGGGCCTCGAGGAAGGGTGACTGCGCGCCCGTGCGGTAGACCGTCTGCTTGATGGCGAGCACGTCGGGATCGCGGGCCGCCTGGCGCACCAGATCCACCACCGGGCTGAACGACTCGAAGGGGTGGTGCAGCAGCATGTCGCCGCGGTCGAGCACCGCGAACATGTCCCCGTCGCTGGGGCCACGCAGGGCGGGCACGAAGCGCGGGAAGGTCAGCTCCGGGCGATCCGCCAGATC
>JAUHXL010000251.1 GCA_030426945.1 bacterium
CCACCCCCGGCGTCAGCCACGCCCCGCCCGCGAACACCTGCACCCGCAGCTCGACGTGCAGCTTGCCCCCGTCGCTCGCCGTCAGCCGCACGCCCCAGCGCAGGTCCGGCGCGCGCTTCGGCCCCTCCAGCCCCCCGGCCAGCTCGACCGGCGCCGCCTTCTCCATCGCCTCGCGCTTCGCCAGCAGCTCGGGCAGCGCCGCGTCGGGCAGCGCCACGTCGATCGCCGACAGCGCGTCGATCAGGTTCCGCGTGTGGGGATCCATCGGGGCCGCGAACAGCTTGTTCCGCCGCCGATCCACGCTCACCACCACGTCGGGCAGCCCGAGCTCCTCGTCCATCTCGACCAGCTCGTCGGGCCGCAGCGACTTGGGCCCGAACTCACAGGACGCCTCGATGCCCCGCTCGCCCCGCGTCCACCGCACCCGCACCGGGGCGACCTCGACGTCCAGCGTCTTCGCGCCGCCCTTCCGATCGGTCGAGTCGAACACCCGCGGGTGCCCCGCCATGTGCTGCAGCACCATCGCCGTCGCCGGCAGCACCTCGCCGTGCCCCAGCGCCGCCAGCCCCAGCAGCGTCCGGTCGACCGCGTCCAACGTCTCGTTCTCGAGCAGCGTCCGCGGATCCTGCGTCAGCCGCCGCGTCACGTAGCCGTCGCCCCGCTTCTTCAGCCGCGCCGCCACCCGCTCGAACCCGAGGCCCCACCCGCCGGACGTCAGCCGCCACCCCAGCTTCTCGTCGGCCTGAAGCTGCGACCGCCGCGGCTCGACCGCCTCCTCCAGCACGGCCAGCTGCCGGCTCCACAGCGGCTGCGCCAACAGCGCCTCGATGGCGCGCGCGGCCGGTACGATCGGCGTCGCGGCCAGGGTCGACAGCAGGGTGTCCAGACCGTCCAGCTTTCGCGGGCAGGCGCGCCCGCCGTCGCGGCAGGTGCACGTCACGATCCGCGGCCGACCCTCCAGCGGCACGAACACCGAGGTCGGCTGGCCGTGGTTGCACATGGACGGCCCCTCCGCGTGCACGACCACACCGGCGGGCACCGACGACAACCCGAGGCTCGTCGCCGTCCCAGGCTCCGCGTCGAAGCCCGGCCCCGCCTCCACCAGCTCTTCCCGCAGCGCCAGCAGGCGATCCACCACCGCGGCCAGCGTCGGCGACAGCTCGGCCGCCTCCAGCTCGGCCTTCAGCGCCGACCAGCGCGACTCGGCCCGCCCCGTCATCGACGCCATCTCGGCCAGGAACGCGCGCGCCGCGTCGTACAGCGGCGCCGGCACGGTGCGCCGCCCGCGCAGCAGATCGCCCACCTCGGTGAAGTGGTACAGGTACCAGCGGTATTGGCGATCCACGCGGGTGTCCAGCACCCGCACCGGAAGCTGCAGCGCGCCCTCGACGCCGTGCGCCCGCGCCCACCGCACCACCACGTCGTAGGCGGCCCCGTCACGAAAGATGTCGGTCATGATCCTCAGCCGCGCGTCTTGGGAGGGCGCAGAAGATAGCTCGCCGCCCGCTGCGCGAGAAACCGTCGGTCCAGCCAGGCCCACAGCCAGACGCCGATGCCCGACGTCACGCCCAACATCAGGCTCATCAGCGTCGCGAACTGAAGCTGCCCGGTCAGATCCATCGGCGGCGGCGGCAGGCGCCACACCTCGGCCAACGTCAGGAAGCTCAGCGCGAAGCCGCCCATCGCCAAGGCGCCCCAGTGCCCCAGCCGCCGAAGCTGCGCGAAGCGCGCGGCCAGCCGCTGCAGCGGCCCGCCGCCCACGTCGGCCCCCAACACCCCCAGGCACACCAGCAGCATCGGGTGCAGCGCCGACGCCAACAGCGGCGCCACCTCGGTGTCGTCCGCCGGCAACACCACCAGTCGATCCCCGTCCGGCGTGCCCGTCACCGCGCGCAGCCCGTGCAGGCGCGCGTCCCGCGCCGCCGCCGCGCTCCACACCAGGAACACCCGCTCGGCCCCGCGGCACGCCCCGTGCGCGTCCGCGCTGATCTGCGTCGCCAGCACCGCGCGCACCTTGACGCCCGCCCCGCGCAGCACCCCCACCACCAGCGTCGCCGCCCCCGCGTCCGCCGCGTCGTGCACCACGCACGCCCGCCGCCCGCGCAACCGCACCGCCGGCGGCGGCGGCACCACATCCACGGCCTGCACGTCAACAGCCCCCGAAGTCGTGGTCGTGGTCGTGGTCGTGGTCGACTTGCCTTGCCGGCCAGCCGCAGCCCCCGAGGCGGCCCCCAGCCGCAGCACCGATCCCACGCCCCCCCATCCTCAGCAGTGCTCCGCCAACCACCCCAGGAACGCCGGATCCTCCGCGAACGCGCTCAGCAGCGGCGCCCCCACCTCGACGACCTCGGCCCGCAGCGCCGCCACCGCGTCCTCGTCCGCCAGCAGATCCCCCACCGGCCGCTCCCCCTCGATGGCCAGGAACGCCTCCACCTCGGCCACGATGCCCACCCGCACCTCGGGCCGCGCCAGGTTGTGCGCGATCAGCCCCGGCACCGTCTCCAGCAGATCGTCCAGCGGCGCCTTCAGCGCCGACTTCGCCACCTTGCGCGTCGGCGTCTTCACCGCCGCGTCGTACGCCTGCAGCTTCGACCGCCCGAGCTGCCGCGCCGTCTCGGGGCTCGACAGGATGGCCACCAGCCGCTCCAGCATCAGGTTCATCGACCCGCCGACGAAGCTGCCCACCGCCCGCTGAAGCTGCTGCTCGATCTGCCCGGTGATCCCCCCGAGCAGCCCCTTGCCCATGCCCAGCCGCCCGCCGCTCAGGCTGCTCATCGTCTGCTTGAAGCTCTGCACGAAGCGGTCGAGCGTCTCCTCGATCACCGACCGCAGCATGTGCCGCACCGAGTCCTGCTTCACCAGCCCCTCGAGGAAGCGCCGGTCGAACTCCACCGGCTTCGCCGCCAGCGCCCGCAGCTCGGCCTGCGCCTCGGCCGTCAGCCAGTCGCCCACCCGGTCGTCGCGCGCCACCGCCCGCTCGGCCTCGCGATCGAAGAAGGGCCGCACGTGGTCGCGCAGGTAGGCCTCGACCACCCGCTCGTCGAGCGCCCGATCCAGGTGCCCCAGCAGCCGCTCGGGGTCGACGTAGGTCGACACCGGCTGCGCCAGCGCGAAGTCGAAGCCCGCCCCGATCAGCGCGCCGGCGGCCTCATCGTCGCCCAACCCCTTGAGAAGCTTCTGGATTGCGCGCGGCCACTTCTGCTCGGCCATCTTCTCTCCTCGTGCAGGCGCGGTGCACACTCACCGCATAAGTGAAAACCTTGATTGTCCCCGCGGGCGGTTTAGAGTCGAGGTCCGCCCGGCCCCCCAAGGGAGTCCATGAGCGCCTTCCTCGACGCCTGCCTCGCCTTCCCCACGGTGATCTACACCATCCTCTTGATGGTCGCGGTCGTCTACTGGCTGTTCGTCGTCCTGGGCGCGCTCGACATCGAGATGCTGGACGTCGGGGACGCCGACGGCCTGTTCGAGGGCGCGGCCGAAGGTGCGGCCGAGGGCGCCGCGGAGGGGGTCGCGGAGGGCGCCGCCGAGGGCCTGGGGGAGGGCCTCGCCGAAGGCGCCGCGGAGGGCATCGGCGAGGGCGCCGCCGAGGGCCTCGGCGAAGGCGCCGGCGAGGGCCTCGGCGAGGGCGCCAGCGAAGCCAGCGCGGGCCTCGCCGGCGGCGTCGTCGGCCTGCTCGCCGCCCTCAAGCTGCGCTCGGCCCCGATGACCGTCGTGCTCAGCACCATCATCCTGTCGGCCTTCTGCTTCAGCTACCTGGGCATGTTCTACCTCGGCGACGTCCTGCCCTTCCCCGGCCTGCTCGTCGGCGTCGGCGCCTTCGTCCTCGCCGTGCCCCTCACCTCGATCCTCGTGCGCCCCCTCGGCCGCATCTTCCGCCCCCAGTCGGGCCGCAAGCGCGCCGAGGTCGTCGGCCACACCGCCGCCATCACCACCGGCCGCGTCGACTGGAACTTCGGCCAGGCCGACGCCCGCGTCGGCAACGACCACCTGCTCATCCAGGTGCGCTGCGATCCCGCGAAGGGCCTGCGCCGCCACCAGGAAGTCCTGATCATCGACTACGACACCCAGCGCGAGGCCTACATCGTCGAGCCCCTGGGGGACGACGACTGACGCACCCGCGCGCCGCGCGCTGACCTTTCGGAGGGAGACCCCAGATGCCCTGGCAACTGCTGCTGCTCGTCGTCGGCATCATCATCCTGATGCTCGTCGGCATCATGGTGATCGTCGCGAAGTTCTACCGGAAGGTCGACCAGGGCAAGGCCCTGATCATCAACAAGATGAAGGCCGAGCCCGAGGTCACCTTCACCGGCGGCGTGGTCTACCCGATCATCCACCGCGCCGAGGTCATGGACATCTCGGTCAAGACCATCGAGCTCGAGCGGCGGGGCAAGGAAGGCCTCATCTGCAAGGACAACATCCGCGCCGACATCAAGGTCACCTTCTTCGTGAAGGTGAACAAGACGGTCGACGACGTGCTGAAGGTGGCCCAAGCCATCGGCTGCCAGCGCGCCAGCGACCAGAAGACGCTCGAAGAGCTCTTCACCGCCAAGTTCTCCGAGGCCCTGAAGACCGTCGGCAAGCGGCTCGAGTTCGAGCAGCTGTACACGCAGCGGGACGACTTCAAGGATCAGATCATCGAGGTCATCGGCAAGGACCTCAACGGCTACGTGCTCGAGGACGCCGCCATCGACTTCCTCGAGCAGACGCCCATCGAGATGCTCGACAAGGAGAACATCCTCGACGCCCAGGGCATCCGGAAGATCACCGAGCTCACCGCGCTGCAGAACATCAGCACCAACGAGCTGAAGCAGAAAGAGCGCATGGAGATCGGCAGCCAGAACCTGAAGGCCGACGAGGCGGTGTACCGCTTCGATCAGCAGCGCGCCGACGCCGAGGCCAAGAAGGCCAAGGAGATCGCGATGGCGCAGGCGCGCGAGCAGAACGAGGCCCTGCGCGTGCAGGCCGAGGAGGAGAAGCGCACCGCGCTCACCCGCCAGAAGGCCGAAGAAGAGGTGCTGATCGGCGAGGAGAACAAGCTGCGCGCCATCGAGGTGAGCAAGAAGGCCCGCGAGCGCGAGGTCGCCGTCGAGACGGTGCGGGTGCAGAAGGCCGGCGACATCGAGGAGATCGGGCGCGAGCGCGAGGTCGAGCTCAAGCGCATCGACAAGGAGAAGGCGCTCGAGGTGGAGCGCAAGGCCATCGCCGACGTGGTGCGTAGCCGCATCGCCGTCGAGAAGTCGGTCGCCGAGGAGGAGGAGCGCATCAAGGATCTGCGCGCCCACGCCGAGGCCGAGCGCAACAAGAAGGTCGTGATCATCGGCGCCGAGGCCGAGGCGCAGGAGAGGCTGGTCAAGGACATCAAGGGCGCCGAGGCCCAGGAAGAGGTGGCCAAGTTCGACGCGCGCAAGCGGCTGGTGCTGGCCGAGGCCGCGCTCGAGGCCGCCGACAAGGAGGCCCGCGCCAAGATGCGCATGGCCGAGGGCGTGCAGGCCGAGGAGGCCGCGAGCGGGCTGGCCAAGGTGCGGGTGGCCGAGGCCGAGGCCGTCGCCATCGAGAAGCAGGGCAAGGCGCGCGCGGTCGTCACCATCGAGACCAAGCAGGCCGAGGCGCAGGGCACCGAGGCCACCGGCATGGCCGAGGTGAAGGTGCGGCAGGCCAAGGCCGAGGCCATCCGCATGGAGGGCGAGGCGCAGGCCGACGTGGTGCGCGGCACCAAGCTGGCCGAGGCGAAGGGCGACGAAGAGAAGGGGCTGGCCGAGGCGCGGGTGCGCGAGGCCGAGGCCGCCGCCATCGAGAAGCGCGGCGCCGCCGAGGCGACCGCCGTGCGCGAGCGCCTCGCCGCCGAGGCCAGCGGCCTGGCCGCCAAGGCCGAGGCGATGAAGGCGCTCGACGGCTCGGGCCGCGAGCACGAGGAGTTCCGCATCAAGCTCGAGCAGCAGAAGGAGATCGCCTTCCGCACGCTCGACGCCCGCATCAACATCGCCACCGCCCAGGCCGAGGTGCTCAGCCGGGCCTTCGACCAGGCGCGCATCAACATCGTCGGCGGCGACGGCCAGTTCTTCGACCGCTTCATCAAGGCGGTCAGCCTGGGGCAGAGCGTCGACGGCTTCATCGACCACAGCGACACCGCCAAGAACGCGCTGTCGGGCTACGTCGAGGGCAAGCGCGACCTGGCCGACGACCTCAAGGACATCCTCGGCGGCGTCACCAGCGGCGACGTGAAGAACCTGTCGCTGGCGGGCATCCTCGCGCGCCTGGCCACGCGCGCCGACGGCGACGCCAAGGGCAAGATCGAGAAGCTGGCCGAGCAGGCGAAGGCCATGGGCATCGACACCATCGGGTGAGCCACCCCCGGCCGCCCCGCTGATCCGCCCGCCCGTCGCCCACCTCACGGAGTCCCGGCATGGCCGACGCGCCGAACGCAGACACCCCGAAAGACGGCGCCGCCGCCGACGTCGACGCCAGCGTCGAGGGCGGCAACTACGAGGTCATCCGCAAGCGCCTCGTCCACCAGGGCGCCGCCCTGCGCGCCAAGGCCGAGACGCTCAACAAGAAGCGCCAGGACACCTTCGGCGGCACCGAGCTGGCCGTGCTCGCCAACGGCCGCGCGCGCACCGAGCACAACTGCGTCCCGCGCGATCTGGTGATGGTGCAGGGCCGCCTGCTGCTCGGCTTCGACGTCACGATGGGGCTGAAGCAGGAGACGCGCGTGAGCGACGTCTTCGCGGTGCAGTCGCTCGAGCAGAAGGGCGAGCAGATCGACTTCACCCCGGTGCCCACCGCCGACGTCGACTTCCTCGCCGACCAGCAGTTCCAGAAGGACTTCACCGACCTCTTCCGCTACTACCGCGACGCCCGCCTCGTCCAGCTGCGCAAGACCGACACCCGCCTGCTGGCCATCTTCCAGGTGGGCGCCACCGTCGACGACATCAAGGTGTGCCGCTGGCGCGTCGAGACCGGCGGCCGGCTGACCTACATCGACAACCGCGGCGAGCGCGACCACGTCTTCCCGGCCAGCCACGACTTCGAGTGGACGCTGTGCACCCGCGAGATGCAGGTGCCCGGCACGCACCCGCACATCAACATCCTCGACACCGTCTTCGTCGAGACCGTCGGCGGCGATCTCACCATCAAGGTCGAGGACAACACCGCCGACGGCCAGGGCATCTACCGCGAGCCCGTCGACGACGCCAACCAGACGCTCGACGACGCCGAGTACCACTACGCCCGGCTCGGCGGCCTGATCCTGCTGAAGATCAAGCCCTACCGCGAGGACACCTACCGCTACCTCGTCTACAACACGCGCACCCAGTCGGTGGCGCGCATCGACGCCATCGGCCGCGCCTGCGTCCAGCTGCCCGAAGACCACGGCATCATCTTCCCCGGCGGCTACTACCTGCAGAGCGGCGAGTGGAAGGTCTTCCCCGACGACAGCACCGACCTCGAGTTCAAGCGCGTCATCAAGGCCCCCAACGGCGAGGACGTGCTCTACGTCTTCCACCGCCGCCGCGACGGCCTCTACACGCTGCTGCCCTACAACCTGATCCGCAAGGCCGTGCAGACCCCCATCCCCTGCCACGGCTACAGCCTGTTCGCCGACGGCACGATGGTGGTGTTCCGCTCGCTCAACGAGGAGCCCACGCGCGTGCACCCGCTGCAGGTGTGGCGCACGCCCTTCGAGAGCGCCGAGCACGCCGCGTCGGCCCCCACCGACGACAGCTTCCTCGCCAAGGTGGGCAACGCCGATCTCGTGCGCGGCATCAGCGACGCCCTGTCGGTGGCGCGCCTGATCGACAACGCCAGCCCCAGCCGCCAGACCTACGAGGATCTCATCCGGTCGCTCACCCGGATGAAGGACAGCTACTACTGGCTGGGCAACGACGAGGTGGGCGATCTGGCCGCGACGCTGGCCGAGCTGTCGCGCACCGCCGAGCTGATCGTCGACGAGTTCGAGAAGGTGGTCGCGCTGCGCGCGCGCGCCGCGCAGACGCTCGCCGAGGCCGAAGCGAAGCAGGCCGAACTCCTGGCCAACCTGCGCCCGGAGGACCTGCACGACGTCGAGAGCTACCTGAAGGCGCTGACCGCCCTGCGCACCCAGCGCGGCCACCTGATCACCATCCGCGAGACGCGCTACATCGACCTCGCGCGCCTCGACGCGCTCGAGGCCGAGACCGTCGAAGCGTTCGACGGCGTCACCCGCGACTGCGTGCGCTTCCTGCTGCGCGACGAGGCGCTCGGCCCGCTGACCCGCGATCTCGAGAACCTGCTGGGCACCATCGAGAAGACCGAGAAGGTCAGCGAGATCGAGCCCTTGCGCGAGCGCCTCGAGGCGCTGGCCGGCGGCCTCGACCTGCTGACCGAGGTGGTCAGCGGCCTGCAGATCGACGACGCCACCCAGCGCACCACCATCCTCGAAGGCATCAGCGAGGTCTTCGGCCAGCTCAACCGCGTGCGCGCGACGCTCGAGAGCAAGCGCAAGTCGCTGATGAGCCACGAGGGCAAGGCCGAGTTCGGCGCCCAGTTCAAGCTCTTCGGCCAGAGCGTGCAGAGCGCGCTCGCCGTCTGCGACACGCCGGAGCGTTGCGACGACGAGCTCGGCCGCCTGATGGTGCAGCTCGAGGAGCTCGAGGCGCGCTTCAGCGAGTTCGACGAGTTCCTCGGCGATCTGGCCGCCAAGCGCGACGAGGTCTACGAGGCCTTCAACACGCGCAAGCAGACGCTGCTCGACGAGCGCCAGCGCCGCGCCGGCAACATCCAGAAGGCCGCCGATCGCATCCTCGACGGCGTGCAGCGCCGGGCGCGCAGCTTCGCCAACGAAGACGAGCTGAACGCGTACTTCGCCAGCGACGGCATGGTCATGAAGCTGCGCCAGCTGGCCGAACAGCTGGCCCAGCTCGGCGACGGCGTGAAGGCCGAGGAGCTGCTCGGAAAGCTGAAGGGTCGCCGCCAGGACGCCCTGCGCGGGCTGCGCGACAAGCTCGACCTGTTCGAGGGCGGCGACAACCTCATCCGGTTCGGCAACCACCAGTTCGCGGTCAACACGCAGCCGCTCGAGCTGACCATGGTGCCGCGCGACGACGGCATGGTGCTGCACCTCACCGGCACCGACTTCTACGAGCCCCTGGTCGACGAGGCGTTCGAGGCCACGCGCAGCTATTGGCCGCAGACGGTGGTGAGCGAGGACCGCGAGGTGTACCGGGGCGAGTACCTGGCCGCGCGCATCCTGTTCGACGCCGAGGCCGGCCGCGAGGGGCTGACGCTGCAGACGCTGATCGAGGCCACGCGCGAGGCCGGCGACGGGCTACTGAAGGTGGTGCGCGGCTACGCTCAGGAGCGTTACGACGAGGGCTACGAGCGCGGCCTGCACGACCAGGACGCGACGCTCATCCTCGACAAGCTGATCCACATGCGCACCGGCGCCGGCCTGCTGCGCTTCGGCCCCGCCCCGCGCGCCGTCGCCGCGCTGTTCTGGGGGGCGGTGAGCGATCGCGCCCAGCGCGAGGCGTGGCACCGCAAGGCCCGCAACCTGGGCCGTCTGCGCGCCCGCTTCGGCCCCACGCCCGCCCTCACCGCGCTGGCCGACACGCTCGCCGATCGCATCGCCACCTTCCTCACCGAGCGCGGCCTGCCCGATCTCGCGCACCACGCGACGCTGGCCGGCCGCTACCTGGTCGAAGAGCTCACCGCCGACCAGCCCCGCTTCACCACCAGCCGCGAAGCCATCGAGCTGCGCGACGCCCTGCTGAAGCAGCTCGAGAGCAATGACGACCGCCGAGCGTTCGAAGAGGATCTGCGCGCGCTGAAGGACGACCTGCCCGGCCGCCTCGCCCTCGCCCGCGCCTGGCTCGACGGCCTGGTCGGCCCGGAGCGTTCGAAGGCCGACGCTGGCGCCGAGGGCGCGAAGACACCCCAGGCCCCCGACGCCACCCTGCGCCTCGAGGCCGCCGTCGCGCTCGCCGGCGACGCCGTCGACCGCGAACCCTCGAGCGCCGTCACCCGCGCCCAGGTGACCGGCCTGCTCGGCCAGCACGCGCGCGTCGTCGACCGCACGCTCACCCTGCAGCTCGACGAGTTCCTCGGCCGCCTCACCCACTTCA
>JAUHXL010000252.1 GCA_030426945.1 bacterium
GGCGCCGCGCGGGGCGCCTCCGGGCCGGGCGCGGGGCGCGGCGCGCCGCCGCGGGGCGGCGGGGGCGGGGCGGGCGCCCGGCCCGCGGGCGGAGCCGGTCGGGGGGCCGCGGGCGGCGCGGGCCGAGGCGCCTCGGCGGACCGGCCGTCGGCCATGTCGGCGGGCAGCGGGTGATCGGGCACCGGGCGGCGCGGGGCGGCGGGCACGTCGTCGAAGTCGTGCGGGTCGATGGGGATGTCGAGCAGATCCATCGCGCGCGGCGCGGGCGCCCGCGCGGCCGCCGGCAGCGGGGGCGGCGCGGCCGGGGATCGCTCGGCGCCCGGCACGGGCGGCGGCGGGCCGATCGGCGACTGCATGGCGGCGGTCGGCCCGAGCTCCTGGGTGTGCATGGAGCCGGTGACCGGCTCGATCTCCGGCGGGGCGCTCGACCGGGTCGGGCGGTTGGCCGGCCCGGCGGTCGGGCGGCGCCGCGGGATGGCGACGGTGTGGGGCCGCGGCGCGTCGCCCCCCGCGCCGCTCGAGCCGCCGGGGCCCGAGTCGCTGTCGTCGGTCTCCCACTCGAAGCGGGGCAGATCCAGCGCGCCGGTCCGCCGGGGCGCGTCGATGTTGATCACCGCCGACGAGAAGACGTCCTCGTCCTCGAACGCGGGGCGGGTGACAGTGGGGCCGCCGTCGTCGTCGAACGCGGGGCGCGTGACGGTGGGCTCGTCCTCGTCGAAGGCGGGGCGCGTGATCGTCGGCCCGTCCTCGTCGTCGAAGGCGGGGCGCGTGATCGTCGGCCCCTCCTCGTCCTCGTCGCCGCCTCCCAGCAGACCGGCCCGCGTCGGGCCCAGCTCGTCGTCCTCGTCGATCCGCGCCGGCGCCGTGGGGGCTCCGTCGTCGAGCGCGTCCGCCGCCGTCGGGGGGGCGTCGTCGCCCGCCACGGAGGCGGCGGTGGGCACCTCGGCCTCCTCGAAGGCGGCAGGCGACGGGGGCGCGTCGAGGGTCACCTCGAGCCAGGCCTGGTCGGTGCCCGCGGGCGGCGGCGGGGCGCGGTCGGCGCGGCGACGGTCCGGCGTGGACCCATCGCCCCCGCGCGCGTCGCGGGCGGAGGGCGCGGCCTCTGCGTCGGTCGCCGCGCCGGGGCCGAGGTCGAGCAGGTCGTGGGCGGCCGTATCGGATTCGGCGCCCGGCGGCGGGGGCGCGACGGCGGTGGGCGGATCATCGTCGAGCACGTCGTGGGGCGTGGTCGAGTCGGCGCGCCCGGGCGGGGGCTGGGCGCGGCGGGCCTCGGCGGGTGGCTCCTCGTCGGCGAGGGCACCGAAGGGGCTGCCGGCGCTGCGCTGGGGCGGCGGACCGTCGTCGCCGAGCGCGAGCTCGTCGAACACCATCTCGGGCACCGGTCGCGTCGGATCGTCTTCGTCTTCCGGGCCGTCGGCGAAGGGGATCGCCGCCAGGGGCTCCGGTGGCCGGCTGAGCGCCGGTGAGACCGCCTCGCGCGTGTTGCCGCCGGTGCCGGGGTGCGGGGCCGGCGCCTGCAGCGTCGCGGGCTCCCCGCGCTCCCGGTGGGGCGTCGCCTCGTCCTCGGGCGCCGTGGGCTCCGCGGACACGTGCTCGGACAGGTCCTTCGCCGCCAGCTCGTCCTTGTAGCCGTGGTCGATGATCACGCTCGCTGGCTCGCCGGGGCGCAGCACCGCGGTGCCCGGCGTCTCGGCCACCGCGCGGATGTAGCCGGTGAAGGCGGGCGGGCGCAGGGGCCGCGTCGGCGGGGCGTCGGCGTCGGCGTCCTCGCCGCGCAGCGCGGCGGCGGCCTCGACGCGCAGGGCCCGCACCTCGTCGTCCCCCTCGGCCACCTTGCGCGCGCGCTCCAGCACGACCCAGGCCTCGTCCGCCTTGTCGTCGGCCAAGAGCGCCCGCGCCAGCAGGCCCATGGCGCGCACGTTGGTCGGATCGAAGGTCAGCAGGCGCGCCATGGCGCGGGCGCAGGCCCTGCGCTTGCCGCGCGCCAGCAGGACGCGGCCCTGCAGCAGTCGGCCGGGCACGTGCTGGGGGTGCGTGTCGAGGCCGACGCGCAGCACCTCGTAGGCGCGGCGATCCTCGCCCCGCTCGACCAGCGCGGCCGCCAGCGCGTAGAAGGCCTCGCCGTGCGGCTCGGCGGCGAAGGCCTCTTCCAGCGCGTGCAGGCGCGTGTCGCCTTGGGTGCCCGACGACTTCATGGGCGCCTCGGCGGGGCGGGAAGCTGCCGCGGTGCGCGTCTCGGCGGGGGCGGCGCGGCCGGCGACGCGCCGTGATGGGGCGGCAGCACCCCGGGCGCCGTCGCGCCGCAGCGCTCCGCCCCGGCATCCTCCACCGCGCGCCGCGCCGCTCGGTGCGTCGACGCCGGCGGGGCGCAGCGGGCGCGAGTCGCCGAGGACCCCCTCGGCTTCGCGCCTCGGACTCGGCGCGCGGCCCGGCACCCCGCCCGGTCCGGGTTTTGTGGTGAAGCTCTCAATCCGTCCTCGGCCTCGAACCTGCCGAAGACTACCCTGGATTGGGGCCAAGGTCATCCCGACGATCAACCGCCGGGCCGCCCCGCGTCTCTTCCCTCGAACCCGCCGGTCGGGTACGGTGCCGCGCCATGAGCGACGACTATCCGCGACCCTCGCTCACCGCCGACGTGGTGCTGTTGCGCTACCACGGGGGGCGGTTGCAGGTGCTCCTCATCGAGCGACGCCGCGATCCGTTCGCGGGCCACTGGGCGCTGCCCGGGGGCTTCGTCGACGCGGGCGAGACCCCGCGCGCCGGCGCGGCGCGCGAGCTCCGCGAGGAGACCGGCGTCGGCGACGTGCCGCTCTTCGAGATCGGCGTCTTCGGTGCGCCCGGCCGGGATCCCCGCGGGTGGGTGGTCAGCTCGGCCTGGCTGGGGCTGGCGTCGCCGGACTGCTGGGTCGAGGCGGGCGACGACGCGCAGGCTGTGCGGTGGTTCGCGCTGGGCGATCTCCCGTCGCTGGCCTTCGACCACGCGGAGGTGCTGGCGGCCGGGCTGGTCCGGCTGCGCGAGCTGACCCTGCTCGGCACGGAGCCCCTGCAGCTGCTGGGGCCCACCTTCCGCAGCGCGCAGGGGCGCCACCTCTACAAGCAGATCCACGGCGAGCGGCGGCTGGATCCCGGCACGTTCCGCGCCTTCCTGCGCCGGCGCCAGGCCATCGAGCGCGTGGGGCCCTCGCGCTATCGCCGCAAGCCCGCCTTCGACGCGCATTGGTGGGAGTAGGCGGCGCGTCGGCCGCCGGCGGCGGCCCGCTCGGCCTCGCGGCTCAGCCCTGCAGCTCGAAGTCGGCGCCGGCCAGCGCCACGCCGTTCACGCGC
This sequence comes from bacterium, assembly GCA_030426945.1. Classification (GTDB taxonomy): domain Bacteria; phylum Myxococcota_A; class Bradymonadia; order UBA7976; family UBA1532; genus JACKDN01. The sequence goes on from JAUHXL010000252.1 coordinate 3,325, forward strand.
ACCTCCAGACGATGCCGACCCGCGTGGTCCTTGCGGGTCGTGATCGTGCGGAAGTCGTGGCGTCGGTCGTAGGTGACGCTGTCGCCCGGCTCGAGCGCGCGATCCGCCACCTGGAACACCTTCGGCGTCAGGCGCCCGTCCTTCTTGCGGTGGTGCAGGACGTACTCGACGCGCAGGCGCTGAGGCCGGTCGGCCAGGCTGCGCAGGGTGAACGCGAAGGGCAGCGCGTCGCCCATGCGCACCTGCGCGGCGATGCGCAGGTCGACGGGCGCCAGCGTGGGCGTGTCATAGCCGAACAGCAGCAGGGCGCGCGGGTGCGCGGCCTTCAGCAGCGTGCGCAGGCCGTGCTTCACCACCCGGCGGCGCGCGTCGTCGGCGTCCTCGAGCCAGCGGCGGCCGACGGCGAGGGCCACGTCCGGGTGATCCTTGCAGATGTCGTTGAGGTGGTTGGCCACCGAGCGCCGCACGTAGGGGCTGGGGTCGTCCTTCAGGCGCTCGAGCAGGCCCAGCCCCGGGCGCGGATCCTCGACGAACGCGGTCAGCCGACGGCCCCAGGGCAGGCGAGGCCGCGTCCCCTCGCTGACCAGCCGGCGCACGTGCGGATCCGGATCGGTGCTCCACTCGGTCAGGCGGGTCAGGGTGCGCTCGGGGTGCGCCTCGAGGAAGGGCCGGATGTCGAACTCGGCGCTCAGGCGGCGGGTCATCGCGTTCAGGGCGGCCATGGCGGGCTCGAAGTGGTCGAGGCCGTGGGCCCCCACCACGCGGGTCAGCACCAGCACCGGGAAGCCGCGCAGCCCGCCGGCGTCGACGTCGGCGGTGTCCGGCGCGTCCGGCGGGACGGGCGGGCCCAGCGTGCGCACCAGGATGTCGGCGGCCACCGCGAAGTCGTCGGGCAGGTGGGCCCAGAGCGTGTCGGCCAGGTGGCGCACCCGGTCCATCAGCTCGAGATCAGCGAGGGGCGCCACGGCGGCCGCGACGAAGGCGTCGCGCGGGAAGGGGGGGTGGGCTTCGGTGACGCGGTCGGCCAGGCGCTGGACCTGCGCCGCGTCGAGGCGGTTCTTGAAGGGCTCGGCCATGGGGCGGTGATCGGCCAGCGGCGCGCGCCTGTCAAGGGTGGTCAGTGGGGCGGGGAGGTGCCACACTGCGCCGCGGGAGGCGAGCCATGTGGCGCAGGCTGATCGACGACGAGGTGCAGGACCGCCTGGGGCGGCTGGACATCCCGTTCAACCGCTACGGCCAGGATCCTTTCGGCATCTCGCGCGAGCACCTGGGCCTGTTCTACAGCGCCCTCGGGGTGCTCTATCGGCGCTACTTCAGCGTGCGCACGGTGGGCATCGAGAACGTCCCGCCGAGCGGGCGCGCGATGCTGATCGGCAACCACTCCGGGGGCTTGCCGGTCGACGGCGGCATGGTGCTCGCCTCCCTGTTCTTCGATCACGAGCCGCCCCGCCACGCGCACGGCATGGTCGAGAAGTTCGCCCAGAACCTGCCCTTCCTGTCCTCGTGGTTCAGCCGGCTGGGTCAGCTGACCGGCGTGCCGGAGCACGCGGTGCGCTTCCTCGAGGATGATCGTCTGCTGATGGTGTTCCCCGAGGGCGCGCGCGGCACCGGCAAGCTGTACCGCGATCGCTACCAGCTGGTGCGCTTCGGCACGGGCTTCATGCGCATCGCCCTGCAGACCGGCACGCCCATCGTGCCCTTCGCGTTCGTCGGGGGCGAGGAGGCCATCCCGACCGTCTACCACGCGAAGTCGCTGGCCCGCCTGCTGGGCACGCCCTACTTCCCGGTGACGCCCTACCTGCTGCCCGTGCCCCGGCCCTTCCCCTGCGATCTCTGGTACGGCGAGCCGCTGCGCTTCGAGGGGGACGGCACCGAGTCGGACGACGTCATCGAGGCCTACGTCGGCGAGGTGCGCGACGTGGTCGCCGACCTCATCGACCGCGGCCGCGCGGCGCGGCGCGCCCGCCGGGAGGCAGCGTGAAGGTCCTCGTCACGGGCATCAGCGGCGCGCTCGCGCGCCAGGTGGCCGTCCGGCTGGTCGACGCCGGGCACACGGTGCTGGGCATCGACCGGCGCCCCTGGCCCGACGCGCCCGCGGGCATCACGCTCTTCGACACCGACGTGCGCAAGCGCCCGGCCGAGGACGTCTTCCGCACCCACCGGCCCGAGGCCGTCGTGCACATGGCGACGGTGACGCACCTGACGACGCGCCGCGAGGAGCGCTACCGCATCAACCTCGGCGGCACCCGGTCCGTGCTCGATCACTGCCACGACTACGGCGTCGAGCACGTGGTCTTCGTGGGCCGCCACACCATCTACGGGGCGGCCTCGGACGCGCCCCTCTACCGCACCGAGGCGGAGCCGCCGCTGGCCGGCACCACCTTCCCGGATCTGGCCGATCTGGTCGCCGCCGACCTGTACGCCGGCAGCGCGCTGTGGCGGTTCCCGCAGCTGGGCACGACCGTCCTGCGCATCGTCTACACCCTCGGCCCCTCGAAGCGCGGCACCCTCGCCGGGTTCCTGCGCGGTCCGCGGGTGCCGCGGGTGCTCGGCTTCGATCCCCTGTTCCACTTCCTGCACGAGCACGACGCGGCCGACGCGATCGTCCTCGCCCTGCAGCACCGCCTCAACGGCGTCTTCAACGTCGCCGGCCCGCAGCCGGTGCCGCTGACGACGCTCATCGAGGCCACGGGGCGGATCGATCTGCCGCTGCCCGAGTTCGTCCTGCCGCGCGTGCTCGGGCGCTTCGGGTTGCCCTACCTGCCGCGCGGCTCCATGGCGCACCTGAAATACCCGGTGGTCATCGACGGCAGCAGCTTCCGCGCGGCCACCGGCTTCACGCCCGCCTTCGACGAGGTGCAGGTGATGGACGGCTTCCGCTGGACCTGATCCCGCTCCCGGTCAGAACTGCGCCGCGACGCCGAACAGCCAGCCGTAGCCCGAGGGATCCAGCGTGCCCAGATCGGTGCCGGCGGCGTCGACCTCGATGGGCGCCATGCGGGTGTAGGTGAAGGCCGCGGTGATGCCCAGGCCCAGGTCGCCGAACCCATCGCCCAGCACACCGAGCGAGGCGTGCAGCGGCAGGAAGGTCACGCCCACGGCGCCCTGGCCGCCCCACGACCAGTCCTCGTGCCCCAGCTCGCGGCCGTCCGCGGTGAGCGTGACGTCGTACCAGGCGAAGCTCGGCCCCAGCTTGCCGAACACCATCAGCGAGGGCAGCAGCCGGCGCCGGTACTCGGCGAAGGCGCCCAGCTCGAAGGTGCTGAAGTTCGTCTCGATGTCCTGGTGTACGTCGCTCAGGATGCCGCCGCCGCCGATCTGCGCCCCCACCCACCAGGCCGGCGCGAGGGCGATGGCGGCCTCGAGCTGCGCCGACACGCGCGTGGGGTAGCTGGCGAGCGTTTCCACGCCGGCGTCCTCGTAGAAGTGCATGCCGCTCTGCAGCGACACGCGCAGGTCGGCGGGATCGTCGTCCCAGGGCTCGGCTGCGGCCGGGCTGGCGCCCAGCACGGCCAGGAGCGCGAGCAGCGTGAACGTCGGGTGGGGGGTGCTCATCGGTCGAACGCTCCGGTCAGCAGGATGCCCTCGTGGTGCATCACGCGGTCGTCTTCGAGATCGGTCAGGGGCGCGAGGCTCACCCGGCCCCAGATCGTGCCGTGATCCACCACCAGGCGGGCGGCGCCGGGCACCAGCAGCAGGGCGCTGGGGGCGGCGGGCAGGCGCGCGGTGGACGCCGTCGCGGTGTCGACGTCGATCGACGCGAGGTCGTGGCGCTGGAAGTCGGTGTTGCTCTGCACGGTGACGTACACGCGGTCGCCGCTCGGATCGACGCGCAGCGGGCCCAGCACACCGCCCGCCTCGAGCGGCGTGGCGGTGCGCGCCGCGAAGTCGAGCAGCACCACGCGGCTGCGGCCATCGCGCCCGACCGCCGCGCGCCGGCCGGGCAGGGGGGTCAGCTCCGTCAGCGGCGCGGGCAGCACCAGGGGCGTCAGGGCGCGCCCGCGGCGCTGCGCCAGCAGGTCGAGATCGGCGAACACCACCGCCGATCCGCCGGGCGCCCACACCAGCGCCGACCAGCCCTCGCCCTCGCCGTCGGCCCGCGGCGCGCGGAAGGGCAGAAGGCGCGTCGCCAGGTGATCCACCGGCACCGCGATCTGCTGGCCGGTCACCGGATCGATCACCGACACCACGCCGCCACCGGCCGTGAAGACGCGCGGCCCGTCGGCCACGTCCAGCGCCACCACGTCGGCGGGCGAGGGCCCCGCCGGCAGCTGGTTCAGGTAGGGCACGGGCACGGCGTCCGCCGGCGCCGCGTCGGGGAAGGTGAGCGCGAACACGTCGTCGCTGCCCTCGGCGCGCACGAAGTAGGTGGCCGCCCCCTCGACCTCGCCGAAGGTGACCTGCGTCGGCGTCACCGGCCGCGGATCCTCGGCCAGCGTCAGGTGCACGACCACCTCGCGGGCCTCGGGCGCCGCCAGGTCGACCACCGCCAGGTAGCGCTCCGCCATCACCCAGGCCAGCTGGCGCTCGGCGCCGGCCAGCGCGCGCGCGGGCCCCACCATCACCGCGTTGGGCTGGCTGCCGAACGAGCGCAGCGAGCGCTCGACGCCGGTGCCCGCCTCGAGGTCGAGCAGCGCCACCTGGTTGGGGTTGGCGATGACGCCCCGGCTGGCCCCGGGCAGGTGCGACAGCACCACCCGCCGCGCGTCCGGGCCGAAGGCGGCCGCGCCGTACTGGCCGTCGAGCGTGAAGCGCCGCGGCTGCCCGACGCCCGAGGCGTCGGCGGGGATCCACCAGGCGTCGTCGTCCTCGGCCAGCACCAGCAGGCCACGCCCCTCGGGCTCGGCGAACACCTGCTGAGGCCGGGCGTTCAGGTCGACGAAGCGCACCGACCGCGTGGCCGGCTGCAGCAGCGCCACCCGCGGCGGCGACGCGACGACGTAGGCCACGTGGTGGCCCAGGGCGAAGGGGCCGCGGGCGTCCAGCGGCCGGTCGAGGGCGTCGGGGCGCTCGCAGGCCGACAGGGCCAGCAGAGCGCCGAACAGCGTCCAGGCGCGCGCGTTCATTCGATCCTCCCGTTCAGCGTGTAGCCGCTGACCGTCTCGAGTCGCCCGCGATCCGCAGCGGCGGCCAGGTCGACGAAGCTGATGCGCCCCTCGGGGTGCGTCTGGGTGACGAAGGCGCGCGACACGGCGGGCAGCACGCCGGCCACCTCGGGCGGTGAGCCCAGGCGCCAGCGGCGCACCTCGAAGCCGGCCAGGTCGATGCGCTGCAGCTCGGCGACGCCCTCGGCGGGATCGTCGAACAGCACGAACGCGGCGTGCGACCCCTCGCCGTCGGCGGCGCCGGTGAAGGTCAGCCCGCGGGGCTCGGCGGGCGTCGTCTGCAGCTTGGCGAAGGTGGTCTCGAGGTCGACCAGCGAGTAGCCGTGGCTGCGCGCGAGGAAGGTGGCCTCGTCCAGCGCCGGATCCGCCTCGCCGGGCTCCTTGGTGTGCAGCACGAAGGCCACGCGGCCGCTGGGATCGACGCTGACGCCGGCCACGCCCTTGCGCAGGGGGCGGTGTACGCGGGCCAGGGTCTCGAGATCGAGCAGCGCGATCTGCGGCACCACCCCGGCCGGCGCGACGGTGCTGTAGAGCAGCGCGAGATCGCCGCCCGGCGTCACCACGGCCGAGCCCAACACGTGCCCGGGGAAGTCGACGAAGCGCACGGTCTCGGGATCGACGATGGCGTCCTCCAACGACACGAGCGCCAGCCGCTCGGCGTCGCGCAGCATCACCAGCGCGGTGCGGCCGTCGGGCAGCAGATCCAGGTCGGTGGGCTGGGCGCCCAGGGGCACGAAGCGGGGGACGCCCTCGTTGAGCGCGACGATGGTGACGCCGGGCTCGTCGAGCGCGCGGCTGACCGCCCAGCGGCCGTCGGGGCTGACCACCACCTCGCGATCGGCGGTGGCGAACAGATCGGCCGAGGTGGGCACCGTGCGGGCCAGCGCGCTCGGCGGCAGGCCCGCCGGCCGCACGATGGAGAGCCCGTCCTCGGTCACCACCAGCGCGACGTCGCCGGCGGCGGTGAAGTGGAGGGCGCGCGGTCGGAAGCCGATCGTGACGGCGTGCACGGTGCCCGCGTCGAGGTCGACCACGGCCAGATCCTGCAGGGCCGACGCGTCCTCGCCGGCGCGCGCGCGGGTGAGGTCGAACCAGCAGAAGGCGTAGCGGCCGTCGGGGCTCAGGGTCAGCGCGTTGAAGTGGCCGGGCAGGGCGTAGAAGGTGACGTCGTCGAGCGCCTCGACCACGGCCAGCTCATCGCTGCCGCGGTTGAGCACGACGGCGACGTCGGTGTCGGCCCGGGTGGCCACGTCGGTGGGCTCGTCGCCCACCTCGACCACCTCGATGGCCAGGCTGCGGGCGTCGATGGCGACGACGCGGTCCGTCGCGGGGCTGGCCACCCAGACCGCGTCGCGGCCGGCGGCGGGGCGGGTGAAGGGCTCGGCGGTGCGCTCCATCTCCGGCGGCAGGGCGCCCGCGTCGGCGGCGCCGGGCGCGCCGCCCTGGAAGACGCAGGCGTTGCGGAAGCAGGTGTAGTCGCTGGGGCAGTCGTTGTCGGACGCGCAGGCGCCGAAGCCGTCGCCGGCGCCCGCGTCGCCGCTCGCGCCGAAGGCGGCGCCGCCGGCGTCGTCTCCGGCGCCGCAGGCCGCCAGCAGCAGGGCGGCGAAGAACAGAGCACAGATTCGCATGGGGACCTCCTCGTCGG
>JAUHXL010000253.1 GCA_030426945.1 bacterium
GCGACTGCACCCCCCAGGGGGAAGCGCGCTGCCCCCACGTGGCGGCGGCCATCCTGGTGCACGCGTGGAACCGCGACGATCTGCGCCCGCTGTTCGAGCAGCCCGCCTGGGCGCTCGACGTGCAGCCCCTGCTGCTGCGCGCGACGGATCCGGTCGGGGCCGACGAGGTCGAGGCGGCCGAGGCCGCCGAGCCGCCGCGCTCCGGCTGGGTGCGTTACCACCTCGCGCCGCCCCGGCGCGAGGACGCCGGCTCGCCCTTCACGCGCTCGCTGATGCGCCAGGCCCGGCGCGACGGGCGCGCCCTCAAGCCGCGCGCCATGCCCGACGAGCTGGCCACCGCCGAGCGCCTGGTGGACGGCATCACGGATCTCGACCGCCGGCTGCACGCGCTGCACGAGACGCTGAGCAAGCTGTCGGCGGGCGACCGCCACGAGCCCCTGCGCGCGCTGCTGCGCGCCCAGGCCTTCGAGCTGCTGCTGCAGGCGCCGGATGTCTGGTTCGGCGAGGCGCCGCTGGTGCCCGATCCCGCGCCGCTCACCCCGCGGCTGCGGGCGGTCGACGGGCCGGAGGGCATCCACCTCGCCTGGCGCACGCACGTCGAGGCCTTCTTCCCCGACGGGCCGGGCTACCTCGTCACGTCCGATGGGCAGCTGCGGCCCCTGGCCGAGGGCCCGCTCAGCCGCACGCCGGGGCTCCTGACCGGGCCTCTGCCGGTGATCCCCCGCACGGACGCCCCGCGCTTCTTCGAGCAGTTCGTCTTGCACAGCGCCGTGCCGGTGGAGCTGTGCAGCCAGCACCTTCCGCAGAGCGACGCGGCCGATCAGGTCGAGGGGCGGGTGCGCCTCGCCGAGCTCGACGGGGCCCTCAAGGTCGACCTCGCCTTCGGCTATCGGCGCGGCGAGGCCACCGTCGAGGTCGCGCCCGGGGATGCGCGGCCGCACCTGCCGGTGGGCGCCGAGCTCGTGCTGCGCGATCCCGAGCGGGAGCGGACGCTGGCCGGGCAGCTCGCCCGCGTGATGGGCCGCCCGGCGCCCGCGCTGCTCGAGGGCGACGCCGCCCTCGACTGCCTGCTCGAGGGCCTGCCCCGGCTGGGACCGGGCTGGGCGATCTACGGCGCGGACTCGCTGCGGACGCTGAAGGTCAACGGGCACCTCGACGCGCGGGTGCGGGTGCCGAGCGGCGTGGATTGGTTCGATCTGCAGCTCGACTTCGAGGTCGACGGCCGGCGGGTGGACGCCCAGGCCGTGCTGCGCAGCTGGCTCGACGGGCGGCGCTATCACCGGCTGGACGACGGCACGGTCGCGCGGCTGCCCACCGACTGGCTGGCCCGCCACGGCCAGGCCAGCGCGGAGCTGGTGGAGCTGCGCAAGGCCGGCGGCGGCCAGCTGCACGCCTACGCCGCGCCGCTGGTGGCCGGCCTGCTCGACGAGGCCGAAGGCGACACCCTGCGCTGGCGCACGCTGTTCGAGCGCCTCAACGACGTGCACACCGTGCCCGAGCGGCCCATCCCCGCCGGCTTCCAGGGCAGCCTGCGCGGCTACCAGCTGGCCGGGTACCGCTGGCTGTGCTTCCTGCGCGACGTGGGGCTCGCCGGCTGCCTGGCCGACGACATGGGCCTCGGCAAGACCATCCAGGCGCTGGCGGCGTTGCTCGACACCCACCGGCCGGGCGGCAGCCCGGAGCCGGGGCCGCCCTCGCTGATCGTGGCGCCGACCTCGGTGGTCTACAACTGGGCCGAGGAGGCGCGCCGCTTCGCGCCGGCGCTGAAGGTCGTGATCCATCACGGGCCGGAGCGCCACGCCGACGAGTTCGACGACGCCGATCTGGTGATCACCAGCTACGCGCTCCTGCGCATCGACGCCGAGCACCTCGACCGGCCCTGGCGCTATGTCGTGCTCGACGAGGCGCAGCAGATCAAGAACCCGCAGGCGCAGGTGGCGCGCACCGCGCGAGCGCTGCGCGCGCAGCATCGGCTGGCGATGACCGGCACCCCGCTCGAGAACCACCTGCTCGAGCTGTGGAGCATCTTCGAGTTCCTGATGCCCGGCTTCTTCGGCGCGCGCGCGGCCTTCACCCGGCGCTACGCGACGCCCATCGAGCGCGATCGCGACGCCGACGCGCTGGCGGGCCTGCGCCGCCGCCTTCGCCCCTTCGTCCTGCGGCGCCTCAAGACCGAGGTGGCCACCGAGCTGCCGCCGCGGCAGGAGCAGGTGCTGTACTGCGAGCTGGGGCCAGCCCAGCGCGCCCTGTACGAGCGGGTGAAGGCGACCTACCGCGAGACGGTGATGAAGCGCGTGGCCGAGGTGGGTGTGCAGCGGGCGACGCTGTCGGTGCTCGAGGCGCTGATGCGCCTGCGCCAGGCCTGCTGCGATCCTGGCCTGCTGCCCTTCGAAGAGGCCAAGGCCGTCGACGAGGCGGCCAAGATCGAGCTGCTGCTCGAGACGCTCGAGGAGACCGTCGAGTCCGGGCACCGCAGCCTGGTGTTCAGCCAGTGGCCCTCGCTGCTGCGGCGCGTGCGGCCCCTGCTCGACGCGCGCGGTTGGAGCTACCTGTACCTCGACGGCAGCACGACGCAGCGCCACCAGCTCGTCGACCTGTGGAACGATCCGGGCGGCCCGCCGGTGTTCCTCATCAGCCTCAAGGCGGGCGGCGCGGGCCTCAACCTGACCGGCGCCGATCACGTGATCCACCTCGATCCCTGGTGGAACCCGGCGGTCGAGGATCAGGCCACCGACCGCGCGCACCGCATCGGGCAGACCCGCCCGGTGGTGGCCTACAAGCTGGTGGCCAAGGACACGGTCGAGGAGAAGATCCTGGAGCTGCAGGCCCGCAAGCGCGCGCTCTTCGACGCCGCCGTCGAGGACAGCCGCCTCGACGTGGAGCAGCTGACCCGCGAGGATCTCGAGGCCGTGTTCGCGCCGGGCGTCGCGTTGTCGCCCACGATCCAGGTCCAGGCGGCGCCCCTCGAGAAGCCCGCCCCGCGCGGCGCGCCGCCCGAGGCGGGCGGGCTCGAGACGCTGCTGCGCCCGGGCGTCCGCGTCACGAACGCCGAGGTCCGGCGCGCCACCGGCTGGGGCGCCGAGGAGGCGCGCGCCTGGCTGCGCGAGCAGGTCGAGGACGGCGTCCTCCAGAAGCGCGGACGCAAGCGCGGCACCTGGTACGAGGTCGTCGACGCGTGATCTGCGCAGCGACCCTCGCCCTCGCCCTCGCCCTTGCCCTCGCCCTTGCCCTTGCCCTTGTCCTCGCCTTCGCCCAAGAAGGTGCAGCGACCCCGGCCCGTCTCACCCGTCCCCTCCTCCCCGTCCTCCCCCTCCTCCTCCTGACCGCCTGCGAGGTCGCCCGCGACGACGACACCCCGCCCAGCCCCGAGCCCCCCCCGCCCGCGCCGGACGCCATCGTCACCCGCGCCCCCGCGCTGACCGTCACCGCCCTGCGCCTCCGGGCCGAGCGCGTCGCCGAGGGCCGGCCGCTGCCCGGCCCGCGCCTGATGGTCGACCTCGATCTCGCGCACGCCGGTCGCCACGCCCCGGCCGCGCTGGGACTGCAGATCCGCTGCGCGGTCGGCAACCGGGTGCTCCAGCACGATGATCGCGTACAGGTGGCCGATCCCCCGCCCGCGGCGCTCACCGTGCCGCTCTTCGGAGGGGCCTGGCTGGCTCACTTGCCGCAGGCGTGCGAGATCGCGGTGCGCACCGCGCCGCGGCCGGACACGGGGGCGCACCCCCGCGCGGTGGGCGTGTTCTGCAGCGACGCGGCGGGGGTGGCGCCCGGATCGTGCGGCGCGCGGGTGCCGCCGAAGGGCCAACCCGTGCCGCCCGCCCCCGCGATCGGCCTCGACGAGCTGAGCGCCCGGCGGGCGGGGGGCCGCCTGTGGGTGGTGGGCACGGTGACGCGCTGGCTGCCGGGCGCGCCGCCCGCGCGCGCGACCGTGCAGGTGGACTGTGGGACCGCCGACGGGGGCGTCGCGGCCGCGACGTGGGCCTTGCCGCCCACGCCGCTGGGCGTCGGCCACCGCCTGCTCGCGTCGGTGCCGGACGCGGCGGGCCGGCCGTGCGCGGTCAGCGTGCGCATCGACGACGGGGTCGTGGCCCACCTCGCCGTGCGCGCGAGCGACTGACGAGGTGCCTCCGCGCCAGGCGCGCCGATCCCGCCCGGTTTTCTGGTATCAACGCCCGACAGTCCGCGCGGGAGGCCACGATGCCCCAAGTCGACGCTCGCCCGGTGGCCGTGCTGGTCTCGGGCCGCGGCACCAACCTGCAGGCGCTGCTCGACGCCGCCGCCGCGCCGACCTATCCGGCGCGGATCGTGCGGGTCATCTCCAGCCGCCCAGGGGTCGCCGCGCTCGACCGCGCCCGAGCGGCCGGCGTCGAGGGCGTCGTGGTGCACCATCGCGCCTTCGCCGACCGGCCGGCCTTCGAGGACGCCCTGCACGCCGCGCTGGTCGAGTCGGGCGCCGAGCTGGTCGTGCTCGCCGGCTTCATGCGCCTGCTCACCGACGGCTTCGTCGGCCGCTGGCGGGATCGCCTGATCAACATCCACCCCTCGCTCTTGCCGGCGTTCAAGGGCCTCGATACGCACGCCCGCGCGCTCGACGCCGGCGTGCGGCTGCATGGCTGTACGGTGCACTTCGTGCGGCCGGCCATGGACGCCGGCCCGATCATCGCGCAGGCGGCCGTGCCGGTGGGGCCGGACGATACGCCGGACGTGCTCGCCGCGCGGGTGCTGGGCGCCGAGCATCGGCTGCTGCCCGCGGTGGTGCGGTGGTGGGCCGAGGGCCGCCTGAGCGTGCACGCGGAGCGCGTGCGGGTGGCGGGCGCCGCCGCGCCGGACGGCGTCCTCTGGGGCCCCGTGGTGGGGTGAGCGGGTGGGGGCCAGCCGGGCCGCGGGGCCGGCTGCTCAGGCCTTGCGGCCCTTGCGCGTCTCGAAGACGTAGTCGACCAGCCCGCCGTCCCGGAAGGTCATCTTCACGCGGCCGTCGGCGCGCTCGACGGCGACCGACTGACCATCCTCCAGGCTCCAGTCCTTGGCGAACTGCACGGCCTCGTTGCGGCCTTCGATCGCCTTCTCCTCCATGCGCGTGGACAGGTGGAAGACGTGCACGGTGGGGGTGACGTTCTCGGTGGGGTCGGTGGCCTGTGCCTCCATTGATTCTCCTCTTCCGCAGCCGGGGGCTGCGTACTCTGGTCGGGCGCCCGGCGCGACACCGGGGCGGGTTCGGGTGCGCGCGCCGGGGGCGCGCAGACGGTCGACGAGGTGCTCGGCCCGCACGCGAGCGTCCGCCCGCGACGCCCATCGGGCGCGGCCGCAGCGCGGAACGACTCGGCAGGATGCGCGGGGGCCCGGGGGCCAGGGCGCGGCGTCGGCCACGCGCCCACGTCGTCCATCCGCCGGCACCAGGGCCGGCGACGGGTCGGGTCGGGTCTCGTCTCGCAGCCTTTTTAGTGGACTAAGCTTCGAAACTCAAGTCGCCGGGCGTGGGCGCGGGCGTCTCGAGCCGGTCAGTCCTCGAGGGGATCGACGTCGATCGTCGTCAGCTCGGCGCCCGGCGCCAGCACCGCGGCGGCCTCGAGGCCTTCGGCCTCCATCATCTGCACCACCTGCTGCAGGACGTCGTCGATGTTGCGCTGCGCGGGCTCGGGCAGGGCGCTCAGGTGCTCGACGAAGTGCTGTTGCAGAGGCGACGGCGCCTCGCTCGCCAGCTGCTCCCCTTCGGGGGTGAGGCGCAGCAGCACCCGGCGGCGATCCGTCTCGCTGCGCGTGCGGCTGATCAGCCCGCGCGCCGCGAGGCGGTCGAGGATGCCGGTGACCGTCGCCTGGCTCAGCGAGATGCGCCGCGCGAGCGCGCTGGGGGTCGTCTCGCCGTCCCGACGAATCTCGCGCAGGCACACCAGCTGGGGCGACGTCAGCTGATGCGCGCGCACCAGCGCGCGGCTGTGGATGTCGATGGCCCGGCTGATGCGTCGCAACGAGCGCAGGATGCTGTCTTCGAAGGGGCTCTGCACGGGGGACGACTCCTCGGTGCGCAACGGAGCATGAAAACCGGAGCGCCCCGCCCGGGTCAACACTGGTCGGCCATCTCGGCGAGCAGGCGCGCGCGCAGCCGGTGCAGCCGGCGCCGCACCCAGCGGGGGAAGGGCCACATGAACAGGTAGTCCGGCCCGGTGAAGCAGCGCTCCACGTGTCGCAGCAGGCCGTCCGAGATGTCGCCGGTCAGCTCTGCCTCGACGCGCAGCGTCTCGGCGTAGGCCCGCCACTCCCAATAGGCCCGCAGCGTCAGCCCGGCCGGCAGCAGCACCAGGTACGAGACGTGGAACAGCCCGGGCCAGCGCCGCGCGTCGCGCAGGTGCACCGCCTCGTGCCGCAGGATGCGGTACACCGTCTCGGGCCCCTGCCGGTCGCACCAGGCCCGGCTGGGCAGGTACACCCGACCGAACATCACCGTCGTGTACTGGGTGAGGTAGGTGCGGTTGAAGGGCCGCACCAGCCGGGCGATCACCCGCTGCAGCGGCGACTCGTCCTTGTAGCGGACGGCGAAGCGCGGCAGCTCGGCGGCCAGCCGCGCTTCCAGGTCGGCCACGTCGGCCGCGGTCACCGGGCGGGAGATGGGCAGGGGTTCACCCCGCGGCGCGCGCGCCCGCGCAGCGTGGGGCGCGCGCCGGTCGAGGGGCGCTCAGTTCAGCACGACCTGCTGCTTGAGCACGATGCCCTTGTCGGTCAGGTGCAGCGAGTAGGACAGCGCGCCGAACAGGTTCATGATCGACTGCGCCATCTGCATCTCGGCCTTCTTCTCGGCCTGCGCCTCGGGCGGCAGGAAGGCCATCTGGGCCTCCATCTGCTTCTGCAGCATCGCGCTGAACTTCGACATGTCGTAGCTGACGGCGATCATCGGCGGCTCGGCGTCGACCTTGGCGGCCAGGATCGAGCCGACCATCTTCTCCTCGCCCGCGCCCACGGTCACCACCAGGGCCGACCCCTTCATGGCGACGTGCGGCGCCTCGACCATCGGCGGGATGAGCCCGGGCGGCAGCGCCACGGCGACGCCGTCGTCCTTCACCTCGAGGGTGGCCAGCGGGGGCACCATGCCCTTGGCCATCGCCACGAGGTCGGCGGGCTTCTCCACCGCCAGCAGCACGCTGGCCTTGATGTCCTTCGGCTGCGGGCCGCTGAAGTCGGCGCTCTTGACCACCACGTTGAAGCCCTTGATGCCGTTGAGGAAGGGCGGCAGCGGCTGGCTCAGCCCGGCGACGGCCTCCTTGGCGCCCTCGTTCAGATCGCCGAGCAGCTCGCACTTGTAGGGGTTGTCGGCGATGGACTGGGCCTTCTCCTTCGCGAACGCGATGCTCTTGGCGATGTCGACCCCCACCCCGAACGAGAACATGCTGCCCGCGGCGTCGGTCGTGCCCACGCCCGGCACGGGCGCGGCGAGGCCGGCCAGCGCCTTGCCCAGGGCCGGCTTCGTCTCGAGGATCCAGCGCATCGCCCACTTGTTGGCGCTCATCTCGGTGTAGCCGAAGGCCGCGCGCGGCATGTTGTCGACCATGCTGTGGATGTCGGCCTTGCACACGTCCGACAGCGGCGGCATCTGCGCGTCGAGCGCGGTCCACACGTCGGCGCTGACGCCCTTGGCGTCACCCATGAGGGTGCTGGCGATGATCTTCAGATCGATGTAGCCGACGCCGTAGCCCTGGAAGCCGTAGGTGCTGGCCACCTGGGTCAGGGTGCCGGCGCTCGCGAGGCTCGCGGCGGGCTTCTGCTGGCCGAGGATGACCGGCACGGTCTTGTCGGCGGCCTTGGCGGGCGTGACCGCGAAGACGAGCTCGTTGCCGATGATGGCGATGACGACCGTGACGTCGTCCTCGGTGATGCCCCAGTACTCCTGATCGCCGGCCTTCATCACCGGCGCCTTGACGCCGGCCTTGGCCTCGACGCGGCCGATGGCGGCCTTCAGGGCGGCGGGATCCTTCAGGTCGATGCGGAACACCGGCATGACGCCGACGCCGTAGATCGCGAACTTGGGCTCGGTGCTGATGCCCAGCTTCTCGAGGCCGGCGCGGTTGAGGTTGCCGTCGAGCTCCTCGAGGATCGCGGCGCCGATCTTGTCGCTCTCGCTCTCGCCGCCCTTGGCCCGCGCGAGCTCGTTCTTCAGCTCCTCCTGCATCTTCTTCAGGAAGGGGTCGAGCGCGGCGAAGATCTTGTCGGTCGCCTCCCGCGGGATGGGCTTGAAGCTGGCGATCACGTAGGGCGTGTCCGCCGGGATGGCCGCGAAGGTGTCCGGCGCGGTCATCTTGGCCGGCGCCGCCTTCTGGCCCATCGCCTTCTCGCCGGGCTTGGCCGCCTCGCCCGCCTTGGCCGTGCCCTCGCCGGGCGCGGCCGCGTCGTCCTTCTTGCAGCCCGCGAGCATCGCGAGGGCGAGCCCCGCGATCAGCGCCAGCCGATTGATCGCCTTCATCTGAACGTCCCCCTGGCGCCGCAGCGCACCACTCCGGTCAATCCGCACGTCACTAGCAAGCGTCGCTCGCCCTCGCAAGGGGCTTGCCCGGCCTGCCGGCGGCGTCTTCGAGGTCTTCAGTGGCGGGCGGCGGCGCCGATCTTACGGGGCCGATCACGCGGGGCCCCGCTCACGGGGCCGCGTCGACCTCGGCGTTCGCCAGGCGTTCCACCCAGCGCACGGCCTCCAGCGCGGTCCGCTGCACCGCCGCGGCGTCCAGGCCGAGGCCGTCGCGCTCGACGGCGCGCCAGTCGCCCTGCTCACAGGCCCGCGCCAGCCCCAGCACCCGGCCGAGCGGGCCGTCGCCGTGCACCAGCGCGGCCTTGGTCGACGCGGTCAGGCTGAGCGCCTCGACCGCCTCGCCCATCGGGCGGTCGAGCAGCGCGTCGAGCAAGGAGAAGAGGCCCACGGTGAACGCGTCGGCCGGCTCCACCGCCAGGGGCGAGCGCTCGGCGAGATCGGCGCACAGCCGCGCGCGCAGGCGCGCGCTCGCCATCACCGCCTCCGAGGTGCCGCCGTCGGTCAGCCCGCCGAGCGCGGTCAACAGCGCCCACTGCCGCAGGCTGCGCTCGCCGACCAACACCAGCGCCGCCTGCACCGAGCGCACGGGGGTGCGGAGACCGACCAGGGGCGAGTTGATGTATTTGAGTAATCGATAGCACAGGGACACATCCTGACTGATGGTGCGTCCGAGGCCCTCGAAGTCGACGTTCGGATCGGCCAGCTGCGCCAGGAGCCGCAGGGTCGTCATCCGCCCGGGGCTCAGCTTGCGTCCGCACAGCGTCTGCGGGCGGGCGAAGAAGTAGCCCTGGAAGTAATCGAACCCGAGCGCCCGGCAGCGCTCGTAGATCGCGTAGGTCTCGACCCGCTCGGCCAGCAGCTTCAGCGTGCGCCGGCCGCGCAGCCGCACGACGAGCGCCGCGACCTCGTCCAGATCGGCCTCGAGGACGTCGATCTTCACGATGTGGGCGCGGTCGAGCAGCGGCGCGAAGCGCGGGTGATCGACGTAGTCGTCGAGGGCGATGATGTAGCCCAGGCCGCGCAAGCGGTCGACGGCGGCCAGCACCTCGGGGTCGGGCTCGATGTGCTCGAGCAGCTCGAGCACCGCGACCTCGGGCGGCAGCACCTCGCCCAGCCCCGCCAGCAGCACCTCCCGCGTGACGTTGACGAAGGCGAAGCAGTCGCCCACGAGCTCGTCGAGGCCGATGTCGCTGAGCGCGCCGAGGATGACCTGCGAGGCCATGTGGTTCAGATCGTGGCCGCCCGCCGCGTCCGCGCGCGCGGTCGGACGGAACAGCAGCTCGTATGCCCGCAGCGTCAGCTCGCGATCCAGGATCGGCTGACGTGCGATGAACAGATCGGACCGCCCTGGCACCCGCATCCCCCCGTCGTCCGTGGCAGCATAGCGCAGCCGACGACAGACTCCAGTCGCTGTCTGGCGGGGCCGAAGGTCGGGCAACGCGCGGCGGGTTGAGCGCCGGGGCCGACTGCTTCATGCTGCGCGGATGATCGAGACCGCGCGGCGCCGCCGCATCACCGGCCTGGCCCTGCCCATCATCGGCGGCATGGTCTCGCA
>JAUHXL010000254.1 GCA_030426945.1 bacterium
CGCCCGCGCCCGCGCCGAGCTCCAGCAGCAGCAGGCCGAAGAGGCGGCGCGGGCGCGCGAGGACGAGGCGACCGAGGCGGAGGATCCCTCGGCCGTCGAGGGCGACGCCGCCCCGGCCGACGCCGCCGCCGATCCGAACGCCCCCGCGCAAGACCAGGCCGCGCCCGACCCGGCCGCCCCTGCCTCGGCCGCCCCAGCCGAGACCGCCCCGGACCCTGCCGCCAGCCCGTCGGCCGCGCCGACCGACCCCGCGCCGCCCACCCCCGAGGTCGCCCCGGCGCCGACGAGCCGGCGCACCCTCGACTTCGCGCCCCGCCCCGTCGAGCGGCCGGGCATCTTCCTGAACTGACCGGCTCGAACCGACGAACCCCGGCCGACCGACCGGAGCCGACCGACCGGAACTGATCGGCCACCGAGGAACCCTCAGGCAGGGCCCCGTGCAGCTATTCGGGCACCCATTCGACGCAGGCTGCGGCACCCACCTGGGGCAAAGTGGCCCGAGAGTCCGAACGATGGTTGATCCGGTCCCAGGCATGTGCTTAGGTCGCACACAGCAGCGACCGGACACCAAAGGGCCATGGGCATCCAAATCAAAGTACCGTTGGAAGCGCTGCGGGAGCGCGACGTTCACGAGGCACTCCTTCAGCTGATGAGGCACCTCGGTGGCCACGCCATCCCGCAGCT
Source organism: bacterium (assembly GCA_030426945.1). Lineage (GTDB taxonomy): Bacteria > Myxococcota_A > Bradymonadia > UBA7976 > UBA1532 > JACKDN01. The sequence goes on from JAUHXL010000254.1 coordinate 685, forward strand.
CTCGAAGGTCAGCGGTCCGGCCGGGCAGCCCTCGCCCCGCGCCGCTCGCCGACGCAGGGCCCGGCGGACCACCGCGCGGCCCGATCTGCGCGCCCTGCCGCCGGCCGAGCGCTGGGCTCGCTACGTCGAGTCTCTGCCGGAGACCTCGCGCACCTTCCTCCGCTTGTTGGAGGACCGCGGTCGGCTGACGGTCGACGAGGCGGTACAACTCTTGGGCTTCGAGACACCGAAAGCGATGGGCGGGCTGACCGGCGCGATGGCTCGCTGGGCCCCCAAGCAGGGCGTCGAGCTGCCCTTCACCGCCAGCAAGAGCGACGACGGCCAGCGCTGCTGGCTGTGGATCCGACCCCCCGATCCCAGCTGACCGCTCCCAGGGTCGACGGAGACTGGTCCGCCGTCGCGCGCGGGCCGGGGCGCCGGCCGAGCGAGCCGCCGGGCGCATCGCATCGGGCGGACGCACTGGCCCTGCTTCCCCGCATGCTTTGTGCGCCGCCACGCCGCCCAGCACGACGCTGCCCACCACAACGCAGCGGTTCGCGCAGCAGGCGGCCGGCTCCCGCTGACCCTGTCCGAGCCGGTCAGAGGCCGGCGTAGACCGTGGGGCGCCGATCAGCGAGGAACGAGTAGCGGGCGCGCACGTCGCGAACGACCGCCGCGTCGACGACGCCCTGCACCCGGCCGGGCTGCGCCGCGGCCGTCGCCACCGCCTCGCCCAGCGGATCGTGCAGCACCGAGTCGCCCACGTAGCGCAGCCGGTCACCCTCCCCCACCCGGTTGACGCCCAACACGTAGGCCTGGTTCTCGATGGCCCGCGCGTGCAGCAGGGCCCGCCAGTGGGCGCGCCGCGCCTCGGGCCAGTTGGCCACCACGACGAACAGGTCGGTGCGCGCCGCGGCGGCCCGGAAGAGCTCCGGGAAGCGCAGGTCGTAGCACACGAGCGGGGTGACCCGGACGCCCTCGACCTCGACGGTCGCCAGCGCGCCCCCCGCCTCGAAGTGCTCGTGCTCGCGCGCGAGGGTGAAGGGATGCACCTTGTGATAGGCCGCGCGGAGCTGGCCCTCCGGGTCGACCAGCCGGGCCTCGTTGCGCGGGCGCGCCTCGCCCGGCACCGCGAGCCCCGCGAGCACCCAGACGCCGTGGCGGCGCGCAGCCTCGGCGAGCCACCGGCCAATCGGGTCCGCGTGCCGGGCCATCGCCGGGGCGTTCATCGAGAAGCCGGTCGCGAACATCTCGGGCAGCACCACCAGGCGCGCGCCGTCGGCCGCTGCGCGCGCGACCGCCTCGTCGGCCTGGCGCAGGTTGGCGTCCGGCTGCTCCCAGGCGATGTCCGGCTGGACGCCGGCGACGGTCAACGCGCTCATGTGGCACCTCCCAGGCCGCGCAGCCGCCCCGCCGCGGCTTCGAGGGTCTCGGTCCGTTTGCAGAAGGCGAAGCGGAGCAGGCGCTGGCCGGCGGCCGGATCCACCGCGTAGAAGACGCTCGGCGGGATGGTCGCGACGCCGTGCTGCTCGACGAGGTGGCGGGCGAAGCTGCGGTCGTCCCCGGCCCAGAGCCGGCCGAAGTCGGCCAGCACGAAGTACGTACCGCGCGGCACCGCCACGTCGAACCCGACCGCGCGCAGCACGTCGACGAGGAAGTCGCGCCGCGCCTGGAACTCGGCCCGCAGGGCGGCCTCGGCGTCGGCGTCGAAGGCGTCGAGCGCGCGGGCCACGGCCAGCTGCAGCGGCGGCGCCGTGCAGAAGGTCAGGAACTGGTGCGCGGCCTGCGCCGCCGCGATCAGGTGGGCCGGGCCGGTCGCCCAGCCTACCTTCCAGCCGGTGAACGAGAAGGTCTTGCCGGCGCTCGACAGGCGCAGCGTGCGGTCGCGCATGCCGGGCAGCTGCGCCATCGAGACGTGCTCCGCGCCGTCGTACACGAGGTGTTCGTAGACTTCGTCGGTGATCACGATCAGATCGCGGTCGCGACACAGGGCCGCGATGCCCTCGAGCTCGGCGCGGGTGAACACCTTGCCGGTGGGGTTGTGCGGAGTGTTCAGCAACACCACCCGGGTCCGCGCGGTCAAGCACGCGGCGAAGGCCTCCAGATCCAACGCGAAGTCGGGGAACCGCAGGGTACAGGGGCGCGCGACCGCCCGAGCCAGCGCCACGCAGGCTGGATAGCTGTCATAGAAGGGCTCGAAGTACACCACCTCGTCGCCGGGCTCCAACAGACCCAGCAAAGCCGCGGCGATGGCCTCGGTGCACCCATTGAAGACATTGACCTCGGTCAACGGCTCGTAACTCAGGCCATAGCGCCGCTGCGCGTGCTCGGCGACGGCCCGGACCAGCGCCGGGTGGCCCTGCGAGCGGGCGTACTGGTTGTGCCCCGCGCGCAGCGCCTCGACAGCCGCGTCGACCACCGCCGGCGGCCCCTCGAAGTCGGGGAAACCCTGGGACAGGTTCACCGCGTCGTGGGCGAGCGCGAGCTGCGTCATCTCGGAGAAGATCGTGGTGCCGAAGGGCGCCAGCGCGCGGTTCACCGCAGAGGGGGTGCGTTTGGTCATGTCCGCGTTGTAGCGTCGGGCGGACCGTGACACAACGCCCGCACGGGGGCCGTCGCGCCGCAAACCGGGCGCCCCCCACCCGTCCGTGGAAATCGAGGCGCGGATTGGGTCATCATCGCGCCCCGGACGGAGGGCCCCATGATCCGACGCTTCATCGCCGTCGCCCTGCTGCTGGTCGCCACCGGCTGCGCCGAAGACGAGGACGAGGGCGGCAGCCTGCTGCTCGGCGACGACGCCGGGACCCGCCGGGAGGGCAGCGCCCAGGACGCCGCCCGCCCGCCGGCGCCCGGCGCCGACGCCGCCCGGCCGAGCGCTCCCCGGCCCGATCGGGGCGCGCCGCCGCCTCCCGGCGACCGAGACGCCGGGCCGCCCCCGGTGGAGCCGGACGCCTGGTTCCCCCCGCCGGTGGAGGGGGACGCGGGCGGCCCCCCCCCCACCCCCGACGCGGGGCCCACCGAGCCGGACGCCGCGCCCCCGCTGCCCCCCGATCCCGGCCTCAACGCCGGCTGGATCGGCGGCCCCTGCGCCGCCGACGCCGACTGCGACTATGCCGAGGCCTTCTGCCTGCGCGAGGACGAGGGCTACCCGCGCGGCACCTGCAGCCTCGGCTGCGAGCGCACCTGCCCCGATCGCGGTGATCTGCCGGTCACCTTCTGCATCGGCGATCTGATCGTCGGCTCCGGCGCGTGCGTGCAGCGCTGCGACTTCGAGGCCTTCGAGCAGGGCTGCCGCCCGGGCTATCACTGCGAGACGCAGCCCCGCTTCGGCGAGCCCGACACCCGCCGCGCGGTCTGCCTGCCCGGGCCGCCGCCGCCCGATCCCGCGATGGGCTGCTACGACCAGATGGACGCCGCCGGCCTGAACTACAACCCCGCCGCCAACCCGCAGGAGTCGCCGGACGGCCGCCCGGATCTGACGTGCGACATCGTCGGCCCGACCCGCCTGTCGAGCCCGATCAACGGCGTGCTGTACCGCTACGTCACCCACGACGCGCCCCAGCCGATGTTCGTCAGCTGCGATCTGGCCCTGGCCCTGCACCAGCTGTCGGCCATGCTGCGCGAGTACGACATCGTCGAGGTCGGCCACATCGGCACCTACAACTGCCGCCTGATCGGGGGCACCGACAGCCTCTCGATGCACGGCCTCGCCCGCGCCATCGACCTCAAGTGGTTCCGCACCGCCGACGGCCGGGTGTACGACGTCGAGGATCACTGGGAGCACGACACCGAGAACTTCCGCACCGACGAGGCCCGGCTGCTCTTCGAGATCGGGCAACAGATGTTCGCGCGGCGCATCTTCAACATCGTGCTGACGCCCAACTACAACGCCGCCCACGACAACCACTTCCACGTGGATCTGACGCCCGGCCAGCGCTTCATCGGCAGCGAGGACGCCTGGACGCGGTACTTCGGGCCCAACCCCCACGGCGACTGAGGAGCCCCCCTGCCCCACGCGGCCGACGATCCCTTGCAGCGACGACGCGGCGGCGAGACCTGGCCGGTGTGGTTGGGGCTCGGCACGCTGGTCGCGGTGTCGGCGCTCTGGGCCACGGTCGACCCGCCGCCCGACGCCGAGGCGCCCCCCGACGCCGGCGCGACGGCCTCGGCGGACGCCGGGCCCCCCACCCCGGCCCGCTGGATCACCTGGCGCGTCGAGGGGCGCGAGCCGCCGACGGCCGCGGATCTCGACGCGTGCCTCGCCGAGCAGACCTGGGGCGACGCCGCCGTCGAGGCCGCCCCGGGCGGCGGCCTGGCCATCACCTATCCGGGCCTGACCTTCCCGCAGCGCCTGCGCGCCGCCGAGGGCGACCTCACCCTCGCGACGGCCACCGACGGCGATCCGCACCGGGCCGCGGGCCTGCACCTGGCCGCGCTGGCGTGCCTCGCCGAGGGCGCCGTGGCGGCGGTCGACGTCGATCTCGAGCGCCGCTTCGGGCCCGAGGACTGGCCGCGCCCCGGCGCCCGCGGCGGCCTGCCGGTGGACAAGCTGGTGGCCCTCGAGGCGCGGGGCGAGGTGCTGGTGACCCGCGGCCTGACGCGGCTCGGCCGGCGCGAGCTCGGCCTCCGCGCCGCCGACACGCCGGCGGCGCGCGAGACGCTGGCGCAGGCCGCCGCGCGGCGGGTGGCCTACGGCGACACCCCCGTCCTACGCCTGCCGGTGGTGGGCACCGCCCGCGCCGTGCCGGCCGCGACCGCCCGCGCGGCGGGGCTCTGGCCGGCCGCGGCGCCCGACGTGGACGTGCTGGCCAACGAGGCGGGCGACGCCCCCCTCGGCCTGCGTCCGCCCGCGCCCGACGCCGCGCCACCCCGCCGCCGCGCCCCGGCCCCGGAGGCGGCGGCGCCCCCCGCGCGGCGGGCGCCGGCGCCCCCGCCACCCCGGCGCGAGCCCCCCCCGAAGCGCCCCACCTTCCGCCCGGAATATCGCTGAGCGACCCCGCCCCGCTGGTGTATGCTGCGCGGCCATGGGTCGCATCTACGACGACATCACCCAGACCATCGGCCACACACCCCTCGTGCGGCTCAACCGCATCACCGAGGGCTGCGGCGCGACCGTGCTGGCCAAGCTCGAGTTCTTCAACCCCCTGTCCAGCATCAAGGATCGCGTGGGCCTCGCGATGGTCGAGGCCGCCGAGCGGGCCGGCGATCTGAAGCCGGACACCGTGCTCATCGAGCCCACCAGCGGCAACACGGGCATCGCCTTGGCGTTCGTCGCCGCGGTGAAGGGTCTGCGCCTGATCCTGACCATGCCCGAGACCATGTCGGTCGAGCGGCGCGCCCTGCTGCGCGGCCTGGGCGCCGAGCTCGAGCTGACGCCGGCGGCCGACGGCATGCGGGGCGCGGTCGAGCGCGCCTACGCGATGGCGGCGGAGCTGCCCAACGCCTTGATCCTGCAGCAGTTCGACAACCCGGCGAACCCCGCGGTGCACGCGCGCACGACCGCGGAGGAGATCTGGGACGACACGGGCGGTGAGGTGGCCGCCTTCGTCGCCGGCGTCGGCACCGGCGGCTCGATCAGCGGCGTCGGCGGCGCCCTCAAGGCGCACAACCCCGACCTGAAGGTGTTCGCCGTCGAGCCGGCGGGCAGCGCGGTGATCGCCGGCGAGCGGCCCGGCCCCCACCAGATCCAGGGCATCGGGGCCGGCTTCGTGCCGCGCAACCTGGACCGCGCGGTCATCGACGCCTGCCTGAAGGTCACCGACGAGGTCGCCTACGACACCGCGCGGCGGCTGGCCCGCCTCGAGGGCATCCCGGCCGGCATCTCGTCGGGCGCCACCTGCGCGGCCGCCCTCGAGGTGGCTCGCCGCCCGGCCTTCGCTGGCCGCACGGTGGTCGTCATCTTCGCGTCCTCGGCGGAGCGCTACCTGTCGACGCCGCTCTACCGCGATCTGGTGCCCAGCGCGTGAGCGGGGCGATGGCCTTCGAGGGCACCCTGCGGGCGCGCATGGCCGAAGGGCCGCGCGGCTTCCTGGTGGAGATCGCGGTCCCGGCCGCCGCGCACGCGCTGCATCGCTTCCCGGGCCAGTTCTGCGCGCTGACCGTCGACGGCGACGAGGGCTTCTTCGCCCTGGCCCGGTCGCCGGGCGCGCCCGGCCCCTTCGCCTTCTACGTTCAGCCCGACGGCGCCTGCGCCGAGGCCCTGGTGCGCCGCCCGCTGGGCACGCCGGTGCGCGTGAGCGCGCCCGCCGGCGAGGGCTTCGCGGTGGCGCGCGTCCTACGCCACGGCGGCGCCTGCCGGGTGCTGGCCACGGGCAGCGGCTACGCGGGCGTGCGCAGCGCGGTGCTCGCCCTCGTGGGCGCCGGCGCCCGCCCCCATGTGTACCTGGGCTTCCGCGCCCGCCCCCAGATCATCTTCCGCGAGGATCTCGACTGGCTGCGCGCGGTCGGCTGCCCGTTGACGCTGTGCCTCAGCCGGGCCGAGTCGGACGACGACGCGGTGGCCGGCTACGTCCAGCAGGCCCTCGAGCGCGACGCGCCGGATCTGTCCGACGCGTGGCTGCTGGTATGCGGCCAGCCCGAGATGCAGACGCAGGCGGCGACCGTCGCGGCGGCGCTCGGGCTGCCGCCGGATCGCCTGCTGACCAACTACTGAGCCGCCGGGCCGGCGCGGGCGAGGTAGTCGGCGACGGCGCCGTCCAGCGCGCGCGCGTCCCCCTGACCGCCGTAGCGCAGCGCCCCGCACGCCTCGACCAGCTCGGCCGCCTCCTGCTCGCCCGCCGCGCGCAGTCGCCGGGCCCAAGCGCTCAGGGGCTCGGCGGGGGGCCGCTCCAGCTCGGGCCGGGCCCCCAGGTGCGCCTCCAGGCGCTCGAGCGGCGCGAAGCGATCGGGCGCCGGGACGATCGGGCCCGGATCGCGCCGACGCCGCACCCAGACGAATACCAGCAGCAGGCTGCCGGCGGCCCCGAGCGCGCTGACCAGCTCGAGGGCGGTCAGGCTGGCCAGGCGCTCGAAGGTCGCGCCGAACCACCGGCGCAGCAGATCCCAGCGGGCGCCCAGCCAGCTCGCCTCGCCCCGCTGCTCCCCCTCGAGGCTGCCCGGCGGCGTCGGATCGAAGGTCTCCCAGCGCCCGTCGAGGTAGATCTCGGTCCAGGCGTGCGCGTCGCGCTTGCGCACGATCCAGTAGCCGCCCAGCGGGTTGTGCTCGAAGACGCGGTAGCCCGCCACCACGCGCGCCGGGATGCCCAGCCCACGGGCCAGCAGCGCCAGCGCGCTGGCGAAGTACTCGCAGTGGCCGGCCTGACGCTGGGTGAGGAACCAGTACACCGGCTCCTCGCCGCGGGGCGCCTCGCCCACCTCGAGCGTGTAGGCGAAGTCGCGGATCAGCCGCTGCTCGAGCCGCGCCACACGCTGGCGATCCGTCGTCGCGCCCTCGACCCAGCGCCGCGCCAGCTGACCGAAGCGATGGTCGCGCACGGTGGTGTCTCGCCGGCTGGGGGGCTCGACCACCCGCCCGTGGGGCCGGCCGGGGACGACCTGCCAGCTGCGCGGCTCGGTGACCAGCTCGGCCGGCACCGTCGGCACGCCGTAGGCGTCCAGGCTGCTGCCCTCGGGCGCGTCGAGCAGCCCGGCGGCGCCGAGCGGGGCGAAGAGCGCGTCCCCCGCGTCGGGCTGCGCCTCCAGCCGGACCGGCGGCGGGCCCTCGGGCCGCGGCGCGCCCAGGCCGAGCGCGCCCCCCTCCACCCGCGGCGGGTCATAGCCCGGCGGCGTGCGGGTCGACCAGTGTCCGCGGTAGTAGTTGACGTAGACCCGCCCCCGCAGGTGGTCGAGGGGTCCGTAGACCCGCATCACCACCTCGTCCGAGGTGACCACCTTGCCGATGTCGCCCAGGGCCATGCGCCCGTCGCCGAAGCCCGACTCCCCCGAGGCGCTGCCGAAGAGGTAGGGCCGCAGGGCCTTGGACACGGCCGGCTCGGCGGCGGGCAGCGCCCAGCCGAGGCCGCCCATGATGCCGAGGGCGACCGCCAGGGCGGCGACGAGCGGCAGCACCAGGCCGCGCACGTGGCGGCGCAGCAGCGGCCAGGTGCCGTCGGCCCGCAGCACCGCCAAGAGGGCGCACCCCAGGAACAGCGCCACCGCGCCGCCGTACACCGGCCGCGGGACCGCGCGCGCCTGCCCCATCAGCGCCAGCAGCCCGAGGCCCAAGGCGCCGCCGAGGCGCAGCCCGTTGAGGCCCCACACCACCCGCAGGGCCGCCAGGCTCCCGCCGAAGGTCGTCACCGCGACGCCGAAGTTCGGCCGCGGGCCCGGCAGCGAGAACAGCGCCGCCAGCGCCGCGCTCACCACCAGCACGTCGATCGCCACGCGGGTCATCAGGTTGGCCTCGCGCAGCGCGCCCGCCGGTGGACACAGCAGCGCGCCGCCCAAGGCCAGGGCCGCCAGGCCGACACCCACCGGCGCGGTGACGCCCCCCGCGTAGACCAACAGCCAGGCGGGCACCTGCAGGGCGGCCGCCACCGACCAGCCGCCCCCGGACCGCGCCACCGCCGGGCTCACGCCAGCCCCAGCACGGGCTGGGCGAGATCGCCCGCGGTGACCGCGCGCACGCCGGGGGGCGGCGGCACCGAGCCGGTGACGCAGAAGACCTCGACGGGCACGCCCAGGCGGCGCAGGCGATCGATCTCCGCCCCCCGCGCGTCGCTCCAGCGGGGCAGCACCAGCAGGGCGGCCCCCAGGCGACCCAGCCGCCCCCCGAGCGCCGCCTCGGCGCCCGCCGCTTCGCGCACCGGCCCCACCGGCGCCAGGGCGTCGAGCGCCCGCTCGAGGCTGGCCACGTCGGCGCCCAGCTCGACCTCGGTGACCTCGCTGCCCACGATGAGCAGATCGACGATCGCGTCCTGCCGCACCGCCCACGCCGCCAACGAGGCCGCCGTGCAGACCGCCGCCTCGAAGGGCTCGCGCGGGCCCCCGCGGTAGGCGGCGTGCAGCATCACCGCGACGCGCAGGCGCTGGGCGTGGCGATATTCGCGCACCATCGGCACGCCCAGGCGCGCCCAGGAGCGCGCGTGCAGATCGCGGATCCGATCACCCGGGCGGTAGGGACGCACGCCGAGCAGCTCGAAGGACTCCCCGGCCGTGCGCGTGCGCCCGCGCTCGTCGGGTGGGGCGCCCCCGCCCAGCGGCAAGGGCAGGTCGTCCACCGGCACCACGCGCGGCACCACGATGAACGCGACCCGCGCCGACTCGCGGGTGGGGCCGCGCATCAGGCCCAGCGGCCGCACGGAGGCGACGGTGAAGCGCCCCACGATGCGCTGGCCCCGCAAGAGGAAGCGGGCGCGGGTCAGCACCCG
>JAUHXL010000255.1 GCA_030426945.1 bacterium
GGACCTCGCGGCGTGAGCACCAGCAGGGGTAGAGCACGCCCAGGGCGTCGAGCGCCCGCAGCACGGCGGCGTACTGGTCGTAGCGCTCGGACTGGCGATAGGGGCCCGCCGGGCCGCCCTCGACGGGCCCCTCGTCGTAGACGAGCCCCAACCACGCCAGATCGGCGTACTGCCCCTCGAGGCAGCCCTCGGGGATGGCGGCGGGATCGAGATCCTCGACGCGCAGGACGTTGCGCAGGCCGTGGGCGCGCGCGTCCAGCCAGGCCAGCAGCGCGGTGCGGGCGTTGCCCAGGTGCAAAGCACCGGTGGGCGTCGGCGCGAAGCGTCCCGCGCCGCGGGGCAGGGCGGGCGGCGTCGGGGTCACCGCAGGAAGACGAAGGCCGCGACGGCGCCGAGGACCACGGCGGTGAGCGCCACGATGGCCAGCACCCGGACGTCCCGCGCGTCGCTGTCGTCGACCTCGGGGGCGGCGGTGCGCGCGGCCGGCGTGGGCAGCGGGCGGGGGGTCGGGCGGCGGGCGGGCGCGGGCGGGTCCGGCGCCGTCCGGCTGGCCGGCCGCTGGGCGTCGATGTCCTGCAGCGCGCGCTGCACCTCGCTGCCGCGGATCTGGCGGATCTCCTCGCTGGCGCGCTCGGCGATGGGCGCCGTGGCCTCGGCCGGCCCAGCGAGCGCCGCCTCGAGCTGTGCGTGCAGCGCGCCCTCGTCCACGACGGTCGGGGCCTCGGGATCGGGCAGGCCCGACGGCGGCGCGCTCGCCGCCTCGGCCTCCGACTCCTCGATGGTCGTCGCGTCGTCCTCGGGCTCGAAGGTGGCCTGCCCCAGATCGGTGAGCATCGCCTGGGGGTGGAAGCTGAGCGTCGACTCGCCCGGCTTGTGCAGCGCCGACAGCGCGAAGGCGGGGGTCTCGATGGCGGTCTCGAGCAGGTCGCCCCCGGCCGCCTCCCCGGGCGTCGACTCGCCGAGCAGCACCGCGCGCATCGCGGCGGCGTCTACCGGGCGCTGCGCGGGCTCCGGGTGGGCGGCCTGCGCCAGCGCCGCGGCCAGGCCCGGCGGCACCGGCTCGCCCAGCGCGTTGCGCAGCAGGGGCGGGCGGGCCTGCTGCAGGTGGGCGCGGCAGATGTCGACGGGGTTGCCGGGCTTGATGAAGTGATCACCCAGCACCAGCCAGTAGCCGATCAGCGCCAGCGCGTAGAGATCCGTGCGCCCATCGACGGCGTTTCGGAACCACTGCTCGGGCGCCATGAAGCGGGGGCTGCCGAAGACCTCACCGTTCACGGTCAGCGCCGTGGCCCCCTCGTCGGCGGTCAGCTTGGTCAGCCCGAAGTCGATCAGCCGCACGAACAGCTGATCGCCGCGCGTCTCGAGCAGCAGGTTCTCCGGCTTCAGGTCGCGGTGCACCACGCCGGCCGCGTGGCACACCTGCAGCGCCTCGAGCGTCTGGCGCAGCAGCGACACCGTCTCGTCGGCGGTGAAGCGGCGCTCCACCAGCAGATCGCGCAGGCTGCGCCCCTCGATCAGCTCCATCACCATCGCGGGCGTGCCGTCGTCGAGCACGTCGTACTCGAGCAGCGTCACCAGGTTGGGGTGGTGCAGCTTGCCGATGGCCTGGGCCTCGCGGCGGAAGCGCCGGGCCACGTCGCCGAAGCCCTCGCTGGGCGCGTCGAGCACCTTGATCGCCACCCACCGGTCGAGCCGGAGGTCGCGGGCGGCGTAGACGACGCCCATGCCGCCCTCGCCGATGACCTGCTGAACCCGGTACTTGCCGAGCAAGGTGGCGCCGATGTGCGCGTGACGTGCCGTCATGGCGGGCAAGATACCACAGCGTCCGAGGCGGTCGAGGCCCGTCGTGCCGCCCCGCCCGAGGCGCTATGCTCGCGCGGTGACGTCTTCGCTGCCGACGATGACCGACCTGGTGGTGGTCTTCTCGCTGGCCTTCGCGCTGTTGCCGGTGGCGGCGCTGTACGTCGCGCGCTGGTGGCTGCGCCGGGACGCGTACGAGCCGCCCTGGGCGTTCCCGCTGCTGATGCTGTCCGGCGGGGCGGGGGGCCTGCTCTTCGCGCTCTACGGGCACGCGGAGCTCGTCGGCCTCTTCGCCCGCCTGTACGGCCCGGACGCCGCCTCGGAGCCGCTGCTCTACAACGCCATCGTGCAGCCGGCCGCCGAGGAGATCGGCAAGGCGTTCATCGTGCTCGTCTTCGTGCTGACGCCCCGCTTCCGCGGGCCGGTCGACGGGGCGCTCTACGGGCTGGCGGCGGGCGCGGGCTTCGCCTGCGTCGAGAGCTTCGTCCACTTCTACTCGGCGTGGGCCTATCAGGGGGCGGCGGGCTGGCTCAGCGAGGTGGCCATCCGCACGGGCCCGTCGCTGGTGGTCCACGGCACCGCGACGGGGGCCGTCGGGCTGTTCCTCGGGCTGGCCAAGCTGGATCGGCGGGCGATGGTGGCGCTGCTGGCGCCCGTCTGCGGCGTGACCGCGTCGCTGGCCGTCCACGGCGGCTGGAACGCGCTGACTTTCTTGTCGGCCTACACCGGTGATCCCGACTTCGAGCGCCTCGCCTTCATGGGGCAGGCGCCGATCATCGGGCTGTTCGTGGCGGCGCTGTGGTGGGCGGTGCGGTTGGAGACGCGGCGGGGCGCGCCGCGCCCGCGCTCAGCCGGGCCCGCCGAGGGCCCGCATGAGGGCGGCGGGATCTGAGCCGGGCGGCGGCATGCCGGGCATGCCCCCCGGCTGGGGCGCGGGCTCGGCGGTCTTGATGAACTTGTCCGGCGTCTGCGTGGTGAGCGTCTCGATGGCGTACTTGTTCACCTTGACCACGTAGTCGTTGCCCTCGGCCTTGACGTAGAACGCGTCGTCGTCGGCCGCGCCGATGCGGTAGATGGTCTCGCCGTCCTCCTTGCGCAGGGTGACCACGGTGGCCCCGTCGCCGAGCCCGTAAGCCGGCTCCACCGTCTTGCCGACCGGCTCGGCGAGCTGCACGCTGCGCGCGCTGCTGACGAAGCTGCGCACGCGGCTCTGGTCGATCTCGGCGTCGGCCGCCAGCTCGTTGACCCGCCAGTCGCCGTTGTCGGCCTTGACCACCGTGATGCTGCGGCTGCCCTGCGTCACCTGCACCTCGGTGGGCTCGTCGACCTTGATGTAGTCCGCGTCGACGTAGCTGCGCACCCGATCACTGAGCGCCCAGGCCGACACGCCGCGCGCCAGGTACACCGCGTCCTCGTCCGCGCGCCGCACGTGGACGCTGGTGCCCTTGGCGTTGCCGACGACGAAGGCCTGCGGCTTGCCGTCGACGGTCAGCTCCACCTTCTTCGCGTAGGCCCGGTCGCCCACCTCGAGCGCGTTGTGGTTGGCCTTGTTGTTGGCCACCGGCGCGCGCACCCGCGCGTCGAGCAGCTTGTCGAGCACCTCGTCGACCTTCTTGGTGTCGGCCGGGAAGTCGTCGGCGGTGCCCACCACCCAGGCGTCGCCCTTGCGCACCAGCGTCACGCTGTCGGGCGCCTCGCCCTCCTTGGCCGGCTTGCCCGTGATCACCAGCTTGCCGATGTCGCCCTTGTCGGCCGCGATGAGCGGCGCGGCGTCGTCGTCCGGCGCGCCGTCGCCCGCGCTCCACGTGAGCGCGACGAGCACCACCTGCGCGGCGAAGAGGCCGGCGAGCACCTTGTTCGTCGTGTTCATGCGTTCTCCAGCGGAATCGGCCGCGCCATCTTGCGGCGCGTGCTGGCCAGCACCAGGACGCCGACCAGCGCGGCCAGCACCAGCGCGTAGTTCACCACCTCGTAGGTCGTGCGCTCGTCCTCGTCCAGCGGCTTCAGCGTGCGCGCGAAGGCGCCCGCCGACCGGATGGTCAGCAGGTCGGTGTCCTCGAGCGTCCAGTCGATCAGGTTGCGCACCAGGATGGCGTTGCCGCGGTAGCCGCCGCCGCCCATCTGCATGCCCAGCTGGCCCACGAGATCGCCGGCGAACTCCGACGACGACACCACCACCAGCCGCGCCTCGGGCGTCGACGTCTTCATCGTGCGGCCGGTGCGGTCGGCCTTCGCCTCGAGGTCACCCTCGGGCTTGGCGTCGGGCACGAACAGGGGCGAGGGGCGGTCGGCGAAGTAGCTGGGGAAGCTGCCGTGGGCGGTGACCGCGACGATCTGCTCGCCGGTCTTCGCGTCGTCGTCCTTGCCGAAGCCCGCCTCGGGCCACCTCTGGAAGTCCGGCTGCAGGGTGGTCGAGGTCTGCAGCCAGGTGTCGGGGCTGGTGCGCAACAGCGACTGCTGCTCGACGCCGTCGATCGGCTTCAGCTCGATGGGCGAGGCCCAGGTGATCGCCAGCGAGGGCACGCCGGCCAACGCCGCGTGGCCCTCGGCGAAGCCCTCCCGCCGGATGTCGGCGAAGAAGGGGTAGGGGATCATCTCGATGCGCTCGAACACGTAGGGCCCCCGCTGCTCGCGCACGGGCACCGGGAAGGCGGTGTTCTGCGGATCCATCACCAGCGACTGCTGCACCTTCACCCCGTAGGTGTCGAGCAGGTCGAGCAGCTTGCCGTCGGCGGACTGCGCGCTGAGGCCCTGGCGGTCGGCGTCGACGTCGTAGGCGCCGGCGAAGGCGATCACCGCGCCGCCGCGCATCAGGTACTGGTCGAGGGCGAACTGGGCCTTCTCGTCGAGCTCGGTCTTGCCGACGATGACCACGTCGATGTCGCCGGGCACGACGCCGTCGTCGAGCTCGAGGCGGCGCACGGTGAAGTCGGCGCCCAGCATCTGCTCCACCTGCCGGTAGTCCGTGCGCCCGTGGGGCTGCGGCGGCATGCCGGGGAACTGCGGCTGCGGCGGGGCGGGGGACTTCGTCACCAGGCCCACCGTCTTGAGGAAGCCGGGGGTCAGGCGCTTGATCGACGCCTCGATGCTGGTGCGCAGATCGCTCTCGGACAGATCGCCCTGCGGGAACACCTGCTCGGCGCGCTCACCCGACTTCACCAGGATGTGCAGGTAGAAGGTCTTCTGGCCGAACAGATCGGCGGCCATCGGCCGGAAGCCATACTGCTGCTGCAGGCGCTGCTGCAGCGCCTGATCGCCGTCGGGGTTGATGCTCTCGAACTTCACGCGGCCGCCGGTCTTCTCGGCCAGCTCGTCGGCCACGGTCTGCAGCCGCGCCGGCACCTCGGCGAACTCCGGGGGCAGGCGGTCGGGGGTCACGTAGGCGGTCACCTCGACCTTGCTGTCGTTGCGCGCCAGCACCGACTCCAGGCTCTGGAAGCCCTGGCTGACCTTCTTGATCGAGCGCGTGATGTCGTACTCGAGGCTGCGCAGGCGCACCTGGACGTCGGTGTCGTCCGCGTAGACCTCGATCAGGTCGCCGAACTGGAGCACCTCGTACTCGTCGCCGTACTTGATCAGGATGTGGAAGTAGGAGTTGACCACCGACTCCTCGTGCCGCTCCGAGACGCGGAAGGGCACGGACTTGATGCCGTACTGGTCGCTGATCTCCTCCTCGAGCGCCTCGTCCTTGTTGGGATCGAAGAACTCGACCTTCACGTTGCCGCTGCCGCGCACCTCGTACTCGGTGAGGAAGTCGCGCACGCGCGGCACCAGCGGCGACAGCAGCGGGTGCGTCTTCTCGCTGAAGAAGCCCTGGATGACCAGGGGCTCGTCGAGGCGGGCGAGGATGCCCTCGGTCACGTCGCTGATGCTGTACTCGCCGTCGGCGGTCAGATCGGCGCGGGCCGAGGTGACCGGGGCCAGCCAGAGGTTGACCGCCAGCACGTTCAGGCCGGCCAGCGCCACGGTGGTCAGCATCACCGGGCGCCGCGAGTTGCCCTCGGCGGGCTGCTTGTCGAGGCGCTTCATCTCGAGGAAGTGCACGTTCAGCAGCAGGAAGAAGACGGTCAGGCTGCCGTAGTAGGCCAGATCGCGCAGGTCGAGCACGCCGCGCTCGATGCTGCTGAAGCGGCTGCCGGTGCCCAGGCCGCGCAGCACCTCGGCGGTCTCGGTGGCGAAGAAGCCGGTCAGCGCGTCCGAGCCGAGCAGGTACAGGAAGCCGCCGAGGATGGCCGTCACCATCAGCGCGACGATCTGGTTGTCGGTGCGCGCGCTGACGCAGAGGCCGATGGCCATGTAGGTCGACGCCAGCAGCAGGGCGGCGACGTAGCCCCCGACGACCGGCCCCCAGTCCAGCTCGCCCAGCATCGCCACCGTGAAGGGCAGGGGCAGGGTCAGCGCCAGGGCCAGGCCCACCAGCGCCATGCCCGCGGCGAACTTGCCCAGCACCAGGTCGCTGGTCTTGATCGGCAGCGTGAGCAGGATCTCGAGCGTGCCCATCTTCTGCTCCTCGCTCCACTGCCGCATGGTGACGGCCGAGACGAGGAAGATGAGCAGCAGGGGCAGCCAGTTGAACAGCGGCCGCACGTCCGCGAGGTTGCGGGCGAAGAACTTCGAGTAGGTGAAGAAGATGAACAGCGTCGCGACGAGGAAGACCCCGAGGAAGATCAGAGCCACCGGCGACAGGAAGTAGCTGCGCAGCTCCTTGCGGGCGGTGGTCACGATGCTCGCGGTGTTCACGCGGCCTCCTTTCGCTGGGCCACGTGCGCGGCCATCAGCTCCCGGAAGACGCTCTCGAGGCTGGGCGTCGCCCGGGCGACCTCACCCAGCGTCCACCCCTTCTCGACGGCGAGGCGCGCGATGGCCGGCTCCGGCCGGGCGCCGTCGGCCACCTTCAGCGTGTAGCGCTGATAGCCGTCCTTCTCGCCCGCGCGCCGCACCTCGCTGACGCCCTCGACCTTCGCCAGGGCCGCCGCTGCGTCCTTCGCGTCGGTGAGGCCCACCCGCACCACGTCGCTCGACAGCATCTCGTCCAGCGTGGCGTCGGCCGCCTTCTGGCCCTCGATCAGGATGACGACCCGGCTGCACACCGCCTCGATCTCGGACAGGATGTGCGTCGACAGGATCACCGTGGTGGTCTTGGCGAGCTCGCGGATGAGCGCCCGAATCTCGAGGATCTGCACCGGATCGAGGCCGTTGGTGGGCTCGTCGAGCACCAACACCTTGGGCTGGTGCAGGATGGCCTGCGCCAGGCCGACGCGCTGGCGGTAGCCCTTCGACAGCTGGCTGATCGGCTGGGTGACGCGCTGCTCGAGGCCGGTGGCCTTCACGGCCGCCACCACCCGCCGGGTGCGCTCCGCCTTCGGCACGCCCCGCAGGTCCGCCATCATCAGCAGGTACTCCTGCACCAGCATCTCCGGGTACAGCGGCGCGTGCTCGGGCAGATAGCCGATCTGCCGCTGCACGCCGATGCGATCCGCGCGCACGTCGAGCCCGCCCACCATCACCGTGCCGCTCGTGGGCTCGAGGAAGCCGGTCATCACCTTCATGACCGTCGTCTTCCCCGCGCCGTTCTGGCCCAGCAGGCCGACGATCTCGCCCGCCTCGACCGCGAACGACACGCCCGAGACCGCGCGCACGTCGCCGTATCGCTTCTCGAGTTCCTTGACCGCAATCATGGTCGTCCCAACACCCCCGCGCACTGAAGTTCCGAATCCGGTCGGCCGAACCGCGCCCCGGCGGAGGAAATTCCCCGGCCCGGCGACCCCCGGCCAACGCCATCGTGCGGGCCGCTTTGAGCGGCCTGCGTCGTCATGCTTAAACTCCACCCGACAGTTCGCCCCACGCGGCCGGGGCGGCACCGGAATAGAGTTCGGGGGACAGTAGTGACCACAGCGCGAATGGCAAGGTGTCTCTTGGCCCTCGTCCTGATTTTCGGGTGCGACGACGGGGGCGGCGACGGCGTGATCACGCTCGACGGCGGCGCCGGCGACGCCGGCGTCCCGGCGTGCAGCGACGGGGAGGACAACGACGGGGACGGCCTCGTCGACGGCTTCGATCCCAGCTGCAGCGGGCCGAACGATCCGACCGAGGAAGATCGCCAGTGCAGCGACGGCGTCGACAACGACGAGGACGGCGCCACGGATCTCGACGACCGCGGCTGCGAGGACGCCGAGGACGACGACGAGGGGGACGAGCCCCCCCTGCCGCAGTGCAGCGACGGCGTCGACAACGACGAAGACGGCTTCGTCGATCTCGACGACCGCGGCTGCGAGGGCCCCGCGGACGACGAGGAGTCGGGCGAGCCGGCGCTGCCCGCCTGCAGCGACGGCGTCGACAACGACGAGGACCAGCTGATCGACTTCCCCCAGGATCCCGGCTGCGCCTCGGCGGTGGACGAGGACGAGGGCGGCCAGGTCGAGCCGATCGCGCAGTGTGGCGACGGCATCGACAACGATCTCGACGGCTTCGTCGATCTCGCCGATCCGGGCTGCGAGACGAGCTTCGATCCCATCGAGCGCAACGGTCCCGAGCGCGCGGCCTGCGGCAACGGCGCCGACGACGACGCCGACGGCCTCGTCGACTTCCCGTACGATCCGGGGTGTCGGGCGGCGGGCGACGACGACGAGGCGGACGAGCAGGTCGGGCGGGCCTGCGGCAACGGGCTCGACGACGACAACGACGGGCGCGTCGACTTCCCGGACGATCCGGGGTGCGCGGGCATCGGCGACGGGGACGAGGGCGATCCGCCCGTGGTGCCGGCCTGCGCCGACGGTCGCGACAACGATCGCGACGGCACGATCGACTACCCCGACGACATCGGCTGCGACAGCGCCTCGGACAGCGACGAGGCGGGCAACTGCGCCGGCGAATTCGACGCCATCGAGCTGACCTCCGGCCGACGCATCTCGGGCGACACCCGCGGCGCGCCGGTGACCGCCGAGGGCTCGTGTGGGGGCCGCGGCGCCGCCGAGGTGGTGTTCGTCGTGCGGATCGACCGCGTCGTCGAGGCCTTCGAGGTGCGCACCGACTTCCCCGAGACCGAGCTCGAGACGACGCTCTACGTGCGCCGCGCCTGCCTCGGCGAGGCCTCCGAGGTGGCCTGCGTCAAGGAGCCCACCGACGACGGTGAGGCGGGCAACCGCGTCCGCGTGAACAACCCGACCCCCGGCACCTACTTCGTCTTCCTCGATGGCGCCGGCCGCTCGGGCGGGGCCTTCACCGCGCAGCTGGAGATCGTGCCGCTGGCCGCTTGCCTCAACGGCGTCGACGACGACGACGACGGGCGCGTGGATTACCCCAACGATCCCGGCTGCTCGCGGGCTTCGGATCGCGACGAGGCCGATCCGCCCGAGGCGCCCACCTGCAGCAACGGGCAGGACGACGACGGCGATGATCGGGTGGACTACCCGGCCGACCCGGGCTGCGCGTCCGCGGCGGATCCCGACGAGGTCGACCTGTGCGGCGCCGGCGTGCGCGTGCTCGAGTATCCGGTGGGCAACCCCTTCGTCATCGACGACACGCGCCGGGGCACGACGGCCTTCCAGGGCTCGTGCGGGGGCAACAACGCCCCCGAGCTGGTGTACCGCTACGACAACCCGTACTCGGCGACGCTGGAGTTCAGCGTCGACCACCCCGAGACCATCGGCAACACGGTCGTCTACGCGCGCGCGCGCTGCGTCGACACCCGCAGCGAGCTGGGCTGCGACGACGGCGACGAGGGCGCCCGCGGCGTGCTACGCCTCGAGCGTCAGCCCCCCGGCGAGGTGTTCGTGTTCGTCGATCACCGCATCGGGCAGGGGGGCCCGGTCAAGCTGTCGGTGCGGGTGACGCGCCTCGATCCGGGCTGCAGCGATCAGATCGACAACGACGAGGACGGCTTCATCGACCTCGACGATCTGGGCTGCGCCGATCCGGACGACGAGTCCGAGGCGGATCCGGCGCAGGCGCCGGTGTGCCTCGACGGCCTCGACAACGACGGCGACGGTCTGATCGACTACCCCTTCGATCCGGGCTGTGGCGCGGCGGGCGACGGCGACGAGGCGGATCCCGCGGTGCTGCCCGGCTGCTTCGACGGCGTCGACAACGACGGCGACGGCGCGATCGACTTCCCCGACGACGAGGGCTGCTCGGCCACCGGCGACGACGAGGAGGAGCGGCGCCGCCCGGGCCAGTGCGCCAACAGC
>JAUHXL010000256.1 GCA_030426945.1 bacterium
CGGCGCCGCGTTCAGCCCCTTGTGGACGGCCCCCGCCCACCCGCAGCCGGGCATGCGCACGCGCCTGACCCAAGGCCTCGACGGCCGCGCGCGCTACCTGCGCGTGGGCTTCGCCGCCGGCGACAACGCGTTCAGCCTCAGCGAGGTCCAGGCCTTCTGCCAGCAGCCCGCCCTCTGGCCGCCGCCGGTGACGACGATGGCGTCGAAGGCCACCGGCGATCCGCGGCAGAGCCGCCTGCACCGGCTGGCCCGGCAGAAGATCGCCGTGGGCATCATGGGCCTGATCCTCTTCGGCGGTCTGCTGCTGGGGCGGCGCGAGACCACGCCGTGGGCCCGCTACGTGGCGCCGGCGATGGGCGCGGTGATCGTGCTCTTCGGCGGCTGGTGCGCCTGGGGCAACACCGGGGTCGGCTACGGCCTGGGCGCGGTCCTGCTGGCCGCCGGCCTCATCCGCCAGTTCGCCCGCGGGGCGCGCGATCCGTGGCTCTGGGCCGAGCGCGCCGCGCTGGTGGGGCTGGCCGCGGTGGCCAGCTTCGGGTGGACCAACTTCGGCACCTGGCACGGGGGGCGCGGGGTCCACTTCCACGAGCAGTTCCACTACGTGCTCGGCTCGAAGTACAGCGAAGAGATCGGCTACGAGCTGCTGTACCACTGCGCCGCCGTGGCCCAGGACGAGGACGGGCACCGCAAGGAGCTGTCCAACCTCAAGGTGCGCGTGCTGAAGGACAACGTGCTGCTGGGCTCGGGGCTGCCGGTCGTCGAGGACGCCCAGACCTGCAAGCAGCACTTCTCCCCCGCCCGCTGGGCGGCCTTCCGCCAGGACGTGCGGCTGTTCCGCAGCCAGATGGGGCGCGAAGGCATCAAGCGCGCCTTCACCGACCACGGCTACAACGCGGCGCCGGCCTGGAACATGGTCGGTCGGTGGATCGCCAACCGCGACTGGCAGTCCAAGATCCCGCCCGACGAGATGGTGTTCACCACGCCCAACCTGGCCGGCAAGACCCCGGCGCAGCGCACCGCGATGCGCGAGCGGTGGGAGAAGGACAAGGCGCGGTTCCTGGCCGACACGCGGCAGTTCGCGCAGGTGGACGCGGTGCTGTACGCGGGCCTGTTCCTGCTCATCGGGTGGGCCTTCGGGCTGCGGGCGCTGGCCCTGGCCACGCTCGTCTGGTACGTCGGCCACCCGTGGTCCTACTACTGGACCGGCGGCGGCTTCGCGCGGGCCCCCTGGCTGTTCATGGCGGTGGCGGGCATGTGCTTCATGAAGAAGGGCATGCACGCGCTCGGCGGCGCGGGCATCACTTGGAGCATGCTGCTGCGCGTCTTCCCCGGCGCGCTCATCGCGGGCGTGGCGGCGAAGATCGGCTGGACGTTGGTGCGCGAGCGCACGATCAGCGTCCCGCACCGCAAGCTGATCCTCGGCTGCGTGGCCGCCTTGGTGGTGCTGGCCGCCGTGCCGCTCGCGGTGCCCTCGTCCGGCGGCGGCGAGTACAAGGCCTTCCTGGCGAACTCGTTCAAGCACAAGGAGACCGGGCTGACCAACCACATGGGCATGCCCACCCTGTTCGCCTTCGAGACGAAGTTCCTCGGCCGCCACGTGCGCGACAACGCGGCGGACGATCCCTGGGCGGTGTGGAAGCAGAGACGGCACGAGGTGCTGCAGGCGCGACGCATCCCGTTCGCGATCACCGTGCTCGCCCTGCTGGCGCTGCTCACCTACATCGGGCGCCGCCGCGAGGACTGGGAGGTGACGGCGCTGAGCACCGTCTTCATCTTCGCCCTCTTCCAACTCACCTGTTATTACTACATTTTCTGCATCATGCTCGCGCCGGTGGTGCTCCGACACTATCGCTACGTGCTGGCGCTGCTGGGCATGTGCGTCGCGACCCAGCTCGTCCACCTCGATGGCGGCTGGATCGACGAGATGTACCTCAAGGAGTCCGCCATCACGGCGGTCTTCTACCTGTACCTGCTGGGCGACATGGCCTGGGAGATCTACCAGGACGACAAGGCCAGGTTGGCCGCGCCCGCGAGCGACGACGCCGCCCCCGCGCCCGAGGACGGCGAGGCCGCGCCCGCCTGACCGGCCCGTCGGCTCAGCCGACGAGCGGGCGCCCGCCCAGCAGCCACTCGAGCACCGCCTTCTGGGCGTGCAGCCGGTTCTCCGCCTCGTCGAAGACGCGCGAGCGCGGGCCATCGATGACCTCGGCCGACACCTCCTCCCCCCGGTGCGCCGGCAGGCAGTGCAGGAAGATGGCGTCGTCGCGCGCCCCGGCCATCAGCGCCGCGTCCACCTGATAGCCGGCGAAGGCGGCCTCACGGATCGCCTGCTCCTGCTCCTGCCCCATGCTGGCCCAGACGTCCGTGGTGACGACGTGCGCGCCCGCGACCGCCTCACTCGGCGCGCGCACGACGCGGACCTTCGCGCCCGCCGCCTGCGCCGGCCCCAGCACCGCGGGATCCGGCGCGTAGCCGGCCGGACAGGCCAGCACCAGCTCGAAGCCCAACACGCGCGCCCCGTTGATCCACGAGTGCGCCACGTTGTTGCCGTCGCCGATCCAGGCCACCCGGAGATCCGGCAGCGCGGCGTCGCCGAAGGCCTCGGCGCAGGTCTGCAGATCGGCGAGGATCTGGCAGGGGTGCAGCAGGTCGGTCAGCGCGTTGATCACCGGCACGGGCGCGTACTTCGCCAGCGTCTCGAGCTTGTCGTGCTCGAAGGTGCGCACCATGATGCCGTCGACGTAGCGCCCCAGCACCTGCGCGGTGTCGGCGGCGCTCTCGCCCCGCCCGAGCTGCAGCTCGTCGCCGCGCAGCATCAGCGGGTGACCCCCGAGCTGGCGCATGCCCACGTCGAAGCTGACCCGCGTGCGGGTGCTGGCCTTCTCGAACACCATCGCCAGGCTGCGGCCGGCCAGCGGCGTCGGGCAGGCCCCGGCCTTCTGCAGGCGCTTCAGCTCGGCGGCGCGTCGCAAGAGCGCCCGCAGCTCGGCGGTGGACAGATCGGTCAGGGCGAGCAGATCGCGCTTCGCGGTCGTCACAGCGCGGCCTCCTTCAGGGCCTCGTCGAGGATCTGGATCGCCTCGTCGACGTGCCCGGTCTCGATGGTCAGCGGGGGCGTCAGGCGCAGCGCGTCCGGTCCGGCCATCGTCAACAGCAGGCCCCGCGCCCGAGCGGCGGCCACGAGGGTCGCGCGGTCGTAGCCCTCTGGGTTCACCCCCAGCCCGCGCATCAGGCCGCGGCCCCGCACCTCGACGAGGCCCCAGTGGCGATCGACCAGCGTCTGCAGCTTGGCCCCGAGGTACTTGCCCACGCGCGCCGCGCGCTCGCACAGGCCCTCCTGCTCGATCACGTCGAGCACGGTCAGGCCGGCGCGGCAGGCCAGCGGGTTGCCGCCGAAGGTGCTGGCGTGGGCGCCCGGGGCGAAGCCCTGCGCCACCTCGGCCGTGCACAGCATGGCCCCGATGGGCACGCCGCCGCCCAGCCCCTTGGCCAGCGTCATGATGTCGGGCGCGGCCCCGTCGGGGTGCTGGTGGGCGAACCAGCGCCCGGTGCGCGCCACGCCGGTCTGCACCTCGTCGTAGATCAGCAGCACCCCCCGGCGATCACACAGGTCGCGCAGGCCGGGCAGGTACTCGGGCGAGGGGGTGATGACGCCCCCCTCCCCCTGGATGGGCTCGACGAGCACCGCGCAGGTGGTGTCGTCGATCGCCGCCTCGACCGCGCCCAGATCGTCGAAGGGTACGTGGGTGAACCCGGGCACCAGCGGGCCGAAGCCCTCGTGGTACTTGGGCTGGCCGGTCGCGCTGATCGAGGCCCAGGTGCGGCCGTGAAAGCTCTGCTCCATGGCCACGAAGCCCCAGCGGTCCTCGCCGCGCACCAGCCGCATGTAGCGGCGGGCCAGCTTCATCGCGGCCTCGTTGGCCTCGGTGCCGCTGTTGCCGAAGAAGACGCGCTCGGCGAAGGACAGCCCGCACAGGCGCTCGGCCAGCGCGACGGCGGGCTCGTTGACGAACAGGTTGCTGACGTGCAGCAGATCGCGCGCCTGCTCGGCGATGGCCCGCGTCAGCGCCGGGTGGTTGTGACCCAGCGCGTTGACCGCGATGCCCGCCGCGAAGTCCAGGTAGCGCGCGCCGCCCTGGTCGTACAGCCAGGCGCCCTCGCCGCGGACGAAGGCGAGCGGGGCCGGTCGGTAGTTCGGGGTCATCACGGCCTCGGCCCGCTTGGCCACGGCCTCGTCGCGTTCGCTCACGCCAGTCTCCCGCGTCTGCCCGGCGCGCGCCGAGCGGTGGTGCGGCGGCAGTGTGGCAGCGCGCGCCGCGCCCGGCAAGCGGTGCCGGGCTCAGCCAGCCGGCGCGTCGGCCTCGGTGGCGGCGCCGTGCTTCGCGCGGAAGGTGTCGACGGGGGTGAGGCGGGCGACGACGCGGTCGAGGTCGATGTCGGCGGGCCAGACGTGCACCCAGGCGCGGTGGCCGAACATGGTCTGGTCGTTGATGCTGCCGCTGAGCAGGCTGCGCAGCTCCGCCGCCTCGACCAGGCCCAACACCTCGGGCTTCGGGTGATCGGCGGTGCCCGGCCGGGCCAGCGCGACGAAGTCGACGTCGGGCAGCAACGAGGGCTCGAGCGACCAGGTCGCCATGCTGTGCTCGGCGCCGTCGGCCTTGCTGACGAAGCGCTGGCCGCGCGCCACCAGCAGCTTGCCCTCGAGCATGCGCCCCATCAGCGGCACCAGGTGGCGGTTCCAGCGATCGAGGCGGTCGGCCGCGGTGTCTCCGCTGCGCGCGCGCCCCATGAGCACCGGCCACACCCGCCAGGTGACCAGGCCGACGGCGGTCAGCACCGCCACCGGGATGATCCAGTACATCCAGCCGGACACTCAGACCACCTCGGTGCCGACGCCGCGGTCGGTGAAGATCTCGAGCAACAGCGCGTGGCGGACGCGCCCGTCGACGATGTGCACCTTGCGGACGCCGGCGTCGAGCGCCTCGAGCGCGCACCGCAGCTTCGGGATCATGCCGCCGCCGATGACCGCACGGTCGACCAGCTCGCCCGCCGTGTGGCGATCGATGGTGG
The DNA here is from genome assembly GCA_030426945.1 of bacterium. Taxonomy (GTDB): domain Bacteria; phylum Myxococcota_A; class Bradymonadia; order UBA7976; family UBA1532; genus JACKDN01. The sequence goes on from JAUHXL010000256.1 coordinate 5,071, forward strand.
TCAGCACCTGCCCATCGGCGTCGCGCACGCCCTCGACGTCGGTCATCAGCAGCAGCTTACGCGCGCGCAGGTGCGCCGCGATGGCCCCGGCGGCCAGATCGGCGTTCACGTTCAGCGGCTTGCCCTGCGTGTCGACCGCCACGGGCGCGATGACCGGAATGAAGCCGCCCTGGGCCAGCCAGCCGACGTCCCGCTCGTCGACGCGCTCGACGACGCCGACCCGGCCGACGTCCTGGCCGTCGACGGTCACCTGCCGGCCGATCAGCAGGTTGCCGTCGGCCCCGCTGAGGCCCACGGCGCGCCCGCCCGCCTGGTTGATCAGCGCGACGATCTCCTGGTTGACCTTGCCCACCAGCACCATTCGCACCACGTCCATGGTGGCGTCGTCGGTCACGCGCATACCCGCGCGGAACTCGCTCTCGATGCCCAGGCGCTGCAGGTGCTCGCCGATCTGCGGCCCGCCGCCGTGCACGACGACGACGTGCACGCCGATCGAGCGCAGCAGCGTGACGTCCTGCGCGAAGCCGACGCGGGCCTCGGGGTCGGTCATCGCGTGGCCGCCGTACTTCACCACGAAGGTCTCGCCGGCGAACTTCTGGATGTAGGGCAGCGCCTCGATGAGCACCGCCGCCTTCTCTTGCAGGGGCTTGACGGACATGGGCTGGGCTTCCGGGCCGGAGGAAACGGTCAGAGGATGTACCGGCTCAGGTCCTCGTCGTCGAGCACTTCGCCCAGCCGCTGCCGCACGAGGGCGCCGTCGACGGTGACGGTCTGCCCCCGCATCTCGGGCGCCTTGAACGACACCTGATCGAGCAGGGTCTCCATCACCGTGTGCAGGCGGCGCGCGCCGATGTTCTCGAGGCGCGTGTTGGCCTCGTACGCGACGCGCGCGATCTCGGCCAGGGCGTCCTCGGTGAAGTCGAGCTCGACGCCCTCGGTGGCCAGCAGCGCCTCGTACTGCTTCACCAGGCTGTTCTTCGGCTCGGTGAGGATCTTCAGGAAGTCCGCCTCGACGAGCGACTCGAGCTCCACGCGGATGGGGAAGCGCCCCTGCAGCTCCGGGATGAGATCGCTGACCTTGGCCTCGTGGAACGCGCCGGCCGCCACGAAGAGGATGTGATCGGTCTTCACCATGCCGTGCTTGGTCGTGACGGTGCTGCCCTCGACGATGGGCAGCAGGTCGCGCTGCACGCCGCCGCGGCTGACGTCCGGGCCGCCGGCGCCGCCGCCCCCGCGGCCGCCGCCCATGGCGATCTTGTCGATCTCGTCGAGGAAGATGATGCCGCTGTGCTGCACCCGCTCGAGGGCGTGCTGCACCACCTGCTCCATGTCGAGCAGCTTCTCCGACTCCTCGGCGGTCAGGATGCGCAGGGCGTCGGGCACCCCCACCCGCGTCTCCTTCGTCTTGCCGCCCGCGAAGCCGGGCAGGTTGCCGAGGGCGTCCTTGATGTTGAACACCATCTCTTCGATACCCGAGGCGCTGAACACCTCGAACGACGGGCCGCCGCTCACCGTGGTCTGCAGCAGCACCTGGTGCTCGTCCAGCTCGCCCTTCCGCAGGCGCTTCCGCAGCGCCTCGCGGTCGCCACCCGCCGGCACCACCGGGCTGGCCGCGCCGTCCGGCCCCACCGCGAAGTAGCTCTGCGTGTCGCCCTCCCCGCCCTTCGGTTTGCTCTGGGCGATGAGCAGATCCAGCAGGCGATCCTCGGCGTGCCGGGCGGCGCTGGCCTCGACGCGCTCGCGCTGCTCGTCCTTGACCATGGTGATGGCCAGCTCGGTCAGGTCGCGGATCATCGACTCCACGTCGCGCCCGACGTAGCCCACCTCGGTGAACTTGCTGGCCTCGACCTTCAGGAAGGGGGCCTGCGCCAGGCGCGCCAGGCGCCGGGCGATCTCGGTCTTCCCGACGCCGGTGGGCCCGATCATGATGATGTTCTTCGGCGCGATCTCGTCCCGCAGCTCCTCCGGCACCCGCTGGCGCCGCCAGCGGTTGCGCAGGGCGATGGCCACCGCCCGCTTCGCCTTGTGCTGCCCGACGATGTAGCGGTCGAGCTCGCTCACGGTCTCGCGGGGGGTGAAGACCGGCAGATCGGCGTCCATGCGTTGCCTCGTGGAGTCGGGGGCGAGAGGGCCGCGCTCAGTCGAGCTTCAGCGTCTCCACCACCAGGTTCGTGTTGGTGTAGATGTCGATGCCCGCGGCGATGGTCAGCGCCTTCGTCGCGATGGTGCGCGCGTCGAGCTCGGTGTTCTCGAGCAGGGCGCGGGCGGCGGCGAGCGCGAAGTTGCCGCCGCTGCCGATGGCGATGGCGTCGCCGTCGGGCTCGATGACGTCGCCGGTGCCGCTGATCAGCAGCGTGCGCTCGCGATCACCCACCAGCAGCAGCGCCTCCAGCCGGCGCAGGTAGCGATCGGTCCGCCACTCCTTGGCCAGCTCGACCGCGGCGCGCACCAGGTTCTTGTTGAACGCCTTGAGCTTGCCCTCGAACTTCTCGAACAGGGTGAAGGCGTCCGCGGTCGCGCCGGCGAACCCGGTCAGGATGGCGCCGTCGAGCAGGTGCCGCACCTTGACCGCGCTGCCCTTCATCACGGTGTTGCCCAGCGACACCTGCCCGTCGCCGCAGAAGACCAGCTGCTCGCCGCGGCGAACGGCGAGGATGGTGGTGCCGTGGAAGATGAGGTCGGACATGGGGCCTCGGGGGTGACGAAGACGGCGGACCGTATGCACGCCCGGTGGGCTGTCAAGGTGGGGTCCACCGCGCGCTCGGCGCCGTGGTCGGCGGTGCCACGGGCGTCGTGCCGGCGCGGATCGACCACGACCACGACCACGACCACGACCACGGCGCCTTCGGCGCGCTTGGCGCCTTCGGCGCGCTCGGCGTCGTGGTCGGCGGTGCCACGGGCGTCGTGCCGGCGCGGATCGACCACGACCACGACCACGACCACGACCACGGCGCCTTCGGCGCGCTCGTCGTCGTGGTCGGCGGTGCCACGGGCGTCGTGCCGGCGCGGATCGACCACGACCACGACCACGACCACGACCACGGCGCCTTCGGCGCGCTCGGCGCGCTCGGCGCCTTCGGCGCGCTCGGCGCCTTCGGCGCTCAGTCCTCGCGGGCGCGCGGGTGGGCCTTGTCGTAGACCGCCATCAGGGCCTCGACGCTGACGTGCGTATAGCGCTGGGTCGTCGAGAGGCTGGCGTGGCCCAGCATCTCCTGGATGCTGCGCAGATCGGCGCCGCTGCCCAGCATGTGAGTGGCGCAGGCGTGGCGCAGCCAGTGGGGGGTGGCGCCGCCCTCGGCGCAGGCGGGGCGGCAGCGCTCGACGAGCCGCTGCACGGCGCGGGCGGACAACCGGCGGCCGAAGCGGTTGCGGAACAGGGGCGTCGGATCGGGATCCGGGCCGGTCAGCTCCGGGCGCCGCGCCAGCCAGGCTTGCACCGCCGTCACGGCGTGGCGGCCGACGGGGGCCACGCGCGTCTTGCCGCCCTTGCCGCGCTCCACCCGCACGGTGCCCTCGCGCAGGTCGACGTGGCCCAGGTCCAGCGCGACCACCTCGCTGACCCGCAGGCCCGCCCCGTAGACCAGTTCGAGCAGCGCGCGATCGCGCACCGCCAGCGCGCCGTCGCCTTCCGGCGCCTCGACCAGCCGCGCGGCGTCGTCGGGGGACAGGAAGCGCGGCGTGCGCTTGGGCTGCTTGGGCGTGCGCACGGTGGCGCTGGGATCGCGCTCGAGATCGCCGGTGCGCACCAGGAAGCGGAAGAACGCGCGCGCGGCGGACAGCTTGCGGGCGATGGTCGGCGCCGCCAGATCGGCGCGGTACATCGCGCGCAGCCACGACCGCAGATCGGCCGTCGTCACCCGCGCGGCGTCGAAGGGATCGTGATCCAGGTGCGCCACCAGGAAGCCGACGTCGCGCAGGTAGCCCGCGACGGTGCGCGGGCTGGCCCGCTTCTCCGTGGCGAGGTAGCGCTCGAAGCGGTGCAGCGGGTCGTCCATGTAGGTGAGGCTACGACATCAGCCGGCGAGGCGCGAACTCCACTCGGCCCACCACGCGGCCAGCTCGACCTGCGCCCGCTCGGCCAGCCGCGCCTTGCGATCACGCTTCGACTCGCGCCGGCGCTTCTCGATGGCCGCGAACAGGCTCCAGTTCAGGTTGCTGGGGCTGTAGGCCGACAGGATGCCCTCGCCGCGCAGGTGCCGGCGCAGGGCGCCGAAGGCCGTGGTCGGCGGCGGCGCGGGCGGCTCGAGCCCCTTCAGCCGCGCCAGCACGTGCCACGCGATCAGCTGCCCGCAGGCCGACGACTCCACGTAGCCCTCGACCCCGGTGATCTGGCCGGCCAGGTACAGATCGGGATCGTCGTGCCAGTGCAGCGCGTCGCTCAGCAGGCTGGGCGCGTGCACGTAGGTGTTGCGGTGCACGCTGCCGAAGCGCAGGAAGCTCGCCTGCTCCAGCCCCGGCAGCGTCGTGAAGATGCGCTTCTGGTCCGGGTACTTCAGCCGCGTCTGGAAGCCGACCATGTTCCAGGCCGTCGCCTCCGCGTTCTCCATGCGCAGCTGCACCACCGCGAAGGGCTGCTTGCCCGTGCGCGGATCCACCAGCCCGACCGGCTTCATCGGCCCGAAGGCCAGCGTCAGCGGCCCGCGCTCCGCCATCACCTCGATGGGCAGGCAGCCCTCGAAGTACTTCGTCTCTTCGAAGGCCTTGGGCGTGACCTTCTCGCCCGCCACCACCGCCTCGACGAAGGCCATGTACTGCGCCTCGTCGAGCGGGATGTTCGCGTAATCGGCCCCCTCGCCCTTGTCGTAGCGGCTCTGCCGCCAGACGACGTCCCAGTCGACGCTGTCGGCGTCGATGATCGGCGCGATGGCGTCGTAGAAGTACAGGCTGTCGCGCCC
>JAUHXL010000257.1 GCA_030426945.1 bacterium
GGCGTCGTAGCCGGCGGCCAGCCGGACGAGGGGGGCGGGATCGGCGCCGACGCGCGCGGCCACGGCCGCGGCGCGCGGGCCGAGCAGGGCGGCGGCCTGGGTGAGCGCCGCGTCGAGCAGCGGATCGCCGGCCGCGTCGGCGGCGTCGGCCAGGGCCGCGATGGCGTGGCACCACGCGGCGGCCTCGCTGACCGCGAAGCGCAGGGGCTGGGGCGGGGCGGTGCGCGCGGCGGCGGCGACCTGGTGGGCGAGGGCGGCGAAGGGCGCGAGCGCGGGGCGGTCGGCGGCGTGGGCGGCGAGCAGGGCGATCGGGCTGGCGGCGGTGAGCGCGCCGCCGGCGTCCTCGGCCCAGGGGTCGAAGTCGTCGATGGGTGCGCGCAGGGCGGCGCGCGCGGCGCGCGGATCGATCTCGGCGTCGGACCAGCGGCGCGCGTACCGCCACAGCTCGTCGAGCTGGAGCTGGCTGCTGCCGTCGAAGATGCCGAAGATCGGCGCGTCGCGGCGCAGCGCGGCGAGGCCGGGCGCCCGCGTCAGGCTGCGCGCGCCGAGCACGACGCCCGCGGCGTGCACCGACGCCTCGAGCAGATCGGGGCAGATCAGCTTCGCCGCGCTGGTGAGATCGCGGGCCGCGACGCCGCTGCGCCCGGCGGCCCGCGCGGCGCGGCGCCCGGTGGCGATGGCCAGCGCGAGGCGGGTGAAGGTGTCGGTGAGCAGCGCGCGCACGCCGCCGAGCTGCTGGATGGGGGCGCCGTACAGGTGCCGCTCGCGGGCGTGGCTCCAGGCGTGCGCGAAGGCCGCGCCGTGCGCGCCGAGGGACATGGCGGCCACGCCGCTGCGCGTGATCTCGAGGGTGCGCCGGGTGTGCAGGAAGCCCTCGCCGGGCTTGCCCAGCACGTCCTCGGGGCGCGCGACGACGCCCTCGAGGCGGACGCCCGAGAGATCCATCTGGGGGCAGCCCACCCAGTCGAGGGGCGCGTCCGGCAGCAGGCCGGGGGCGCCGCGCGTGAGCAGGAACAGCGTCGCGCCGAAGGCGTCGTCGGCGGCGCCGGTGCGGGCCAACACGACGACGTGGTGGCCTACCGAGCCGTTGTTGCAGGGGCGTTTGTGGCCGTCGAGCCGCCACCCGCCGTCGGGCAGCGGCGTGGCGACGGTGTCGTTGTGCAGCAGGTCGCTGCCGCGATCCCACTCCGACAGGCCGAGGCCGGCCAGGCCGCCGGCGCGCACGCTGCCGAAGAAGCGGGCGCGCTGGGCGGCGTCGCCGGCGACGATGACCGGCAGCGACGCCAGCACCACGCCGCCGAGGCAGAGGGTGAGATCGAGATCGGCGGCGGCCAGGCGCCCGCAGATGCGCAGCGCCCGATCCCACACCAGGCGCCCCCCCTCGGCGCGGGGCACCAGCTCGGCCCCGATGGGGCCCTGCAGCAGGGCGCGCAGGCGCAGCAGGGGCAAGCGGTCCGGGCGGGCCTCGGCGCGGGGGTCGAGGCCCGCGCGCACGGCGGCCTCGGCTGCGCGGTCGGCGTCGTCGAGGGGGTCGAGGCGGGCCTCGACGCGGGCATAGAGATCGAGCGGGGTCATGCGGGCACTCCCAGCCAGGGGCCGGCTTCGATGTCCGGGGCGTCGCCGCCCAGCACGGCGGTGCGGAGCACGAAGGCGTGCGCGCGCAAGAGGGCGTCGACCGGGGCCATGCGCAGCACGCGGGACGCCAGGCGCATCCCGTCGTTGGCGTCCTGGACCGAAGGTCCGGCGGCTGCGCGCGCGCGGGTGATGTCCTGAGCGAGGCAGACCATCAGGTCGATCCGTCCGAAGCCCGCGGCCAGGTCGCGTTGACGGACGAAGCCGTGCTCCCGCACGGCCGCGTGCCAGGGCAGGTTCCACAGACGGCAGGCGTCGGCGCCGGCCCAGACCATCGACGTCTCGAGCCAGCCCAGGCGACGGAGATCCAACACCTCGCCGGCCGTCGCGGTGGCCTCGGCCTCGAGGGCGCGGCCGCCCAGATCCGCGGCCTCGGCCAGACGAACCAGGAGGTCGCGCAGGGCGATGGTGAGCCGCGCCCGGGCCGTGCGGACGTCGGGCTCGTCGGCGCCCGGCCAGTAGGCCAGGGCGCGCCAGGCGTCGGGCGGGTGGCGGCGCTGGACGCGATCGATGACGATCTGCGTCAAGACGCGAAGTCCGGGGCCGTGGGGCGGCCAGGCGAGGGAGCGCGCGAACCACGCGTGGCGCTTCAGGTACTCGGCGCGCGACATCCACAGCCCGGCGGCGACCGGCACCGGATCGGGCAGGTCGAACACCTCGGCGCCCTCGGCCACCAGCGCCGTCAGCTCGGCCTCGATGGCCGCGACGGGGCGCTCGGCGCCGGCGGGCAGGGTGGCCTCGAAGCGCGCGCACTCCATCTGCAGGCCGACGTGCACGGCGTCGGGACCGCGGGTGAAGGTATACGGAAACTGTCGGCAGATCGGGGGCTTGGCGGCCGGACCCTCGGCCGCGTGCAGGCCGCAGGCGCGGTCGTCGTTCAGGGCGAAGCAGGCCTCGCCGACGCGGCGCATCATCGCCCACGGGCCGGTGGGTCCCTGGCCGCGGGCGAAGGCGTCGTCGGGCTTCGTGGCGCCGGGGACCGCCCGCCAGAGGCCCAGGCGCTCGACGGCGGCGCGGGTGGTGTCGGGCACCGGGCCCACGTGCACGCCGGTGCACGAGGCGCCGCAGCGCACGCACTGGTGGCGCAAGGCGGGATCGAGGCGGACGGGCAGATCGGCGGCGGCGGGCAGGGGCTGGGCCCGCTCGAAGAGGGCGCGCTGGGTCGCGAAGCGCTCGCCGTCGAGCAGCAGGGCGTCGTCGAGCTGGCGGAGGCGGTCGCGGATCGTGGCGGGGCGAAGGTGCGGCAGGGCCGCGATCAGCGTGGCCGGGTGGTGGTGGCCCTCGAGCACGGCGCGCCAGACGGCGGCGCTCTCGGGACCCAGTCGCGCGCGGCCCCCGGTGACCGGATCGTCGACGGCGAGGCCGTCGCCGACGGGGGTGACGCGGAGGTCGGTCCGGGGGGGCGGGATCATGGGGGCCTCGCGTGATGGGAGGGCATCGTAGCCCGCGGGGCGCCTGGGTGCACCCGCGGTGGCGGCGGCCGGTGAGCGGTCGAGGCGAAGCCCCGTGGTCGTGGGCGTCGTCGTCGTCGTGGTCGAATCCGAACCGAGCCTGGCCGCCGGTCGAAGCCGACTCCACCCATCGACCACGACCACGACGACGACTACGACGACGACGACGACTACGACGACGCCGGGGGCGACGTGGCCGGGCGAAGTATTCTAGGATTCGCCCCGGGGGAATACCGCAAAGGAGCCCGCATGCGATCAGTGCGCCGGGGGATGAGCGTCTTCCTGATGCTGGCAGCCAGCCTCTTGGGCTGCGACGACACCGCCACGTCGGGCGGTGGGGGGGGCGGAGGCGACGGCGCCATCGGGGCCGGGGGCGGCGGGGCCGGGGGCAGCGGCGGCAACACGCCGCGCGACGACCTGGGCCCGGACGCCGAGCCGACCGAGGACGCGGCCCCCGCGGGCTGCGCCTGCGACGACGCGCAGGTGTGTGACGACGCGGGCACCTGCCAGGAACGCTGCCTGCTGGGGGCCTGCCCCGGCGGGCACTGCGGGCCGGCCGGGCTGTGCGTCGAGGGGCCCTGCGCCGCCGACGCCGACTGCGCGGGCGACGCCTGGTGCGACGAGGGGCGCTGCAAGCCCGCCTGCACGGGCGACGTCGAGTGCGGGCTGGGCCGCGTCTGTCAGGGCGGGCGCTGCGCGGAGGATCCCGACTGCCGGGACGCCGAGATCTGCGGCAACGGCGTGGACGACGACTGCAACGGCGTGCGGGACGATCCCGACGTGTGCGGCGACTGCCGCGACGGGGCCGACTGCGACACCGGGCTGGGCGGCAACTGCACCCGCGGCCAGGTCCGCTGCCAGAACGGCGAGGCGGTGTGCGAGCTGGTGCCGCCCGGTGATCCCGAGAGCTGCAACGAGGCGGACGACGACTGCGATGGCATGGTCGACGAGGACTTCGCCGAGCTGGGCGCCGCCTGCGAGGGGGGCGTGGGCCAGTGCGCGGGCGGCGGGACGCTGCGCTGCAGCGCCGACGGGCAGACCCTCGAGTGCGCCGGCTTCGCCGAGCTGGCCTCGGACGAGCTGTGCGACGGGCTGGACAACGACTGCGACGGGCGGGCGGACGAGGCCTTCCCCGACGTGGGCCAGGCGTGCCAGGTGGGCCAGGGGCGGTGCGCGGCGGCGGGCGTGGTGCAGTGCAGCGCCGACGGCGCGCTGGCGGTGTGCGACGCGATGGCGGGCGAGGGCGACGCCGAGATCTGCGACGCCGTCGACAACGACTGCGACGGCGCGGTGGACGAAGCGTGGCCCGATCTGGGCGAGGCCTGCACCGCGGGCCTGGGCGCCTGCGCGGCCGAGGGCGTGCGGGTGTGCGGCGCCGACGGCTCGACGCGCTGCCGCGCCGTGCCGAGCGCGCCCGGCGACGAGATCTGCGACGGCATCGACAACGACTGCGACGGCCGGACGGACGAGGATCCGGACGGCGAGCCGCTGGGGCGCGACTGCTACGGCGGGGCGGACGAGACGCGGGGCGTGGGCGTCTGCCGCGCCGGCCGCCAGACGTGCACCGACGGGGCGTACGGGGCCTGCGAGGGGGAGGTGCTGCCCAGCGGCGAGATCTGCAACGGCGCCGACGATGACTGCAACGGCGTGATCGACGACGACGGGCGCGACGGGCCGCTGGTGACCACCTGCTACGCCGGGCCCGAAGGCACCGACGGCGTCGGGCCCTGCCGCGCGGGCCGCAGCACCTGCCTGTTGGGCCTGGCCGGGCCCTGCGTGGGCGCGGTGACGCCGGTCGATGAGATCTGCGACCAGGAAGACAACGACTGCGACGGCGCCGTGGACGACGTCGAGGGCGGCTGCCCCGACTGCGAGCCGGGCAGCGCCCGCGCCTGCTACACCGGGCCGGCGAACACGCAGGGCGTGGGCACCTGCCGGGCCGGCACCCAGCGCTGCGGCGACGACGGCACCTTCGGGCCGTGCCAAGGGCAGAGCGTGCCCGACGTCGAGGTGTGCGACGGCGCCGACAACGACTGCAGCGGCGTGATCGACGACGGCCTCGAGGGGCTGGGCGAGGCCTGCGCGATCGGGCAGGGCGCCTGCGCCGGTGAGGGCACGATCGTGTGCGATCCGCGGGCGGGGCTGGTGTGCGACGCCTTCGTGCCCGACGCCCAGCCCGAGGCCTGCGACGCGGTGGACAACGACTGCGATGGCCGGGTGGACGAGGACTTCGGCGCCGGGCGCCCCTGCATGGCGGGCGTGGGCGCCTGCCGCCGCGCCGGCGTGCTGGCCTGCGACGCCAACGGGGAGCTGGCCTGCGACGCGCGGCTGGGGCAGCCGGTGGCCGAGCTGTGCGACCAGATCGACAACGACTGCGATGGCCTGATCGACGAGACCTTCCCGGTGGGCGACGCCTGCGGGCTGGGTCAGGGTCAGTGCCGCGGCGAGGGCGTGTTCGTGTGCGACGGGCCCGACCGGGCGGCCTGCGACGTAGAGATCGGGCAGCCGGACATCGAGCGCTGCGACGCGGCGGATAACGACTGCGACGGGCAGACCGACGAGGGCTACGGCCTGGGCGCGGCCTGCAACCTGGGCCGCGGCGAGTGCGCCGTGGTGGGCGCGCGGGTGTGCGCCGAGAGCGGCGGGACGACCTGCGCGGCCGACGAGATCGAGCCGATCGAGGAGCAGTGCAACGGCCTCGACGACGACTGCGATGGACGCAACGACGAGGGCATCGGCCTGCTGGGCGATTGCGACACCGGCGTGCCGGGCACCTGCAGCGTCGGCCGGGCGCGCTGCGTCGGCGGCGCCACGCAATGCGATCAGCTCGTGTTCCCGCGGGCGGAGTTCTGCGACGGGCGGGACAACGACTGCGACGGGCGGGTGGACGAGGGCCAGGGCACGCAGGTCTGCGGCGACGGCATCTGCCAGCGGGAGCTGCCGCGCTGCGTCGACGGCGCGCCGGTGGTGTGCGACGCCACCGAGGGCGCGCTGGACGTCGAGCTGTGCAACGGGCAGGACGACGACTGCGACGGGCGGACCGACGAGTCGACGGTGGTCGACGGGCAGCGCTGCCCGGTCGGCGTCGGCGTCTGCGAGCGCGTGGGCCTCGCGCGCTGCGAGGACGGCCAGCGGGTGTGCGACGGCTTCACCGGGCTGCCGCGCGTCGAGCGCTGCAACGGCGAGGACGACGACTGCGACGGGACCATCGACGAGGGCACCATCCAGCCCGGCGAGACCTGCACGGTGGGCGTCGGCGGCTGCAGCGTGCAGGCGGTGCCGCGCTGCCAGGACGGCGAGATCGTGTGCCCGGCGGACGAGGGGCAGCCCCTCGCCGAGGCCTGCAACGGCGAGGACGATGACTGCGATGGGACGGTCGACGAGGGCTTCGGCGATCTGATCGAGTGCGGCGTGGGCATCTGCCGCCGGCTGCTCAGCGACTGCCGCGGGGCGGCCTGCGATCCGCTGGCCGGCGCGCGCGACGAGATCTGCAACGGCCTCGACGACGACTGCGACGGCACGATCGACGAGGCGGTGCCCGGCGAGGGCGACGACTGCACCGGCGGGACCGGTCAGTGCCGCTACGACGGCACCACGGTGTGCCGGCTGGGGCGCATCCAGTGCGACGGCGCGGGCAACGCGCCGGCGGTGGAGAACTGCAACGGGCTGGACGACGACTGCGACGGGCGGGTGGACGAGCAGGCCGCCGACGCCGGGGCCGCGTGCTCGGCCGGGCGCGGCGGCTGCCGGGCCGACGGCCGCCTGGTGTGCGAGGGCGGCGCGCTGATCTGCGACGCCCGGCCCTTCCAGCCGGTGCCCGAGAGCTGCAACGGCCGCGACGACGACTGCGACGGGCTCAACGACGAGGCCATCGCCGACGTGATCTGCGGGCGGGGGGCCTGTCGGCAGGTGCTCGACGGCTGCGAGGCCGGGGTGCCGCCCCGCTGCGATGCCTTCGCGGGTGCCACGCTCGAGCTGTGCAACGGCGTCGACGACGACTGCGACGGTCCGGTGGACGAGGACGCGGTGGGCGACGGCAGCCCGTGCAGCGACGGCGTGGGCAGCTGCCGGCGCGACGGCACCGGCGAGTGCATCAACGGCCAGCTCCTGTGCAGCGCCCAGGCGGCGCCGCCCCGCAACGAGATCTGCGACGCGCAGGACAACGACTGCGATGGCGAGGCGGACGAGGGCTTCGACCTGTTCGCCGAGTGCACCGCCGGTGAGGGCGTCTGCCAGGCCCGCGGGGTGCGGGTCTGCGCGCCGGATGGCACGGCCACCTGCGACGCGCAGCCCGGGCCGGCCGGCGACGAGATCTGCAACCTGTTCGACGACGACTGCGACGGCAGCACCGACGAGGGGCTCAGCGGGGTGACGCCCTGCCAGACCGGGCAGCCGGGCGTGTGCGCGGCGGGCCTCGAGGTGTGCGGCGCGAACGGGCTTCAGCAGTGCCAGCCGCGGACGGCGGCCGCCGCCGAGGTCTGCGACGGGCTGGACAACGACTGTGACGGTGAGACCGACGAAGACACCGGGACGGTGGCCTGCGGGCAGGGCACCTGCGCGCGGAACATCCCCGCCTGCCAGAATGGCGCGCCGGCGGTGTGCGATCCCTTCTTCGGCGCGGCGCCGGGCGAGACCTGCGACGGCCTCGACGAGGACTGCGACGGGCGCGTCGACGAGGACGCCGTCGAGCACCTGCAGCCCTGCACCGTGGGGCTGGGCATCTGCACGCGGGTGGGCATCGGCCGCTGCGTCGGCGGGGCGGTGGACTGCGACGTGGACGAGGGCCCGGCGCAGACCGAGCTGTGCAACGGGCAGGACGACGACTGCGACGGGCGCACCGACGAGGACACGCGCGAGTCGCGGCAGACCTGCGGGGTGGGCGAGGGCGTCTGCCGGGGCGAGGCGCTGCAGGCCTGCGTGGACGGCGCGGTGCAGTGCCCGGCGCAGGCCGATCCGGGCGCCGCGGGCGACGAGATCTGCGACGGGCTGGACAACGACTGCGATGGGACGCCCGACGAGGGCTTCGGCAGCGTGGTGTGCGGCGTCGGCGCCTGCCGCCACGCGGTGCCCAACTGCGACGGCGGCGGCGGGGCGCCGGACTGCGACCCCCTCGAGGGCGCGACGGCCGAGGTCTGCAACGGCGTCGACGACGACTGCGACGGCAGCACCGACGAGGGCAACGTGCCGGGCACCGGCGAGGCCTGCATCAGCGGGTTCGGCCAGTGCCAGCGCAGCGGCGTGACGGTGTGCCGCGACGCGAACATCGTGTGCGGCGCCGAGGCCGGCCAGCCCGGCGACGAGGTGTGCGACGCGCGCGACAACGACTGCGACGGCACGACCGACGAGCAGCCCACCGACGTGGGCCAGCCCTGCACCGCCGGCAGCGGCCTGTGCGCGCAGGACGGCCTGACGGTGTGCCGCAACTTCCGCGTCGAGTGCGACGCGATGGCCGCGCCGCCGGGCGTCGAGGTCTGCAACGGCACCGACGACGACTGCGACGGGGCCACCGACGAGCGCCTGGGCAACCAGACCTGCGGGCTGGGCGTGTGTCGCCGCATCCTGCCGGTGTGCCGCGACGGAGGGGCCGTGGCCTGCGATCCCTTCGCGGGCGCGCGTGACGAGCTCTGCAACGGCGGCGACGATGACTGCGACGGGGAGATCGACGAGGCGCTCGGCACCATCACCTGCGGCCAGGGCCAGTGCGCGCGCGAGCTGCCGCGCTGCGTCGGGGGCGGGCTGACGGCCTGCGATCCCTTCCAGGGCGCCAGCGGCGAGCTGTGTGACGGCCGCGACAACGACTGTGATGGGCGGGTGGACGAGGCCGTGCCCGGCGTCGGCGCCCAGTGTACCGTCGGCGCCGGCGGCTGCCGGGCCGAAGGCACGCAGGCCTGCGTCGATGGGGCGATCGTCTGCGACGCGGCGCTGGGCGATCCCTCGCCCGAGCTGTGCGATCAGGTGGACAACGACTGCGACGGGGCGGTCGACGAGGACTCGGCCGACGTCGGCAACCGCTGCCAGTCGGGCGGCGTCGGTGCGTGCAACGGCTTCGCCAACACCATCTGTCGTGACGGCGAGGAGTTCTGCCCGGCGGTCGACAACGCGCCGCGCCTCGAGATCTGCGACGGCATCGACAACGACTGCGACAACTTCGTCGACGAGACCTCGATCAGCGGCCGTGACTGCGACGCCAACGGCTTCGACGATCAATGCGACATCGAGCTCGGCCGCTTCGCGGACTGCAACGCCAACCGAGTGCCCGACGTGTGCGACATCGCCGGAGGGGGCAGCCAGGACTGCAACCTCAACGGCGTGCCCGACGAGTGCAACGGCGACGGCACCGACTGCGCGCTCGACGACGTGCCGCCCACCGTCGAGCTGTTCGTCAGCCAGGCGGTGGCCGATCCCGGGACGCAGATTCAGGTGATCGTCAACGCGGCCGACAACCGGGCGCTGTCCTCGGTGCGGCTGTTCCGCGACGGCCTCGAGGTGCCCCTCGACGCGTTCAACCAGACGGTGCTGACCTTCGACATCCCCGGCCTGTACGTGCTCGAGGGCGTGGCGCGCGACTTCGGCGGCAACGAGACGCGCGACGTGGCGACGGTGCGGGTGCGCGATCCGCGCGATCAGCTGCCGCCCGAGCTCGAGATCCACGCGCCGCAGAACGGGGCGCTGGTGCAGAACGCCAGCGAGGTGATCATCAGCGCCCAGGATCCCAACCTGCTGATCTGGGTGCTCACCTTCGGCCCCTTCGATCAGCCGGATCAGTTCGAGCTGGCCAGCGATCGCACGTCGCGGGTGCTGACGCCGGTCGCG
>JAUHXL010000258.1 GCA_030426945.1 bacterium
GCCCTCTCCCGGGGTGCAGGTCCGTGCCGGGTATTCGGTGTACAGGGCACGGGTGGCACTCCCGGGAGAGGTCCAATCCGCAACCTCGCCGATCCACGTCGGAAACGGTACAGGGCACGGGCACGTTTCGCGCGGCCTGCGGGCGTGGTGCTCGGGTGCGGTGGGGTGGCGCGGGCACGGGCACGGGCACGGGCACGGGCACGGGCACGTTTCGCGCGGCCTGCGGGCGTGGTGCTCGGGTGCGGTGGGGTGGCGCGGCGGCGGGCACGGGCACGGGCACGGGCACGGGCACGTTTCGCGCGGCCTGCGGGCGTGGTGCTCGGGTGCGGTTGGGTGGCGCGGCGGCGGGCAAGGTCAAGGTCAAGGTCAGGGGTGCCGCCGCGGCCGACCCTGCCCGCTCACTCCACGGTGAGATCGAGGGTGTAGCGGCCGCCCTCGAGGCGGGCGTCGGCGTGGCGCACGGCCAGGGCGTACCAGCCGCCGGGCAGGTTCGTCAGGCCGTCGGCGGCGGCGAACAGCGCCGGCGCGTAGCCCTCGCCGTCGTCGTCGTCCTCGGCGATCAGGTCGCCCTCGGGGCCGTACAGCTCGAGGTAGCCGTCGAAGCTCGCGTCGACGACGGCGGACAGGCTGCCGCCCTCGGCCACCTGCACCCGGTAGTAGTCGACGTCGCCGGCGGTGATGTCGCCCACGATGTGGCGGAAGGTGCCGACGTTGGCGCCGTGGTCATGATCGTCGTTGGGCTCGCTCTCGACGAAGGCCTCGACGGTGCACGCCTGGCTGCAGCCGTCGTCGCTGGTGGTGTTGCCGTCGTCGCAGGCCTCGCCGTCCTCGACGTGGCCGTTGCCGCACACCGGGCCCATCGCGATGCGGTCGACCTCGACGCGGTAGCCGACGGTGTAGGACGAGTCCCAGCCCCAGCCGACGTCCTGGCCCTCGACGCGCACGTAGTAGGTGCCGGGGGCCAGCGAGACGTCCAGGTCGGCCTCGGTGGTGTCGCGGCGGCCGCAGTTCGAGTCGAAGCGGAACAGGACGTCGTCGTGGGCGCCGCGCAGGGTCAGCTCGGGCCCGAAGATGTCGCTGTCGTAGCCGCCCGCCGGGTTGGGGAACGAGAACCAGGCGCAGTTGTCGCCGCTGCCCGCCCAGACGTCGAGGCGCACGCGCGTGGGGCGGTCGAGGGTGAAGGCCCAGTAGTCGCGGTCGCCCTCGCTGCGCACGGTGGCGCTCAGGAAGCGGTAGCTGCCGACGTCCACCGCGCCGGCGCGGCTGCCGTTCTGGTGGTCGACGCCCTCGCCCAGCCACTCGATGGCGCACAGCGCGCTGCAGCCGTCGTCGTCGTCCAGGTTGCCGTCGTCGCAGGTCTCGCCCGCCTCGACGACGCCGTCGCCGCAGGTGTAGGTGACCGCGCAGTCGGCGCTGCAGCCGGCCGTGCCGTCGCAGGCCTCCTCGGCGGGCTGCACGACGCCGTCGCCGCAGCGGGGCACCAGGCCGTTCAGCTCGGCGTAGGCCAGCAGATCCTCGAAGGCCGAGACGCCCACGTACGCCACGGCGTCGAGCGTGGCGAGGTCGGCGAAGTCGCCCATCGCGTCGCGGGTGTGGGCGATGCCCTTGGCCGCGCGCACGTCGAGGCCGACCACATCGTCCAACGTCTCGAGCGACGCGCCGTTGGCGACCGCCAGGATGCCGTGCGCCGCGTAGCTGCCCTCGTGCACGCCGTTGACCAGCGGGGTGTCGAGGCCACCGTCGTCGCCGGTCCCCGTGTCGGCGTCCACCAGGCAGCGGCTCGAGCAGCCGTCGCCGTCGCGATCGTTGCCGTCGTCGCAGGCCTCGAGGCCCGCCTGCACGGCGCCGTCGCCGCAGAAGGGCAGCAGGTCGTGCGCGGCCGCGTAGGCGCCGAGATCCTCGAAGGCGCTGGCGCCGACGTAGCTGGCGGCGTCCAGCTCGGCGAGCGTCGCGAAGGGCCGGTCGGCGACGATGCCGCGCGCGGCGCGGATGTCGAGGCCGACGTCGATGTCCAGCGTGTCGAAGTCCAGCTCGTTGGCGGCGCGCAGCAGGCCGAGCGCGGCGTAGGTGCCGCCCTCGACGCCGTGCACGAACACGCCGGTGGGCCCGCCGGTCTCGTCGCCGGTGTCGTCGGCGTTCACGCAGGTGGCGGGGCAGCCCTCGGTGCCGTCGCAGTCCTCGTTGGCCTGCACGATGCCGTCGCCGCAGCGGCCCACCCAGCCCTGCGCCTCGGCGTACGCCAGCATCTTGCCGAAGGCGCGCTGGCCGACGTAGGCGACGTCGTCGAGATCCATCAGCGTGGTGAACTCGCCGTTCGCGGCGCGGGTGGCCGCGATGTTCTCGGCGGCGCGCCGGTCGAGCGCGACGGCGTCGTCGAGGTCGGCCTCCGACAGCGTGTTGGCCACGCGCAGGATGGCCTGGCCCTCGTAGTCGGCGGTGGTGAGCGCGAAGCCGTCGGCCTTGGCGCCAGTGGGCAGGAAGACCGCCGGATCGTCGGGCGGCGGCCCGGCGTCGTCCGGGCCCGCCTCCGCGCAGGCGCTCATCAGGGCCGCCACTGCCAGCAATCGGAAGGTCGTGCGCAGGGTCTTCATGTCTCTCTCCCCGGTTCGAAGTCGGCCGGCCCCTTTCTCAAGGGCCGTGCCAGTCACGCAGGCCCGGGAGACCGTCGATCACGCGGCCCGTCGCGTGATCACGCGTGATCGGCCGCGTGACGGCGGGCGCGTCCGGCGTTAGGATGCGGCCGATGCAGACCCTCACCCGCTCGCGCGACGGCCGCGCCGTCGACCTGGAGAACCGGCCGGCCCGCCTGTACCTGCGGCTGGTGTTCACCGAGGCGGCCGGGCCGCCGCGACCCGACACCGTCTGGCCGGTGCCGGTGGGGCAGGGGCTGGTGCTGGGCCGCGCGCCCGAGGCCGGCGGCGACGTCGCGCTCGCCCTGCCCGACGACGGCTGGGCCAGCCGCACGCACGCGCGCGTCAGCCGCCTCGAGGACGGCGACGCCCTGCGGGTGGACGATCTGGGCTCGCGCAACGGCACCTACGTCGACGGCCAGCGCGTCGCCGGCGCGGCGCACCTGGCCGAGAACCAGGTGCTTCAGGTGGGCAGCGCCCTGTTCGTCGTCGGCGGCGAGGACGACGACGAGGATCACCTCAAGCCGCCGCCCGTCGACTTCGCTTGCCGCGGCCCGCTGATGCGCGCGCTGTGGCGGCGGGTGCTGCGCCTGGCGCACAGCGACGTCAGCGTGCTGCTGCTGGGCGAGATGGGCACCGGCAAGACGCGGCTGGCCCGCCTGATCCACGAGAACGGCGCGCGCGCCCGCGCCCCCTTCGTGCATCACAACTGCAGCGCGCTGCCGCGCAACCTCGAGGAGGCGACGCTGTTCGGCGTCGTCGCCAACTTCATCCCGCAGGTGAAGGCGCAGGAGGGCCTGGTCACGCGCGCCGGCCGCGGCACGCTGTTCCTCGACGAGCTGGCCGATCTGCCGGAGCCCGCGCAGGCCAAGCTGCTCGACGCCTTCGACCCGACCGAGCCCAGCTACGTCGCGGTGGGCGGCGCCCAGCGCCTCGAGACGCGCTGCCGCCTGATCTCGGCCACCAACCGCGACGTCTTCCGCCTCGCCCGGCGCGGCGTGCTGCGGCAGGACCTGCTCAGCCGCCTGGTGGTGGGCCAGATCGAGGTGCCGCCCCTGCGCGCGCGGCGCGAGGATCTGCTGTTCCTGTTCGACGCCGCCCTGCGCCGCGCCGGCCACCCGGGCGTCGCCGCGGCGGTGCGCACGGTCGAGGCGGCCTCGGCGCTGCTCTTGGCCCAGTGGGTCGAGAACGTGCGCGGCCTCGAGTCGCTGGCCCAGCGCGTGGCCCTGGGCGAGCGCCTGACGCCCGAGATGGTGCGGACGCACGCGGACCGCGGCATCGGCGACGCGACCGTGCCCGAGATCCCGGCGGTGCGGGCCACGCCGTCCGGCCCCGTGGCCGCCGTCGCGGCGCCCAGCGCGCCGCCGCCCCCCGGCATCGCGCCCACCGGCCCGCCGCCGGTCGGCCCGGCCATCGACACCCCCGCCTGGCCACCGTCGCCGGCCGAGCTGCTCGACCTGCTGGCCAAGCACAACTGGGAGATCAAGGCCGCCGCCGAGTCCATCGACCGCCGCCGCGAGACCCTGTCGCGCCTGGTGAAGAGCACCTTCGGCGGCCGCGAAGAGATGAACAAGGCGTGGCGCGTCTACCAGGCCAGCGGCCGCGCCCCCGACGCCGCGACCGTCGACCACGTGCACACGCTGTTCTTCGATCGCGCGGGCGATCCGGCGGTGGAGGCCGCCCGCAACCTCTGGCGAACGCGCGGCCAGGCCTGAGCGCCGCGCATCGTTTGGGCCGAACGACAGGACGCACCGCCCGATGGGCGGGACGCGCAGACGAAACGGCGCTCGTGACCGGGCGCCACGACAGGGAGCAGAGCAGATGACGACGATCCACCGCACCCCCCTTCTGGCCGCGCTCGTGGCGCTGTTGGCCCTGTGCACGGCCGCGGTCGCCGCGCCGGTGGACGAGGGCCTCGACGCCGCCAAGCGAAACACCAACCAGCAGGGCTACGGCATGGCGGGCTGCGGTCTGGGCTCGATGCTGTTCGGCAACCAGTCGGGCTTCGTGCAGATCTTCGCCGGCACCACCAACGGCCTGTTCGGCACGCAGACCTTCGGCATCAGCTCGGGCACCAGCAACTGCGTCGACAGCGGCTCGGCGCGGGTCGCGACGCGCGCCTACATCGAGGCCAACCGCGAGGCGCTGGCCAAGGACATCGCGCGGGGCCAGGGCGAGACCATCGCCGGGCTGGCCGCCGTCGCCGGGTGCGGCGACGTCGCGGCGCTGGGTGGCACCCTGCAGCGCAAGTTCGGCGAGGTGTTCCCGCGCGCCGACGTCTCGTCGGCCGTCGTGTCCGAGGCGGTCGTCGGCACGCTGCGCGACGATCCCGTCCTGGCCTGCCGCCACATCGCGGGCTGAGCGACGCGCGGGGCTCGGCCCGGCGCCCCCTGCCATGCACTCCCTTCCGGTCTTGGCTCTCGCCGCGGCGGTCTTCGCCGCGGCGCCCGCCGCCGCCGATCCCGGCGACGAGGCCGCGGCGCGCGCGGCGGCCGCGGGCCTGGCCGAGCACCCCCAGTGGCGCCGCCTGCTGCACGCGCAGCCCGGCACCTTCGGCGGCTGGTCCAGCCAGGTCGACGGCCCCGCCTTCTTCCTGCACCCCGACGGCGCGGACGACCTCGCGGCCGAGCTCGACGCCACCGTGCGCGCCTTCTACGCGCCGCCCGGCGCGCCCGACGAACACGCCCTGTGCCGCTTCCCCGCGCGCCTCGCGTTCCTCGCGGCGGCGGTGCCCCTCGACGCCCAGCGGCTGCCCCGCCCGCGGTGCCCCGGCTTCGAGGACTTCTTCCGCCGCGCCGCGCCGCGCGGCGTACACCTGGTCTTCTCGTCCTACTTCCTCAACAACCCCGCCTCGGCCTTCGGCCACGTCTTCCTGCGCTTCGAGAAGACGCCCGCGCCGGGTGAAGCGAAGCGACCCGAGCTCTTGGACTACGGCATCGACTTCGGCGCCGGCGTCGACACCGACAACGCCCTCGTCTACGCGCTGCGCGGCCTGACCGGCAGCTACCCGGGCACGTTCCGGCTGATGCCCTATTTCTACAAGGTGCGCGAATACAGCGACTTCGAGTCGCGCGACCTGTGGACCTACCGGCTGCGCCTCGACGACGGCCAGCGCGCGCTGCTGGCGGCGCACCTGTGGGAGCTGGGCGACACCTGGTTCGACTACTACTACCTGACCGAGAACTGCGCCTATCACATCCTCGGCGCGCTCGAGGTGGTGGCGCCCGGGCACGCGCTGCTCGACGCGCTGGGCTGGCCGGTCATCCCGGCCGACGCGGTGAAGGCCGTGGCGGGCGCGCCGGGGCTGGTCGAGGACGTCGCGTTCCGCCCCTCGCTGCGCACGGTGCTCGACGCGCGGCTGGCCGGGCTGCGCGGTGACGAGCCGGCGCGCGTCGAGGCGGTGGCCGCCGCGCCCGCGGCCGACGTGCTGGGCGACGTGCCCGTCGAGGCGCAGGTGCGCGTGCTGGACGCCGCGATGGATCTGGTCGAGGCGCGGCACGCCCGCGACCTGCTGACCGGCCCGCGCGACCACCCGGCCCACGCCCTGAAGCACGACCTGCTGGCGCGGCGCGCCGCGCTGCGCGTGGTCAGCCCGCCCCTCGAGGTGACGCGCCCGGCCGGCGGCCCGCACACCGCCCACGGCTCGCACCGCGTCGGCCTCGCCGGCGGCGCCGACCGCGCGGGCACGCCCTACGCCGATCTCTCGCTGCGCCTCGCCCTGCACGACCTGAGCGATCCCCCGCGGGGCTACCCGGATCTCTCGGGCATCGAGTTCTTCCCGCTGCGCCTGCGGGTCGCGGGCTTCGACGAGCTGCCGACTGTCGAAGAGGCCTTCCTCGCCCGCATCCACTCGCTGACGCCCCTGCGCCGCTTCCAGCGGTCGCTCTCGTGGCGCTTCGCGTTCGGCGGCCAGCGCCAGCCCGACGGCGACGGCGGCCGCGCCTTCGTGCCGAGCCTCGAGGTGGGCGGCGGCGTCACCGCCGAGCTGTTCCACCCCGCGCTCACCGTCTTCTTCTTGGGCGACTCGACCTTCCAGGGCCCCCCGCTGCGCGCCGATCCGGCCTGGCCCGTCCGCCTGGGCGTCGGCCCGCGCGCCGGCCTGCGCTGGCGCCTGGGCGACGCCGCCGCGCTGACCACGCAGGGCGTCGGCTGGGTGTTCCCTTTCCAGAGCCCGAAGCCCACCTGGCTGGCCGATCTGCGCCTGCGCGTCCGCCTGCTCGACGCCCTCGCCCTCGACCTCGGCGGCCGCGCCCACCCCGACCTGCTCGAGGCCGACGCCGGCTTCGTCGCCTACTTCTGAGGCAGCGGCACGTCGGTCAGGGGCAGCCGCGCGAGCGCGCGCGCCTTCAGGCTGCTGATCCACAGCCACTCGCCCACCTCGAGCGCGCCGGTGACGTAGGCGTAGGTGCCGTCGGGCGCCTGCAGGTCGGCGACGACGTTGCCCTCGGCGTCGAGCGCGATCAGGTGCCCGTAGGCCTTGGCCGAGGGCCGGAGGACGGCGGGCAGGCGCTGCACGACGCGGCGCAGGCCGGGCCACGCGGACAGCGCGTCCAGCGCCGCCGAGCGCGGCGAGACCAGGCCCACCCAGAAGCGGCCGTCGCGGCCGGCCTCGATGTTGTCGGGGAAGCCGGGGAAGGGGCCCGCGAACACCTCGGTCTCGCCCGCCTTCGGGCCCAGCAGGTGGTGGCGCAGCACCCGGTAGGCGCCGGTCTCGACGACCAGCACGAAGCGGCCGGCCGGGTCGACGGCGACGCCGTTGGCGAAGTCGATGCCGCTCACGATCACGTCCGTGCGCCGACGCACCGGATCGTGGCGCAGCAGGCGGCCGTGCGCGCCGTGCTCCAGCATGTCGAGCAGGCTGGCCGCGAAGGGGTCGCCGTACTCGGCGGCCCCGAACTTCGTCGAGGCGTCGGTGAGGTAGACGCGCCCGTCGGGCGCCACCGCGACGTCGTCGGCGTAGGCGATGGGTACGCCGCCCGCCTCGTTGGCCAGCAGCGCGACCTCGCCGGTGGGCGAGACGCCCAGCAGCCCCAGGTAGGCGTCGGCCACCAGCAGCGTGCCCTCGCCGTCGAAGGCCAGGCCCAGGGGCGCGCCGCCGGTGTCGGCGAAAGGCTCGACGCTGCCGTCGGCGGCGATCCGCACGATCTGGCCGTCGCGCGTCGAGGCGTACACGCGCCCGGCGCGGTCGGCGGCCAGGTCCTCGGGGCCGACGCGGCCCTCGCCCAGCTGGATCTGCTCGGCCGCCGCGAGGCGCGTGTTGGTCGCGAAGGTGCCGGCGTAGCCGGGGTTCGGCGGGGCCTCCCAAGCGACGGGCTCCACCGGCACCGGCCACGCGGCGAGGTAGATCAGCAACAGGATCGCGACGCCCGCGGCGGCGATCAGCCGGGGCCGCCTCACGACGGCGTCCCGCCGGCCGCGCGGTCGACCGCCTCGACCAGGGGCGCGATCTGCGCGTGGATCGCCTCGCGCGCGGCGCGCGGGGGGTCGCGGAAGTCGCGGCGGACGTCGGCGAAGGCGCGGGTCAGCGCCGCGCGCGCGGCGCGGTCGAGGCCCGCGGTCGGCCCCCGGCCGCCGGCCTCGACCGTCGCGGCGTCCTGCCGCGCGTGCGTCCGCCGCAGCACCGCGTCGTAGTGCAGCAGCGCCCGGTCGAGCAGCACGAAGGGGAAGTTGGGGTTCTGGTGCGGGCCGACGCGGAACCGAGGGCGCCGATCATCACCCTGCAGCACGTCCTTCACGTGGGTGGCCTGCGCCACGCGCTTCGCCATCGACTGCGCCCAGCCGCCCGCGGCGCCCAGCGCGCCGCCCACCAGGGCGCCGACCATGAAGCTGGCGCCGCCCACGGCCACGTCGATCGCGCCGCCGGTGGTCGCGCCCGCCGCGGTGGCGGCGGCGATCAGCTGCCCCGGGGTCAGCCCCAGCCCCTTCCAGGTGCGCTCGGCGAACAGATCCTCGTCGAGCACCGGCCGGTCCAGCTCACCCTCGGCCCACGCGGCCGGGTGCTTGTACAGCGCCGCCACCGCGGATCGCGCGGCCTGCTCGCGCGCCCGGAGCGCGGCGTGGAAGTCCGCCTCGAGGGCCTCCTTGGCCAGCGCGTCCTTGCGCTCGGCGCGGGCCTCGCGGGTCAGCGTCACCGCGTCGATCACCAGATCGGTCAACAGCGTCGTCACCTCGGCCCGGCGGCGGGCGCGCTCCTCGCTCAGCGCGCGCACCGCGCGGTCGAGGGCCGGCGCCAGGCCGGCGTCCAGCTCGCGGAAGGCCCGCAGCAGACCCACCCGCTGGTCGAAGGTGGCCCGGTGCGCGTCGAAGTCGCGCACCACGCTGAAGTATTGCTGCAGCGCCGGGCGCCAGGCGGCCGCGTGGTCGCCGGCCGCGATGCGGTTGATCAGCGCCATGCCGGGCCGGCCGGTCCAGCGCAGGATCTCCATCTCGTCCTCGTAGTTGGGGCGGAAGGGGCGCGAGCCGTCGACGACGTAGATGACGAACGCGCCCTCGAGGATCGGCGCGAGCAGCGTGCGCTCGTCGCGCAGATCGTCGCCGTCGGCGAAGGCGGCCAGCAGCGCCGCGACGCGGGCCGGGCGGGCGTCGGCGGTGACGTCCTCGGCCCGCAGCCAGTGCAGCGCGCGGCTGGCCTCCTCGAAGCCCGGCGTGTCCACCAGCTCGAACAGCGTCTCGCCGTCCACCTGCACGGGGAAGCGCGTCAAGCGCCGGGTGGTGCCCGGCGTCGGCGAGATGGCCACCTGCGGATCCTCGGCCAACGTGGCGATGATGCTCGACTTGCCCTTGTTGACGCGGCCGACGACGGCGAAGACGGGGTGGCTCACGGGGCGGCCTCCAGGGCCTCGACCCGCAGATACGGATCCTCGGCGCGGGCGAGCTGTTGCCGCCACAGGGTGACGTCGGCGGGCGCGGCGGGGCGCCAGGTTTCGCCCTCGAGGCCGGCGATCAGCGCCACCACCAGCGGGCGGCCGGGGCCCACGGCCGCGCGCGCCTCGCCGACGAAGCGGCGGACGGCTTTGTCGGGCGCCTCCCAGCCCTCGGCCAGCAGCAGCACGCGGGCGTCGGTGGCGGCCAGCGCGTCGAGGGCGGCGCGCTCGGCGGCGTAGTCGGGCGCGCGCAAGGTGGCGGCCAGCGCGCCGCCGTACAGCGCCACCGCCCGCTCGACCAGGCCGTCCGGCGCGGGGACGTCCCGCCACAACACCACGGCGTAGCGCGCCGGCGCGTCGGTCGCCGGCGTCGGGCCGGGCGCGCCGA
>JAUHXL010000259.1 GCA_030426945.1 bacterium
GCGCCCCGCCCCGCCCCCGCCCCGGCGCCGATGCCCGCCGCCGCGGCCCCCACGGCGCGCCCCACCCCGCGCGTGCGCCCCAAGAACCGCGCCGACGAGTCCGGCCGGCCGACGCTGCACGTGGGCAGCGCCCTGAAGCCTGCGCGGCCCAACCCGCTGCGCCGCCTGCTGACGCCGGCCGGCATCACGGTGCTCGGGCTGCTGGCGCTGCTGACCTTCGCGGGCATCAAGTTCGTGCCGACGCTGCTGGCGGAGGCCCAGCCCAAGAAGGCGACGCTGGTGGTCGAGTCGGTGCCGCCCGGGGCCGACGTGTCGATCGACGGCCAGTCCACCGGGCAACAGACCGAGGCGCGCATCGAGGGCCTGCTGGCGGGCTCGACGCACAAGGTGTCGTTGACGCTGGCCGGCTACGAGCCGCGCACCGAGACGGTGGAGATCACCCCCGAGGAGCTGAAGCAGGGCGAGGAGATCCGGCGCCGCATCTTCCTGCACAAGGCGCGCGGACGCCTGAAGATCACGAGCGATCCCATCCGCGCCGAGGTGTACCTCAACGGCAAATACATCGGCGACACCCCGCTCGACCGCGACAGCCTCGATCGCGAGAAGAACGAGATTCAGCTGTTGCTGCGCAAAGAGGGCTTCCGCGAGACGCGCGAGGTGCTCACCTGGGGTGAAGAGACAGTGATCGAACATCACTTCGCGATGACTCCCCGCGGCGGCTGAGCCCGCGCCCCCGCCGTCCGGGTGAGATTCGGCCCCGTCGCTTCACCGCGCGCCCTGCAAGACCCGTCGGGTCATCGGCCGGCAGCGCTCGGCTCCGCCGAGCGATGGGGACCGTCTGCCCGGGGACCCCGCGCCTCGCTCGGGCCCGGCCCTTCGACGCTCGGCACGACGCACGGTCCCGGCCGAGGGCCGAGAGCTGATGGCTCACAGCCGGCCGGCGCGAACACCCACGGCTCGCGAGCAGCCCGCCGGCGCCCTCCCCGTTTGCCCCGCGCGCGCCGCATCTGGCATAAGCGCGCATCGCTGTTGCGGAATCTGGGGAGAAGACCATGCGACGTCTGTTGGGGCTGGCGGTGGTGGCCGCGGCCTGTGTGGGGTGTGCCGACGACAACGGATCGGCCAAGCCGGGCGTGCGGTTCGACATGGGCGTCGACGGCGCCGGGGGCATGGGCGGCGGCGGCGGGCCGGGCGCGTGCGTCGACAACGACCGCGACGGCTACGGCGTAGGCGCCGACTGCGCCGGACCGGACTGCGACGACACCGACAACACGGTGCACGGCGGCGCGGCCGAGGTCTGCGACGGCCGCGACAACGACTGCAACGGCGCGATCGACGACAACATCTTCGGGCCCGACTGCTCGTTGGCGCGCGGCGTGTGCGCCGGCGCGCGCCAGAAGTGCGTGGACGGCGCGTGGGCGATGTGCAGCGGCGTGGCCAGCTACGGCGCCACCTACGAGGCCGACGAGATGGGCTGCGACGCCCTCGACAACGACTGCGACGGCCGCGTCGACGAGGGCTGCCCCTGCGCGCCGGGCTCGACCCAGCCCTGCGGCAGCGCCGAGGGGGAGTGCCAGCAGGGCGTGCAGTCCTGCGTCGACGGGCAGTGGGGCGCCTGCGCCAACGAGACCGGGCCGGCCGACGAGACCTGCGACGGCCGCGACAACGACTGCGACGGCACCCTCGACGAGGGCGTCGAAGAGAGCGCGCCCAACTGCGCGCTGGCCGACGGCGTGTGCGCCGGCGCGCGCAAGACCTGCAACGGCGCCGCCGGGTGGAGCACCTGCGGGGCGGCCGAGTACGGCGAGCGCTGGGTGGCCGAAGAGGGCGCCGCGCACTGTGACGGCATCGACAACGACTGCGACGGCCTGGTCGACGAGGGCTGCGAGTGCGACGAGGGCGCCACGCAGGCCTGCGGCAGCGACGTGGGGGTGTGCGCGCCGGGCACGCAGACCTGCGTGAACGGGCGCTTCGGCGAGTGCCGCGGCGCCGTCGAGCCGCGCGACGAGACCTGCGACGGGCGCGACAACGACTGCGACGGCACCATGGACGAGGCGCTGAACGCGCCGGCTTGCGCGCGCCAGCTCGGCGTCTGCGCCGGCTCGACCCAGGCCTGCGCCGGGCCGCAGGGCTGGGCGATGTGCAACCCCGCGCGCTACGCCGCGCACGACGAGCGCTTCGTCGAGGACGAGACCGACGCGCACTGCGACGGCCTCGACAACGACTGCGACGGGGTCATCGACGAGGGCTGCCAGTGCGCCGACGGGGCCTCGCAGCCCTGCGGCGACAACGTCGGGCAGTGTACCCAGGGCGAGCAGACCTGCGTGGGCGGGCGCTGGGGCGCGTGCAGCGGCCAGGGGCCGTCGTCCGAGACGTGCGACGGCGTCGACAACGACTGCGACGGGGCCACCGACGAGGGCGTGACCGGGCCGGCCTGCGCGCTGACCGAGGGCCTGTGCGCCACGGCGACGCAGCGCTGCGTCGACGGCGCGTTCCAGCCCTGCGGCGCCGAGGAGTACGGCCCGCTGTACCAGGCCAACGAGACCTTCTGCGACGAGCGCGACAACGACTGCGACGGCACCACCGACGAGACCTGCCAGTGCGTCGACAACCAGCAGCAGCGGTGCGGCAGCGACGTCGGCGCGTGTACGCGCGGCACGCAGACCTGCATCGGCGGGCGCTGGGGCGCCTGCGAGGGGCAGATCGAGCCGGCCGAGGAGGTGTGCGACGGGCTCGACAACGACTGCGACGACGATCTCGACGAGGATCTGGTGCCGCCGCCCTGCCCGCTGCAGGTGGGCGTGTGCGCCGGCGCCGTGCAGCGCTGCGGCGGCGAGGGCGGCTTCGTCGAGGCCTGCGGGGGCGACGAGTACGGCGAGCTGTACGTCGCCGACGAGACCGACGCGCACTGCGACGGCCGCGACAACGACTGCGACGGCCTGATCGACGAGAACTGTGAGTGCCAGCCCGACGGCGAGCGCCCGGTGTGCGGCAGCGCGATCGGCGAGTGCCAGACCGGCCTGCTGGTGTGCGTCAACGGCACCTTCGGCGCGTGCGAGGGCGAGGTGGCCGCCGCCGCCGAGGTGTGCGACGGCCTCGACAACGACTGCGATGGCGATGTCGACGACAACCTGCAGGGGCCCCTGTGCGCCAACCAGAACGGCGTCTGCGCCGGCAGCCGGCAGCAGTGCGCGGGCGACCTGGGCTTCGCCGACTGCGTGAACGCCGAGGAGTACGGGCCCTTCTGGCGCGCCGACGAGACCGACGCGGACTGCGACGGGCGCGACAACGACTGCGACGCGCTGGTCGACGAGGCCTGCCCCTTCCCCGAGGTGGTCATCAGCGAGGTGCAGTACGACGGCCCGGGCCGCGACGGCCCGACCGAGTTCATCGAGTTGGCGGGCCCCCCGGGCACCTGGCTGTCGGGCATGGTGATCGAGGGCGTCAACGGCAACGGCGGCGAGCCCTACGCCAGCATCGTGCTGCCGCGCGTGCAGATGCCCTTCAACGGCTACTACCTGATCGTCAGCGACGACGCGACGGACACCCTGCGCGACATCGCCGATCTGGTGCACCCGGCCGCCGATCTGCAGAACGGGCCCGACAGCGTGCGGCTGAACTGGAACGGCCTGACCCTCGACGCGCTGGCCTACGGCGCCTTCGGCGAGGGCGACGTGGCGGCCGGCGAGGGCACCCCCTCGCCGGGCGCGAGCGAGACCAGCCTCAGCCGCGACGCCGCGAACAGCGACACCGACGACAACGCGACGGACTTCCTGCCCGGCACCGAGCGCATGGCCATGGGCCCCACACCGGGCGGCGATCCGCTGCCGCGGGTGCACGTGGCCCTGCGCTGGGATCTGGACGACACGGACTTCGATCTGCACTTCATCCGGCCCGGCGGCGTGTACGCGTCGCAGGACGACGTGTACTTCGCCAACCGCCGCGCCGCGTGGCCCGATCACCCGGAGGGCGATCCCCGCCTGGACCGCGACGACACCGACGGCCTCGGCCCGGAGTTCATCGACTACCAGCGCCCGCAGCCGGGCCGCTACCTGGTGGTGGTGGAGTTCTGGTCGGCCCGCTTCGGCGAAGAGGGCCTCAGCTCGACGGCGACGGTGGGCATCTTCGTGGACGACCAGGAGGCCCTGACGGTCAGCGCCCCGATGAGCGCCGACAACCCCTACTGGGCGGTCGCCGAGATCATCGTCGACGACGCCGGCGCCGTGCGGGTCGCCGAGCGCGGGGACTTCGCGCTCGAGCCGATCGACAACGTCGCCCCCTGATCGCGACCTGGCGGGCCCCGGCCCGCCGCGTCGGCCTCGTCCTCGACCCGGCTCTGGGCCGGACCGACCACCACGACGACCCCGGCCCCTACGGGGACCAGCGCACGCCGAGCCCGCCACCGACCGCCGTGTCGGTGACGCGGGCGGCGTCGTAGCCGGCGGGCGGATCGCGCGTCACCGAGTCCTGGTGCGTGCCGCCGCCGGTGATGTCGGTGGTCAGCGCGGTGTAGAAGCCGCTGCCCACCACCGCCCAGGCCGGCGTCAACCGCCAGGCCACCTCACCGGACACCGTCCCGCCGTCGCTCGCGGCGTCGCCGCCCTCCTGGGGGCTCTGGCTGACCGACAGCGGCAGCACGACGCCGCCGCGCACGGTGAGATCGACCGGGCCGAGGGTGTAGCCGGCCGCGCCGCCGGCGCCGATCCCGACGTAGACGTAGTCGAGGAACAGGGCGAAGGGCTGCGTCGCCTGGAAGGCCGTGCGCAACAGGTGCGCGCCCGCGTAAGCGCCGATCCAGCCGTCGAGCAGCGGATAGCGGCCGACGACGTCGAGGGCCCCCTCCTGCGCGTCGACCGCCATCGTCACGGGCTCGTCGAAGCCGAACGCCGGGTTCGCCGGCACGCTGGCGTCCGCGAAGCGCAGGTCGCGGAAGACGCCGCGCACCGCCAGGTAGCGCAGGGGCGCCCAGTCGACGGCCAGCTCGACACCGTAGGCGGCCGGACCGGCGCGCAGATCACGCAGGGCCGAGCCCAGGCCGATGTTGCTCTGGAAGGTGCGCTCGAGGCTGGCCGCCAGGATCCCCAGGCGCACGGTCGGCAGGCCGGCCCCGGCGCCGGGGCCCGGGCCCTCGTCGGCGTCGTCCCCCGCGAGGTCGCCGGCCCCCTCGCCGCTGCCCATGGGCCGCCCGTCCGGGAAGAGGCGGCGCCCCTGCTCATCGTAGGTGTAGTTCGTCTCGCGCCGATCACGCCCGGCGTCGAGGGGTGCGGCGGCCCCGCCCTCGCCCAGCTCGACGAAGCGCGTGCGCACCCAGCCCTGCAGGCCGCCGCTCTGGATCTCCATCCAGCCGCCGGTCTCGTCGCGCTGCAGCACCTGCACCCGGTCGCCCTGGTACACCCGCCCGCGGCTGACGTAGGCCGCGCCCGGCCCGGCGTTCACTTCGGCGTAGTCGACCAGGATGGTGCCCGGGCGCGCGCCGCCCGCCGCCGCGCGCGGCGCGTCGAGGGGCAGGGGCGTCGGCTCGTCCACATCCTCGGGCTGGGCCGCCGCCGGCGCCGCCGACAGGCCCGCGAGGGCCGCGCTGATCAGGATCTCGAGGCGTCGCATCGGCTCAAGCTACGTCCTGCCGGGGGCCGCTGTCGAACACCGCGTCACGGCGTCGGCCGGCGCACGTCCAACGTGCCCCGAAAGCGCTGCAGCGCCTCGACCATCGCCGCCGCCTTCGCCGGCTCCTCGCCGTACAGATCCGTCGTCTCGGCCGGATCGGCCTCGACATCGAAGAGCTGATACCGATCCCCCTCGCCGGTGTAGCTGAGCTTCCACGGCCAGTCGTAGAACACCCGGCGCTCCGGGTTGTGCGGCCCCAAGGGCATCTCGGCGTACAGCGGCCGGGCGTCCAGCGGCGCGCCGGCGACCAACGGCAGCAGCGACACGCCCCGCGGCGCCATGCGATCCCACGCGGGCGTGTCCGCCCCCAGGCCCGCCAGGGTCAGGAAGGTGGGCACGACGTCCATCAACGTCACCGGCGCGTCGATGCGCTTGCCCTCGACGCCGGGGATGCGCAGCACGAAGGGCACCCGCAGCTGATGCTCGTGCATGCCGAAGCCGTGGTGGTCGTAGCCGTGCTCGCCGAAGGCCTCGCCGTGGTCGCTGGTGATCAGCACCACCGTCCGATCCCAGTCGTCCCGCGCGCGCAGGGCGTCGAACAGCTCGCCCAGCCACAGATCGACGTAGCGGATCTCGTGGTCGTAGCGGTCGATGGCCAGCTCGCCGAAGGACGGGATGCCCTCGTGGGTGATGTAGTTCTTGTGGGGGTCGAGCAGGTGCAGCCACAGGTGGAAGGGCACCTCGCCGTCCGCCGGCAGCGCCGCGAGCTTCTCGAGCGCGGCCTCGACGACCGGGCGGGCGGTGGCCACGTCCTCCATCTCGCGCGCGACCACCGTGAAGGGCTGCCAGACGCCGAAGCCCTGGTTCAGCCCGTAGCGCGGCTCGAAGTACCAGTGGCTGGGCAGACCGATCGTGCGGTAGTCGCGCTCGCTCAGCACCTCGGCGAGGAACAGGTTGCCCGGCGTGTAGCGGGTGAAGTGGCGGTCGTCGCGGATGAGCTCCGACGGGTAGCGGCCGGTGAGCAGCGCGGGGATGGCCGTGGGCGTCTTCGACGAGGGGCTGAAGGCGCGCGTGAAGACGACGGCGTCGCGCGCGAACGCGTCCAGCTGCGGCGTCGTCGGGCGCTCGTAGCCGTAGGCGCCCACGTGGTCGGCGCGCAGCGAGTCGACGGTGATCAGCACCAGGTTGTAGGGCGGGTTTAAGGCCAGGGTGGGCGGGGGTGGCGCCGGGGGCGGCGCCGGGGGCGCGTCGGGCACCGCGGGCAGGTCCGCGCCGTCACAGTCCTCGTCGACGCCGTTGCCCGGCACCTCGACGGCGCCCGGGTGCACCTCGGGCGCGGTGTCGTCACAGTCGCCGCCCCCCAGCACCGGGGCGTAGCCGTCCGCGTCCTCGTCGAAGGGGCTGCGCGCGGCCGCCAACAGCCAGCGCGCGCTGCCCGCCTCGGTGCCCAGCGCCGCGCGCGCCTCGGGCGGGCGCAGGCCCAGCGCTAGCAGGCCCACGCCGCCGGCGATCACGCCGAGCAGCGCCACCAGCACCGGCAGCACGCGGCGCTCGGCCAACCGGCGGCGCAGCAGGTCGCCCCCCAGCCAGAGCGCGATCACCAGCACGCCGGCCACCACGGCGGGTCGCAGGTCGAGGGCCGAGTAGCGGGGCCGCGCCGTCACGGCCAGCAGGCCCGCGAGGCCGACCGCCAGCGCCAGCACCAGGTTCAGCGTCGGATGCGACACGAAGGACAGCCGAGGCCGGCGCCGCACGACCGTCTCGAGCACCCGCGCGAAGGCCGCGTGCACGGGCGCCGCGAGCATCAAGCCGACCGTCGCCACGCCGAGGCCGAAGAAGGCCACGCCGATGGCCGCGAACTCGGGCGACTGCACGCGCGTCAACGCCACGCGGTAGCCGACGGCCAGCACCTCGAGGGCAACGACGACCAGGCCCAGCAGCACCCAGACGGTGGCGACGGTGAGGCAGCGATCGTGCAGCGCGTCGTCGCGGCCCGGCCACAGGCGGCGGGCGGCGCGCCGCCCCAGCGTCACCGCGTCCAGCGCCGGCGGCACCAGCGGCCGCAGCACGCCGGCCACCAGGCCCAGCGCGACGCCCAGCAGCAGATGCAGCCCCACGGCGCCGGCCACCGCCGCGCCGCCGCCCGACGACGCGACGCCGAGGCCGTCGACCAGGCCCGCGAGCGCCCCACCGAGCGCCCCGGCCAGCGCGAAGCCGAGCAGGGTTCCTCTCACCGCTCGACCTTCCGAGCGCAGGGCCCGACGGTCAAGTTCGCGGCCTGACGCGATAACCTCGGCGCGCGGGCCGCGGGTGAGGGCCGCCGGCGCCGCGCACCGAAGCGTGAATGCCGCGCGCGTACGCGCGTCCGCGCCGCGGCCCGCAACCTGCCGGATGACAGCCCGGGGGGCGGCCTGCTAGCGTGTCCGGCGTCCACGGGGGAGACATCCATGATCCGCATCGCTCGACTGGCGCCGCTGTTCTGCGCGCTCTTTCTGGTGGCGCCGACGGCCGCCCACGCCAAGAAGCCCGCCGACAAGTTCAAGGGCCAGATCATCCTGTCCGCCAAGCCCTTCCCGGCCACCTTCCGCTCCGACGCCACCTTCATCAGCCACATGAAGAAGGTGAACACCAAGTCCTTCCGCCTCGGCGAAGAGGGCAAGGTCGACGTGGAGTTCATGGCCTTCTTCGCGCGCCCGTACAAGGTCACCGAGTTCACCGCCAAGGTGTACGAGATCACGGACGGCGTGCGCCCGCAGGTGATCTACTCGTTCCCGATCAACCCCAACCCGGGGCAGGGCGGCCAGCGCATCCTCGCCAGCTACACCACGCTGCGCCGCGACACCTTCGACGACGAGCGCGACCGCAAGTACCGCATGGTGATCTCGGTCGGCTACCAGGGCAGCCCCATCGCCAAGACCGACTTCGTCATCAAGGCCCGGCCGATGGAGAAGGCGGCGGCGGGTCCCAGCGTGGTCGAGTTCAAGTAGCCGCGCGAGCGCAGCAGCTCAGCGCGCGCAGCGGAACCCGATGTCGGGCCGCCCCTCGCGATCGCTCATCAGCTCGCGGAAGCCTCGATAGGCCAGCGTCGAGAAGGCCACCGGCGAGCGGTGGCTCCCCCCGCGCAGCGGGATCTGCCGCCGCTCGTCCGGCACCAGCCCGCCGGGCGGATCCTGCGCGGGCGCGCCCCGGTAGTAGATGGCGTCGTACCAGCCGTCGACCATCTCGCGCACGTTGCCGCCCAGATCGCGCACGTCCTGGGCGGTGCGATCACCGTCGAGCGCGCCGACGGGCGTCGGCAGCTGCCGGCAGTTGGCGACGTTCACGTCCAGGCAGTCGGGGGCCTCTTCCCCCCAGACGTAGCGCCGATCGGTGGTCGGCGCGTCGCCGCGGGCCGCGCGCTCCCACTCCGCCTCGGTGGGCAACCGCCGGCCCGCCCAGGCGCAGTAGGCGCTGGCCTGCTGACGGCTGATCCAGGTGACCGGGTAGTCGGCGAACATCGGATCGTCGAAGCGCTCGGCGCTCGGCACGCCCATCGGCCGCGCGGGCGGCGTGCAGCGCTGCGCGTCGACGCAGGCGCGGTACTGGGCGTTGGTGACCTCGGTGCGCTCGATCGCGAAGGCGCTGAGCATGATCGAGCGCTGGGGCACCTCGTCGCAGTTCTCGTCGCTGCGCGGATCCGAGCGGCACTCGACTGGATCGGCCGCCGTGCTGCCCAACAGCGACGGCCCGGCCGCGAACTCGATCAGCGGGCTGCGCAGGTCGCCGGGGCAGCCGTCGTCCACGAAGCCGTTGCAGTCGTCGTCCACGCCGTTGCAGGCCTCGGGCGCGCCCGGGCGCACGTCGGCGTTGGTGTCGTCGCAGTCGCCTTCGCTGCCCAGCAGGCCGTCCCCGTCGCGATCGACGTCGAGATCGCAGGCGTTCCCCTCGCCGTCCCCATCCGAGTCCTGCTGATCGGGGTTGCGCACCCGCGGGCAGTTGTCGCAGGCGTCGCCCGCGCCGTCCCCGTCGCGGTCGGCCTGGAACACGTCGCTCACGTTCGGGCACACGTCCTGGGCGTCGGGCACGCCGTCGCCGTCGGCGTCGTCGTTCACGCAGGCCAGATCGCCGCCGTCGCAGTCCTCGTCGCGGCTGTTGCCGCAGGTCTCGGGCGCGCTGGGGTGGATGCGGATGCTCGCGTCGTCGCAGTCGCCCTCGGACACCGAGTAGCCGTCGCCGTCCTCGTCGATGTCGTCGCAGTCGAGATCGACGCCGTCGC
>JAUHXL010000260.1 GCA_030426945.1 bacterium
CCGGATCCCGGCCTCTTCACGCCGGGCGCGCTGTGTGTGCCGCCCGAGGACTTCGGCAACGTCGTCGAGGTGAGCCTGTTCGCCGGCGGGCGCACCGGCGGCTGCGCCAACCTGCCCGCGTTCAGCTATCTGCTGGACGACGTGCAGCTCGAGGCCGTCGAGGGCTGCCCGACGGCGCCCGGCGGGGTGATCGACTCGAACCCGAGCTTCGAGCACGGGCTCCTGGGCTGGCTGCCGCAGAACGACGTGCGCCCGGCGACCAACCCCTTCGACCGGGCCTCGACGGCGGGGCTGCTGCGCGGCCCGGCCGGCTGTCTCAGCCCCACGTCGTTGGGCGCGGCCATCGCCGTGGGCGATCCCCGGCAGGGGCGCGCGGTCGAGTTCACCGTCTCGGGCCAGGTCGACGCCGGGCGCTTCGTCGCGCGGGTCGGGCGGGCGGCGGCGAACACCGCGACGCCCGCGGTGAACCCCAACGGCGCGCAGACCGTGCGCCTGTGCGTGCCGTCCGAGGACGTCGACGTCGTCGACCTGAGCTTCACCGTGACGGCCAGCGGGCTGTGCGCCAACAACAACGCGTTCGAGGTGTTCGTGGACGCCGTGACGGTGGTGGACGCCCCCGAGTGCCTGCGGTGAGCCGGCCCGCGAACCCGGCGCAGGAGGCGCTGCGGCGCGCCATCATGGCGCGCTATCCCATCACGCAGGTGATCACCTTCGAGGAGGACCGGGTCGAGGCCAACCTGCGCCACCTGACGCAGAACAGCATGAAGCGCGCGGGCTTCTGGGTCTGGGCCTGCACGACGGGGCTCGAGGGGCCCGAGGGGCCGGTCGCCGACACGCGCGATCCCGAGCGGGCGCTCGACGTGATCATGGGCCTGCCGGTGGGGGTGTTCCTGTTCCGCGACCTGCACGCCTTCTTCGGGCAGCCGGCCGTCGTGCGCAAGCTGCGCGACGTGCGGCTGGCGCTGACCAACACGCCGCGCTTCCTCTTCCTGACCGCGCCGCGCGTGACGGTGCCGCTCGACCTGCGGCGCGACGTGGCGGTGATCGACTTCCCCATGCCCACCGCCACCGAGCTGGGCCACCTGCTGGATCGCTACGTCGCCGGCTTCGAGCCGTCGCCCGACGCGGAGACGCGGCTGAGCATGGTGACGGCGCTGCGCGGGCTGACCGTGGTCGAGGCGTCGAACGCGATGAACATGGCGTTCTACGGCAAGAAGCGGGTGGACGAGGACGCGCTGACCACGCTGCACGCGCAGAAGGCGCAGCTCGCGCGCAAGGACGGCGTGCTCGAGTTCGTGGCGCAGAAGTGGAGCCTGGACGACATCGGCGGGCTGGGCGTGCTGAAGGAGTGGTTCGTCAAGCGGCGGACGCTGTTCGAGGACGAGGAGGCCGACCGCCGCGGGCTGGCGCCGCGCGGCGTGCTGGTCATGGGCATCCCCGGCTGCGGCAAGAGCATGTGCATCAAGGCGGCCGCCGCGCTGTGGGGCCTGCCGCTGTTCCGGCTGGAGATGGCGCAGGTGTTCAGCGGGGTGTACGGCACGCCCGAGGAGACCTTCGACCACGCGCTGAAGATGATGGAGGCCGTGGCGCCGGCCATCCTGTGGATCGACGAGATCGAGAACGCGATCAGCGCCGACGCCGAGGGGGCCGACGCGGGCACGAAGGGGCGCATCTTCGCGACCTTCCTGACCTGGATGCAGGAGAAGCCGGCGCAGGTGTTCGTGGGCGCGACGGCCAACCGCATCGATCTGCTGCCCGCCGAGCTGCTGCGCAAGGGGCGCTTCGATCAGGTGTTCTTCATCGACCTGCCCGACGAGGGCGAGCGCGCCGCGATCTTCGACGTGCACCTGCGCCACCGGAAGGTCGATCTGACCGGCATCAACGTGGTGACGCTGGCCAAGGCGACGAAGAACTGGAACGGCGCCGAGATCGAGAACGCGGTGGTGGCGTCGATGATCGAGGCCTACGACGTCGACCGCGAGGTCACCGAGGACGACATCTTCTTCCAGGTGGGCAAGGTGGTGCCGCTGGCGGTGACGATGTCGGAGCAGATCAAGGCGATCAAGAGCTGGGCGGGGCAGCGCGCGATCCGGGCGTCGTAGCGGTGCGGTCGATCGTGCTGTCGATGTGTCTCGCCGCGCCGGCCGCGGCGGCGGTGGGCGACTGCGCCATCGACGCGGGGGCGGTGGGGCACGACTCGTTCCAGGCGAGCGATCGGCGGCCCTTCGGCGCGGTCGACCTGGGGTCGAGGGTGCGGCTGCGGCTGCGCGCCGCGACCGACGATCTCACCGGCGCGCGGGTGCGGCTCTGGGACGCGGCGCGGGCGGCCGAGCGCTTCGTCGAGATGCAGCCGGGGCCCGACGGGTGGACGGCCGAGGTCGCCGTGGGCGACGACCCGACCCTCCTCTACTACCAGTTCGAGCTGACCGACGCCGGCGACGGCTGCGCGGCGCGCGCGTGGTACGTCGACGACGAGCCGGTGTTCCGCGGGGGCGGGTCGGGGCGCTTCACCGAGGCCTTCGAGGGCGGCAACACCTGGCAGATCTCGGTCTACGACGCGGCGGCGTTCGACGTGCCCGCCTGGCTGGGCGCCGGCCCCATCTACCAGGTGTTCCCCGATCGCTTCCGCGACGGCGACCCCGACCGCGGGCCACGCGCGCCGCGCTTCTACTACGGCGATCCCGAGGGCACCGTCTGGCGCAGCGGGGGCGAGGCGTGGAACACGCGCCTCTGCGATCCGCAGGGGACCCGCGAGCCGGCCTGCCCCGGCGTCTACAGCAACAACTTCTACGGCGGCGACCTCGCCGGGCTGATCGACCGCATCGAGGCGGGCTACTTCGACGCGCTGGGCGTGGGCGTGCTGTACCTGAACCCCATCGTGTGGGCGCCCTCGAACCACAAGTACGACGCCATCGACCTGGCCGTCGTCGATCCGGAGCTCGGCGACGCGGCCGACGTGGCGCGGCTGGTCGAGGTGGCCGCCGCGCACGACCTCGAGATCATCCTCGACGGCGTCTTCAACCACGTCTCGTCGGACAGCCGGTACTTCGACGCCTTCGGCCGGCACCCGGCGGTGGGCGCCTGCGAGGACGCGGCGTCGCCCTTCCGCGACTGGTTCTACTTCCCCGCGCTGGGCAACCCGGCGGGCGGCGGCGCGGTGCGCTGCGCGGGCGACGCGACCTACGAGGCCTGGTTCGGCTACTCGGCGCTGCCCAAGCTGCGCGCCGACCACCCGGCGGTGCGCGACCTGATCATCGACGGCCCCGAGGCGGTCGGGCCGGGCTGGATCGCGCGGGGCTTCGCCGGCTGGCGGCTGGACGTGGGCGGCGAC
Source organism: bacterium (assembly GCA_030426945.1). Lineage (GTDB taxonomy): Bacteria > Myxococcota_A > Bradymonadia > UBA7976 > UBA1532 > JACKDN01. Next base: position 3,332 of record JAUHXL010000260.1, read on the forward strand.
GTCGACCCCGGCGCGGCCGCGGCGCCGGGCAACGACTTCTGGGAGCGTTTCCGCGCGGCGGTGCGCGATCCCGCGCGCGCCGGCCGCGCCGACGCCATCGTGTTGGGCGAGGAGTGGGGCGACGCGTCGTCGTGGCTGCTGGGCCGCGAGTGGGACAGCGTGATGAACTATCGCTTCCGCAGCGCGGCCCTGGGCTGGGCGGCGCGCGGCTGCGCCGGGCCGGGCTGCGAGGGCGACGCCTTCCTCACCGGGGACGAGAACCGCTGGACCCACTCGGGCCCCATCGCGCCCCTGTCGCCCTCCGACCTGCACCAGCGCCTGATGAGCCTGCGCGAGGATTATCCGCCGCCCGCGTGGGGCGCGATGATGAACCTGCTGGGCAGCCACGACACGCAGCGGATCCGCTTCCTGCTCGAGAAGGTGAACCCCGCGCCGCTGCGCGCGCTGCGCCAGCTGTGGGTGCTGCAGTTCACCTACGCGGGCGCGCCGACGATCTACTACGGCGACGAGGTGGGGCTGAGCGAGCCGGGCGCCTTCAGCGACGGCACCTGGCACGACGATCCCTACAACCGCGCGCCCTATCCCTGGCCGGACACGCCCGGCGATTACGGCGGCGACGCCGAGCTGCTGGCGTACGCCCGACACCTGGCCAGCCTGCGCTGGGCCCTGGCCGATCTGCGGTCGGGCGAGGTGGAACACGGCGTGGTGATCGACGACGCGCGGGGCCTGTACGGCTATCGCCGGGGCGCGCTGACGGTGGTGCTGAGCCGCGGGGAGCGCGACGCCGAGCTCACCGTCGACGCGCCCGGTGAGGCGGCGGTGGAGGCGCTGACCGGCGCGGTGCTCGCGGTCGTCGGCGGCCGCGTGCGCGTCACGGTGCCGGCGGGCGGCGCGGTCGTCGTGGTGGATCCGGCGGCGGCCGACGTACCGGTCGGGCCACCCGTGACGGTCGCGGGCGACGTGCTGCGCTGGCTGCCGGTGGCGCGCGACATCCGCGGCGGCCGCGAGGTGGCGGTGCGCTACCGCGTGCGCGACGCCACGGGCGAGGTCGTCGGCGAGGTGCCGCCGAGCTGGGTGGGGCCCACGACGGTCGGGCCGCTGGCGCCGGGGGACTACACGGTGACGGCCCTGAACGCGCTGGGCGTCGAGTCGGGCCCCGCGGACGTGCGCGTCGAAGGGGAGGGCGATGACGCCGGGGTCGACGCCGCGCTGGCCGACGCCGGCGCAGACGCCGCGGCCGACACCGCGCCCGAGGATGCCCGCGCGCTGGCGCCCGACGCGGCGCCCCCGCGGGACGCCCAGGCGCCTCGCCGCGACGGCGGGCGGCTGCGCGACGGCGGCAGCGACTTCGAGGTGCCCCGGCCGTCGGGCGGCGGGTGCAACCAGGGAGGCGGCGGTGCGCCGTTCGGGGTGCTGATTCTGCTCGGCTTGCTGCGCCGCAGGCTCAGCCCGGCGGGCTGAGGCTTCTCAACCGCAGCGGGACGCTCTCGGCGGCGATGCGCGGATCGAGCTGGCGCAGCCGTTGGTCGCGCGCGACGTCGCGGCGGTGGCGCAGCCAGGTCGCCTCGGCGGCGGCGGTGTCGCGGCCCAGGGTGCGCAGCGCGAGCAGGCGCTGGCGCAGCCCCTCTTCGTCCTCGGGGAAGGTGATCAGCAGCCGGTCGGCGGCCTCGAGCGCGCCGGCCGGATCGTCGGTCAGGTTCCGCGTGCGGGCCAGCAGGCCCAGCGTGCGGCGGTCGTCGGGGAAGCGTTCGGCCAGGCGCTCGGCCGCCTCGCGCGCCGGCGCGTGGCGGTAGGCGCTCAGCGCGGCGTTCAGCCGCAGCCAGTCGGCGGCGGGGTGATCCTTCGCCGGCCCCGCGGCCAGGTGGGCGAACAGCGCGTCGGTCTGCCCGGTGCGCGCCAGCACGCGGCCCCAGGCCAGCGCGGGCTCGGGCCGGTCCGGCGCCAGCGCGCGCGCCCGGTCGAGGGGCGCCTTCGCCGCCTCGGCGTGCTCGGCCAGGCCGCGCGCCAGCGCGACGCCGTAGTCGACCAGGTCGGCCCAGTCGTCGGTGGGCGGCACCCGGCCGTCGCGCACCGGCACCTCGACGTCGGCCACCACGATGGTCGGCGGATCGAGGCAGCGGTCGCGCGTCGGCCCCGGGGGCACCGTTTCGCACGCGAAGTCCACGTAATCCTTGTCGAACTGGCGGTACAGCAGGCGCGCCCGCACGACCGTCGTGCCCTCGGGCAGCGCGTACCGGAAGGCGCGCGCCTCGTTGGGCAGCAGGCCGTTGTCGAAGCCGCCGGCCCGAGTGTGCTGCGCCGCGCGCCGCTGAATCGGCTTGCCCTCGCCGTCGATGGGCTGGGCCCGGATCAACGCGGCCTCGGCGTCACGCCGGCCGTCGGCGGCGACCGCGCCGCTCTCGCCCAGCACCCGCGCCTCGTCGTCGCAGGCCTGCACGTGCAGCCACACCTCGTTGCTGTCCTGCGTGCCGCCGGGGAAGCGGTGGGCGGCCTTCCGGTTGCGCAGCACCACGTCCACGACGCCCGGCGTCGGCGTGTGCAGCGCGGCGGTGACGACGCCCTCGAGGAAGGCGCGCGTGCGCGCCAGGTGATCGGCGTCGCCGCGCAGGTGGGGCAGCGCGCTGTTCGCGCCGAGGAAGCGGTGGGACGCGATGGTGCCGTCCTTCGCGCCCTTCTCGTCGGGCAGCGCCGCCTCGCGCGGCATGTGGCAGCCCTGGCAGGTGCGCGGCGGCGCGGCCGGCCGCCACACCGCCGACACGCCGTGCCCGTTGGCGGTGCTGTCGTACCAGGCCGTGAACTCGTCCTGCCCGCGCATCCAGGTGTCGCCCAGCACCTGCTCGGTCAGCCCCACCATGTGGCAGGTGCCGCACAGGCGCGCCGTGCGCAGGGTGGGGGAGGCCACCGCCGCCGCGTGGCGATCCGGCAGCCCCAGCCCGCGGATGTCGGCGTGATAGCCCGCGTTGCCGCGCGCATCCGGCTCGGCGTGCACGCTGTGGCACAGCCGGCACCCGATGCCGGCCTGCGCGGCGGGCGTGCCGACGTCGATGGGCGCGTCCACCTCGATCACCCCCGCCGCCACCAGCGCCGGATCGTGGCAGTCGGCGCAGAAGCGCGACGCCTCGGCGCCGCGCTCGGCGCGGAAAACGTCGAAGGCCGCGCGGTAGTAGGGGTTGTCGAAGCTGGCGAAGCGATGCGCCGAGGCCGCCCACTGATCCACCACCTGCGGGTGGCAGCGCGCGCAGGCGCCCTCGCCGATGGGCTCGCCCGCGTGGAAGCCGTCGCGCTCGACGTTCGCGCGGACCGTCGCCGCGTCGGGCCCCCCCGGCCCGAGCAGTCGGCGCGCGGCCTCGGGCGGGCCGAAGCGGGCCTGGGGGTCGGCCGCGTAGGCCGGCGCGCCGAGGCAGACGAGGACGGCGAGGAGCGGTCTCACCGCTTGGGGGTCGGCTTGCCGGGCACGTCCAGGGCGGGCAGCTTCGAGCGCACGACGTCGTTCAGCTTCACCTTGCCCCGCGGCGCCGTCGCCAAGCCAGTCGCGGCTGAGGTGCCGCCCCCCGCCGAGCCGCTCGGCGGCCCGCCCCAGCGATCATAGATGGGGTTCTCGCAGGCCACCTTGCCCTTCCAGTAGTGGCGGATGATGTAGCGCCCCTGGAAGTTGTTGGACGGCGCGTCGCGCACCTCGCCGGCCTCCTCGACCGAGCGACCGTAGCCCGAGGCGCGCCCGCCGGTGATGGGCTTCGCCTCGCGGAACACGAGATCCTCGTCCAGCGTGTCGGCGCTGTAGCGCGTGTGCAGGCGGGTCAGCACCCAGCTCGACGCCGGGCCGAAGAAGGGGCCGCTCGGCCGCCGCCGCTTCTTGGTGCGGATGGCCCCCGGCGGGCCGACCCCCAGCAGATCGCCGCCCAGCGTCATCAGGTCCGCCGGCTGCAGCGGCGGCACCGGGCAGGGATCACAGCTCGAGGTCTGCCAGGCGTACTCGGTGACCACGGCGCGGCCCCCCGCCTTGGCCAGGGTGCGGTCGAACAGGCTGACGTAGAAGGCGCCGAAGCTGTGCCGCACCTTGTCGAGCACCTCGACGTTGCTGGGGATGAACACGTTGGGATAGTTGGCCACCTCGAAGCGCTTCTCCGGGTGCAGCACGTACACCAGCAGATCCTGCTGACCCTTCGCGTTCAGCAGGCCCAGCCGCACGGGCAGGCGCAGCGTGTCGCTCTCGAAGCTGAACCGCAGGGGTGACAGCACCACCGTGCCCTCGGCGTCGCGCTTCACCTTGGTGATGTCCACCTTCGCCACGAAGAACTTCATGCCGTCGGCGATGTAGGGCGCGAGCGCCTTCGACGCGCCCTCGGGGATGACGTACTTGTTCTCGCGCAGCCAGGTGTCGAGCCCGTTGGCCTGCGTCGCCGACAGGATGACGATCTGGTACTCACCGGCGGTGAACTGGGCCTCGACGGTGACCCCCAGCTCGGCGTCCCGCTCGGTGCGGGGCGGCGCGCTGCTGGGCCGCGGGAGGGCGCCGGCCATCTTGCGCATGCGGCGCTTGGGCTCCCGCCAGCAGGGATCCTTCTCCCAGTACTCCACCAGCCGCGGGGCCGACAGCTGGTCGATGTGATCGAACACGTCGGCGGGCAGCGTCTTGACGTCCTCCTTCTGCAGCACGGTGGGCACGGGCACCACCATGGCGAAGTCCTTCGTCGGCCCCTTGTAGGTGTTCGACATGCTCATGACGGTGCGGTTGCCCTTCCGCATCAGCACCACCTGCGAGGCGTCGTTGTAGAGGTCGGCGTCGGCGCCCGAGACGAAGAACCCGCAGAAGGCCTGGGCCGCGGCGGGCGCAGCGAGGGCGAGGGCGAGCAGGGCGATGGGTGTGCGCTTCACGGGCGCCCCCTTTCGTGCAGCGAGGTCGTGGCTGGGCCGCAGCATTTCAGGGGCTCGGGCGCCTGACAAGGCCGCGGTTGAAGCGGGGGCGCCCAAGCTGGATAATCGCCCGACTGCGTGCGGAGCCAGTGCCCGTGTCCGACCTTCACCGCGATGTGGACCGCGCCGCGCGCGACCAGAGCGAGGCCGACGGCCGGCTGAACGAGGCGCCCGACCTCGCCGGTCAGCGGCGCGACGTCGGCGCGCGCGCCTCCTTCGATGCCTACCTGCAGGGGCTGCGCGACGACAAGGCGCCGGCCCAGGGTGGGGCCAAGGGGCCAGCCGGCGGGGGTGAGAAGGCCGACGGGGCCAAGGCCGGGGGCCCCAAGGCCGCCGGCGCCAAGGCGGGCGCGCAGGGCGAGCACCAGACCGAGAAGGAAGGCGAGGGCGGCGGCGCGAAGGGCGAGCGCGGCGCGCTGCCCGAGGCCGCCGGCAAGGGCGAGGCGGTGGCCTCCCCCGCGGGCGCGCAGGGGCAGGTGCAGAAGGGCGCCGCCCAGCCCAAGTCGGCCGGCGTCGGCGGCGGCGGGCCCACCACCAAGGCGGGCGGCGGCGCGACGGCGTGGCCGACCGTGCAGGCAGCGGCGCCCAAGGCGCCCGCCGTGCCTGCGCTGCAGACCGTGCCCACCGCCGAGACGACGACGCTGCCCTCGGTGCCCGGCTCGGCGCCCGGCGCCGTCGCCGCCGCCGCGACGCAGGTGCGCGGCGCCGCCGAGGGCCAGCAGGCGCTCGTCGACGCCGAGGCCGCCAACCAGGTGGCCCAGATCCAGGCCGCCGGCGCCCAGCAGCAGCAGGCCGCGGCCGCCGCGGTCGAGGCGCTGCGCGCCGAGGTCGCCGCCTCCTTCGCGCAGCTTCGCCAGTCGATCCAGGCCCGCGGCGACGAGACGAAGATGGGCCTCGCGGCCGCGCGCGACACCGAGAAGGGTCGCGTGCGCGAGGCCGCCGACGCCCAGATCGCGCGCATGCGCGACGGCGTCACCCAGCGCCACGACGCTATGCTGGCCATGGGCGACACGCTGGCGGCCGACGCGGTCGCCCACGGGCAGGCCGAGGGCAACCGCGTGCAGGCCGCGGGCGCCGAGAACGCCGCGATGGCCGAGGCGATCGGCCAGGCCAAGGCCAACCAGTTCAAGGGCGCCGACGAGGCCGCGGCCATCGCCGGCATGGCGCACCAGACCGCCGGCGAGGCCGCGCAGCGCTTCACCGATCAGAGCCTCGAGGCCGCCGGGCAGGCCATCGCCGAGGGCGAGCTGCTCGGCGAGAAGCTGCAGGCGGACGCCGCCGAGTTCGCGGCCAACTTCGCGGTCGACGAGGACGCGGTGGCCGCCGTCGAGCAGGCGGCGCAGGAGGCCGAGGCCGCCATCGACGCCCGCTACGCCGAGGTCGAGACCACCGTCGACGACGCCGTCGCGCAGGCGCTGGCCGGCGCCGACGAGGGCGAGCTCGCGGCGCAGACGCAGCTCGACGCGCAGGCCCAGGGCTTCGCGCCGGTGATCGACCAGACGGTGCAGGCCGCGTGCGCGGCGGTGCAGCAGGGCGCCGAGGCGTCGAAGGCCGCCATCG
>JAUHXL010000261.1 GCA_030426945.1 bacterium
CCGTGAAGAAGGCCACGACGGTGGGGGTGCACCGGGCGCTCGGCAGCGACCTGCTGGGTCGGGGACCGCTGAAGTCGGTGATGGGGCGCGACGACGGGTTCGCCGCCGCGCTCGACGCCGCGGCCGCTGGCGCCGACGGCGACCTGCACGTCGGCCGCGGCGCCGGCGCGATGGGCCTGCGCGGCACCGACCAGGGCGGCGGCGGCACCGGCTTCGGCAGCATCCAGGGCATGGGCACGGCCGACCTCGGCGAGGGCAAGCGCGCCGGCGCCAAACTGGGCCGGCGCACCAAGACCGCGCGCAAGCCCCCCGTGCGCCGCGGCCCGCCCGCGCTGACCGGCTACTGCAAAGAGGCCGACCTGCTGAAGGTGGTGCAAGCGCGCCAGAAGGGCATCGCGTACTGCTACGAGAAGGCGCTGCGCGGCAACCCCGAGCTGGCCGGCAAGCTGACCCTGAGCTGGCGCATCGGGCTGGATGGCCGCGTGGCGGCCGCGTTCGTCGAGGGCGACACCGTGGGCGACGCCGATGTCGCCCGCTGCGCGGTCCGCGCGGTGAAGACGTGGCGGTTCCCCGCCCCCGAGGGCGGGCTGTGCCAGGTGCGGTTCCCGTTCGTCTTCGATCCGGGGCTGTGAGTCGGCCGTCGAGAGGCCGCCGGGCGCGACCGCGCCTCAGCCCCGCAGCGACCCCTTCTCCAGCGCCGCCAGCTCGGCCAGCAGCCGCACGTTGGCGTGGATGGCCTTGCGGAAGACGCCCAGATCCATCGACTCGTTGGGCCCGTGGGCGCTGCTCTCGGGGTCGAGCACGCCGTTCAGGATCAGCGGCAGATCGCTGAAGCGGCGGCCGAACATCGCGACGAAGGGGATCGAGCCGCCCAGGCCGACGCGCGCAAGCTTCTGGCCCCACGCCGCCTCGTAGGCGCGATCGGCGGCCTCGAAGGCGGGGCCGCGGGGCGTGTAGAGCCAGCTCTCGCCCTCCTTGTTGGCGTTCAGGCTCACGCGCACGCCGCCGGGCGGGTTCGTGCAGGCCAGGCCGCGCAGGCGCTCGGTCATCCAGGGCGCCGTCTGGCCGGGGCCCAGGCGCACGGACAACGTCGCGGTGGCGCGGGCGCGCAGGGCGTTCTTCTTGTCCTGGGGGCGCGGTAGCGTGGTCGCGACCACCGTGATGGCCGGCTGGCGCCACAGCCACTCGGCCGCCGGGCGGCCGCGCTCGGGCAGCAGGTCCAGGCCCTCGAGCAGGGCGCCGCCCGTGCGCAAGAGGTCGGGATCGACCAGCCCGCCGGCGTCCGCGCTCCACTCCACCGGCACGTCGGCCAGCAGGCTGGCGTGGGGCCGCCCGTCGGCGTCGACCAGGCGCCCGATGATCTTGCACAGCGCCGTCGAGACGTCGGGCAGCATGTTGCCGAACAGCCCCGAGTGCACGTCCCCGCCCAGCGCCTCGACCACCAGCTCGACCTCCATCAGCCCGCGCAGGCTGACGGTCAGGCCGGGCGTCTGCACCGACGGGTTCTCGCAGTCGGTCAGCACCATCACGTCGGCCGCGAAGGCCTCGGGGAAGGCGTCCATGTAGCGCTCGAGGTTGGGGCTGCCGATCTCCTCCTCGCCCTCGATCAGCAGGCGCACGTTGCAGGGCAGGCTGCCCGTCTCGGCGAACCAGGCGCGCAGGGCGGCGATGTGGCCCACCCAGCCGCCCATGTCGTCGGCGCTCCCGCGCGCGTACAAGCGCCCGTCGCGCTCGACGGCGCGGTGGGGGTCGCCGATCCACTCGGGCTCGTCCACCGGCTGCAGGTCGAAGTGGCCATAGATGAGCACGGTGGGCTTGTCCGGCCCGGCCTCGAGCCAGTGAGCCGCCACCAGGGGCAGGGCGCCGTCCAGCTCGTGGATGGCGGCCTCGAAGCCCAGGTCGGTCAGGGTCGCCTTCACCTTCTCGGCCATGCGCACGACGTCGGGCCGGTGGGCGGCCTTGCACGAGATGGCGGGGATGGTGAGGAACTCGGTCAGCTGGGCGACGGTGGCGTCGAAGTGCGCCAGGGCGCGCTCGACGACGGCGTCGGTGCGGGGGTGGATCATCGGGGACGCTCGCTCAAAACAGCTCGGGTTGTTCGGGCAGGGCCGGGTGTTCGGCCGGCGCCAGGCACTCGGGATCGTCGTTCTGCGCGTTGTTCACGCGGGTGCTGACCGCCTGCAGCGCGAAGGGGGCCGGCGGCTTCGCAGCCAGAAGTTCCTGCACCACGTCGGGCGGCGACGCGGGGTCGAGCCAAGCGCCGAAGGCGTCCGGCGCGACGAGCAGGGGCATGCGGTCGTGAAGCTGGTCCAAGAAGCCCATCGAGTCGACGGTCAGCACGGCGAAGGTGTCCACCGGCGGCCCGTCCGCGCGCCGCCACGTGCTCCAGATGCCCGCAATGGCCAGCATGCCGTGGTCGGGCAGCGTGATGAAGAATGGCAGCTTGGTCTTGCCCTCGCGCCGCCACTCGAAGAAGCCGTCCGCCGGCACCAGACACCGCCGCCGCGCCAGCGCCGCGCGGAACATCGCCTTCTCGCCCGCCGACTCGGCCCGCGCGTTGATCGGCCGGTGCACCTTCTGCTTGTCCGGGTGGTCCCACGGGGGGGAGAAGCCCCAGGTCAACCAGCGCAGCCGCCGCACCCCGTCGCCCTCGACCCGCGCCACCGCCAGCGGCTGACTCGGCGCCGCGTTGTAGTGCGGCCGCGCCGCCGCGCGGTCATCATCGTCCGCCGTCGCCTCGAGGAAGGCCTCGACCTCCTCCACCTTCTTCGTCTGGGCAAACCGTCCGCACATGGCGGGGGAGCATACCACCGCGCGCCTGCGCCGTGGGGCCCACGTGCGCACCCGCGGCGCCGTGCGGGTTGGTGCGCGCGTCAGCCAAAAAGTGCAAGAAGGAGGTCAGTTCGTCGGTTTGTTTGGCACGACCCCATGGTCAGAACATCCCGCAGCCTGGCTGGGGACGACCCCATGGCTGGGGCACCGCGCTGCCATGTTGTCCGGGTGCTTCGTCCCGCCGCGAATCCACTCGTACGGGTCATAGACGCCCAGGGCTCTCTCGAGGCTCGCCTCCCATTGCCAATCGTCACAACGATACGTCTCCAACAGCCGCCCGAGCGCCGCGTCGACGATCCGCGGATGCTGGCGCCGCAGGACTGCAAGACAGCTCAGCGCCCAGAATCTTCCGCGCTCGAGAAAGCCATTGGGCGTCCCGTGGGGCCACCCTTCCGGCCGGACCTTGTCCTCGAGCTGAGCGACGACGCGCTCGACGTCCTCCCCCTCCCACCGCAGGGCGATATCAGTTGCCACACCCAGCATCTGTAGCAGCTCGCTCGTACGAACCTCTTTCGCTTCGAGGAGGATACGGTCGACCGCCGAAACGAGTGCGACGGCATCGGCCGGGCGACCATCCAGGCGGAGATACTGCGTGAGATTCCCCCGACAACTCCACGGCACCTCGCCGGCCGGTGTAGCGTTCTCCGTCAGTATCGTCACAGCGGTTGCTCGAGCCGCGTCCCGACCCTCACGAGCACCCACCGGCCAGACCGATCGGCAGGACCACCTCAATCCGCCGTTTGCCATCGCGTCGATGTGCCGCAGTTCCTGGGCCGAATGACCCTTGACCATCCTCGTCTCCGGCGGCGCGGCGCCACATCCGGCGGATAGGAGGAGGATTGGCAGAACCCAGCCGATCGGACAGCACCACGCCCGCGACCCCGAGCCGCTCTGCGACGACGGGAAGGCCCAGGGCCGCCAATGGGAAGGCCCCCACCGCACAGCTGCCACCTCATGCGCCCCAGAAGCTCAGCAACGCGTGGACCGCGAAGGCGACCCCGCAGCCGACCGCCACGATCAGCAGCAGGAGCCACTCGACACCGACCACCGAGAGGGCGTCGACGACGACCTCGGTCGCGGTCGCTGACCACTGCCTTCCATCATCCAACTCCACTCGTTCATCGGGATGGCCCATGATCACTCCCGGCCAGCGGGTGCCCCAGTCTCGAGTCTACGCCGTCACCCGCGATCACCAGGTACCGCACCCGGTGCCGACCGAACGCCTCCGACCGATCTCTGAAGTCGGGCTGCAGCGCCATCCGGATTGATGCTCCACATCTCGATGGACAGCTCGCACGTCGCGTCCAGCCGCGCCGTCCCGCTCTGTGATCGCCAAAAGCGCGCGTCGAGCGCCTGCAGCTCCGCATGAGATCGGGCGACCCCGCCCGACCATGCCGCCCTCCGCCGCCGCGCTCGCTCTTCCGCCTGGCTCATGCCCGGCACTCTACCACAGGCAGAGCGAAGGCCCACAGCGCGCGTCCCGCCATCGGGGTCGTGCCACACGAACAAACTTGATGACCTACTTTTCTACTTTTCACTCGCCCCAGCCCTCCCGCCCCGCGGCCCTCCACCTCCCCGCCGCATCTTCGCTCCGTCCCCTCCCCGCCCCCCTGGCGGCGGGGGCGCCGCTGGCCTACAACATTGCCGCACCCCACGCGTGGAGTCCCCATGTCCGATCTGTTCGCCCCCGCCGCTGACGCCGCCGGCACCGTCTGGCCGGTGCGCAAGGCCGATCTCGACGCGCGCCTCGAGGCGCTCTCGCCGGCGCAGCGCGCGTTCGCGCAGGCCAGCCGCTTCGAGGGTGGCGCGGGTCAGCTTCTGTTGTTGCCCGAGGCCGACGGCGCGGTGAAGACGGCCCTGTTCGGGCTGGGCGCGGGCGACGACGCGCTGGCGCTGGCCGCGCTGTCGACCAAGCTGCCCGCTGGCGTCTGGCGTCTGGGCGCCCTGCCCGAGGGCGTCGACCCGACCACCGCGGCCTTCGCGTGGGCCCTCGGCCGCTACGACTTCGCCCGCTACAAGTCGGACGGCAAGGAGCCCCCCGTCGCCCGGCTCGCCCTGCCCGAGGGCGCGGACGGCGACGCCGCGGCGCGCCTCTACGCGGGCGTCCGCCTGGTGCGCGATCTGATCAACACGCCGGCCAACGACCTGGGCCCGGCCGAGCTCGAGCAGGCCGCCCGCGACCTCGCCGGCGCCCACGGCGCGGCGATCGAGGTCACGACCGGCGAGGATCTGCTGGCGAAGAACCTGCCGCTCGTCCACGCGGTCGGCCGCGCCAGCACCCGCGCGCCCCGCCTGATCGACCTCACCTGGGGCGACGATAGCCACCCCAAGCTCACCCTCGTGGGCAAGGGCGTCTGCTTCGACACCGGCGGCTTGAACATCAAGACCGGCGACTACATGACCCTGATGAAGAAGGACATGGGCGGCGCGGCCCACGTCCTCGGCCTGGCCCAGCTGATCATGGCGTCCAAGCTGCCGGTCCGCCTGCGCGTGCTGGTCCCGGCGGTCGAGAACGCGGTCGGCGGCGACGCCTTCCGCCCCGGCGACGTCATCCCCAGCCGCAAGGGCCTGACCGTCGAGATCGGCAACACCGACGCCGAGGGCCGCCTCGTCCTCGCCGACGCCCTCGCCATCGCCGACGCCGAGCAGCCCGACCTGCTCATCGACTTCGCCACCCTCACCGGCGCCGCCCGCGTCGCCATGGGCCCGCAAGTTCACCCCTTCTTCACCGACGACGACGACCTGGCCGCCGAGCTCTCGGCCGCCGGCGTCGCCACCCACGATCCCCTCTGGCGCCTGCCCCTCTGGCCCGGCTACCGGTCCTACCTCGACTCGAAGGTCGCCGACGTCAGCCACATCTCCAGCGTCCCCCTCGGCGGCTCGATCACCGCCGCCCTCTTCCTGCAGCGCTTCGTCACCGCCACCCCCCGCTGGGTGCACCTCGACGTCTGGGGCTGGAACCGCGACGTCCGCCCCGGCCGCCCGGTCGGCGGCGAGGCGTGCGGCCTGCGCGCCGTCTTCGCCGTGCTCGAGCGCCGCTACCGCGCCTGATCGCCGCGCGGCTCAAGCGCTCGGCGCCGCGATCCGAACACTGTCAGGTCACCCACAGTCGTCCTCGCCCGGAGACACCGTGCCGTCCTCGACCGACAGCGTTTCCGCCGCCGCCCATCTCCCCACCCCCGCCGAGCCGTCCCCCCGGTGGTTGGTCGGCGTCGCGGGCCACGCGGCCGCCTTGGGCCTCATGGCGCTGGCCTACCCGCGCGTCGGCACGCCCGCCGCCCTGTTCGGCATCCTGGCGATCCTGCTGACCGGCGCCCGCGCCGGGGCTCGCGCCGGCATCGCCTCGGGTGTCGTCATCGCCCTGGGCCAGCTCGTCGTGCTCCTGGCCTTGGACTCGGACCTCCTCGCGCGCATCGTCGGCGAGTGGCGCGGCATGGGTGCCCTGCTGTTCGTGGGGCTCGGGGCGCTCGTGGGCCGCGTCAGCGACCTGCACCGCACCGCGCAGGAGCGGGCCGCGGAGCTGACGACCACGCTCGCCGATCTCGACCGCAGCCGCGCGGGCCTCGAGGCCCTCTTCGAGCAGGTCGACACCGCCTTCTGGGTGCTCGACGCCGACCTGCGCCTCCGCACCGCCAACCGCCGCTTCCAGCGGAACTGGCAGCAGCTGCGCGGCCACCCCCTGGCCATCGGCGAGCGCCCCGTCGAGTCGGGCCCCGACTGCGACGCCTGGACGCAACACTATCGCCGCGCCCTGGCCGGCGACGTGGTGTTCGCCGAGGTTCATCGGGAGGACGACGACGCCCCGCAGCACTACGACGTCACGCTGAGCCCCATCCGCCTGCCCGACGGCACCATCGACGGTGTCATGGGCTTCGCACGCGACGTCGCGCCCCGCGAGCGCGCCGAAGCGCGCTACCGAGCCCTCGTGGCCGGCGCCCCGGACGCGATCATCGTCCACCGGCGCGGCACCGTCGTATCGGCCAACCCGGCCGCGGTCGCCCTGTTCGCCGCCAGCGACACCCCCGCCTTGCTCGGCCGCGCGCTCGACGCCCTCGCGCCGCCCGACGACGGGAACCACCGCGCCGGCCGACCCGGCACGCAGCGTCGCCGCGTCGACCGCCCGGAGGGCGAGCCGATTCACCTCGAGGCCGCCGACGTCGACCTGGGCGAGGGCGCCACCCTCACGTTCCTGCACGACGTCAGCGAGCGCGACGCCCTCGAGACGCGCCTTCGGCTGACCGACCGCATGGCGACCGTGGGCACCCTCGCCGCCGGCGTGGCCCACGAGATCAACAACCCCCTGGCCTATCTGATCGCGAACCTGGACTGGCTGGGGGGCGAGCTCGAGCGCCTGGGCCCGCGCCTGACCGGCGACGAGCACGCCGAGCTCGACGCTGTGCTCCACGAGATGCGCGACGGCGCCGGGCGCGTGGGCCGCATCGTCCGCGACCTGTCGCTCTTCGCCCGACCCGAGACGGCGGGCGCGTGCTCGGTCGACCTGCACGGGGTGCTCGACCGCGCGCTCACGCTCACCGGCACCCGGCTGCCCGAGCAGGTCGAGGTGCAGCGCGCCTATGGCGCGAAGTCCCGGCCGTTCTGCAACGAGGGCCACCTGGCGCAGGTGCTGCTGAACGTGTTGGTCAACGCCGCCGACTCGATGAGCGACCCCGGGAGCCCGCACCGGCTGACCATTCGCACCCGTGACGAGCCGAACGGCGGCGTCCGCGTCGAGGTCGCCGACACCGGCGTCGGCATCCCGCCCGAGGCCCTGCCGCGCGTGTACGAGCCCTTCTTCCGGGCGCGACGCGAAGGCAACGGCGCCGGCCTCGGCCTGTCGATCAGCCACACGCTGATCGAGTCGATGGGAGGGGCGATCACCCTCCACAGCAGCCTCGACCGCGGCACGCGCGTCACGCTGACGCTGCCGGGGCGACCCTCGAGCGCCGAGACCGATCCGTCGTCGCCGGCCGAGCCGCGGCTGCGCGTGCTGGTCATCGACGACGAGCCCCTGGTGCTCCGCGCCGTGGCGCGCGGGCTGCGACCCCACGAGGTCGCCACGTTCGGCGACGCCGAGGCAGGCCTCGAGGCGGCCCTGACGCAGGACTTCGACGTCGTCCTCTGCGACACCTACATGCCCGTCCTCGACGGCATCCAGATCCTCGAGACCCTGAAGGCCGAGCGGCCCGCCCTCGCCGCGCGCCTGGTGCTGATGACCGGCGGCTCGTTCACCGACGCCGACAGCCAGCGGCTGGCGGCGTGCGGCGTCCCCGTCCTGGCCAAGCCCTTCGGCGCCGAGAGCCTGCGCGAAGCGGTCACCGCGCGCCTGACCGGGGCCCCTCAACCCACCGAGAGGTAGCCCACGACCAGCGCGGTGGCCTCGTCGATGAAGGCGGGATCCTCGAAGAACGCCGGGCCCCGCAGCACCGCGGCGTGCACCAGCGGCTGCAGCGTCCGCATCAGCACCCAGGCCGCCAGCTCCAGATCCCGCGGCCGCAGCTCGGCGCGCCGGCGCGCCATGTACGCGGCGATCAGCGGCACCGCGAACGTGTCGAAGGCGTCGCGCTGCCCCTGCACCCCCAGCCGCGGCACGAACTCGAGCACCGCCTGATGCAGCCGCGGGTTGCGCCGGTGTCCCTCCATCACCGCGTCGATCAGCGCCCGCGCGGCCTGCTCGACCGGCGCGTCCGCCACCGCCGCCAGCCGCTCGGCGAACAACGCCCGCATGCGCTCGAAGTGCCGGTCGACCAGCGCGCCGACCAGCGCGTCCTTGTTGGGGAAGTACTGGTACAGCGAGCCGACGCTCACCCCGGCGACGGTGGCCACCCGGTTGGTGGTCGTCTTGTCGTAGCCGTGCTCGGCCAGAACGCGAGCCGTCGCCTCGACGATGGCCTCGACGGTGGCGCGCGAACGCGCCTGGCGTGGGCGCTTGCGGGGGCGGTCCACCGGGCCTCCCGAATGCGAGTTGAGAACGCGACGAATTGCTCGCATTCTAGGAGCATCTCCTTGCATCACAAAGGGAATCTCGATGGTCGCGCATTTGATGGCCGCCCTGCTCGGCGGCGCCGCCTGGACGCTGGCCGAGTACCTGATGCACCGCTTCGACGGTCACGAGATGAAGGGCCGCACGCACTTCTCGCGGCAGCACCTGAAGCACCACGCCGACATCCTGTGGTTCGCGCCCACCGTCGAGAAGGTGCGCGCCGCGGTCATCGTGGGGCCCCTCCTGGGCGGCCTGGGCTTCTGGCTGGTCGGAGCGCCTGGGCTGACCTTCGCCGTCGGCTTCCTGATCGTCTACGCCGCCTACGAGGTGCTGCACCGCCGCATCCACACCCACGCGCCGCGCACCGCCTACGGCCGCTGGGCCTGCCGCCACCACCTGTACCACCACTTCAAGAGCCCCCGCGCGAACCACGGGGTGACGGTGCCGGTCTGGGACTGGGTGTTCCGCACGCTCGAGCCGGTGGGCCAGCTGAAGGTGCCGGCGAAGCAGGTCATGCCCTGGCTGCTCGACGCCGACGGCGAGGTGAAGGCGGCGTTCCGCGACGACTACGTGGTCGGCAACCGACGCGCCCCCCGCCGCGCGGCCGAGGACGTGCGCGCCGCGGCCTGAACGGGATCAGGTCTCCTCGGCCAGCGCGCTCGCGAGATCCGCCAGCACCCGCGGGGGTGGGCCGCCCGCGCCGCGCGCGCAGGCCCCCGCCAAGGCGGCCACCAGCGCCTTCTGCTCGTCGCCCCGCCGCACGCAGTCGCTCGCGCCGGCCTGCAACGCCTCGACGTCGAGCGCCGCGTCGTCCCCCAGCCACCGCACGACCATCGGCACCTCCGGCGCCACCGCCCGCAGCCGCCGCACCGCGTCGACCGCGTCGCCGGGCGGCGCGTCCAGGTCCAGCAACACCACGTCCACGTGATCCCCCCGCAGCGCCGCGGCGGCGTCGGCTGGCTCGTCGACCCGCATGACATCGAGGGGCGTGC
>JAUHXL010000262.1 GCA_030426945.1 bacterium
GCCAGCGCGCCGCCGTACAGCGCCACCGCCCGCTCGACCAGGCCGTCCGGCGCGGGGACGTCCCGCCACAACACCACGGCGTAGCGCGCCGGCGCGTCGGTCGCCGGCGTCGGGCCGGGCGCGCCGATCGGCGCGGGCGGGGTGAAGCGCTCGGGATCGGCGGCCTGGGTGCGGACCCGGTGGGCGGTGAGGCGGCGGACGACGGCGTCGACGTCCGGCGTGTCCAGCTTCAGCGCCGCCAGCGCCCGGCGCAGGCCGCGGCGGGCCAGCAGCGCCAGCAGCACGCGGGGCACGAGGCCGTAGGTCAGCAGCGCCGCCAGCAGGAAGCGCCACCAGGCCCCGACCATCGCGGCGTCGACGACGCGGACGCCGGGCGGGGCGCTCAGGTAGGCCGCGTCCAACCGCGTGTAGCGGGTGGCCTCGATCAGCGCGACGTCGGGCACCGCGGCCGGCCACAGCCAGCCCCAGGGCGTCGCGAGCGCGTCGAGGGCGGTGGCCAGCGCGTCGCCGCCGACGTCGAAGGTCGTGCCCCAGGCGAACGCCACGTCGGTGAAGGCGACCGTGCCCACGAGGCTGAGCAGCGCGCCGACGTTGAAGGCGACGCCGAAGGCCTGCGTGGCGCCCAGCAGCAGCCAGCGCTCGACGTCGGAGTACAGCGACTGCCGGCTGCGCAGGCGGTGCCAGGCGGCGCGCCAGGCCGCGCGCCGGGCCTCGTCGGGGGCGCGGCCGAGGCGGGCGAGGGCGCGGTCGACCGCCAGCACCAGGCCAGCCGCCGCCTCGCGCAGATCGAGCAGCGCCGGGGGCGCGCGGCGCAGCAGAGGGCGAAGGAGGGCCCCGGCCGCCAGCAGCGCGAGGGTGAGGATCTGCAGGCCCACCAGCACCGCCACGGCGTGCGCGACGTTCACCGGGTGGCGGCCATCGTAGGCCAGCAGGGTGGTGGTCGCGCCCCAGCCGAGGGCCAACCCCGACGTGGTCAGCGCCAGGCGGGTCAGCCGGTGGGCGCGGGCGACGCGGTCGCCGACGCCGGGTGGATCCGCGTCGATCCAGGCCCGCAGCACGGCGACGCGGTCGGCGGGCGGCGCGCGCTCCGCGAACACCGCCCCGTCCCTCAGGCGCAAGGCGGCCGCGTCGGCGTCGGCGTCGGCCGCCAGCCGCGCCTCCAGATCCACCAGCGTGGCGAGGTTCACCGTCCGGGCACCGGCTGGGGGCGGCGTCTCATCCGTTGCGCGACCGCAGCATCGCCTTGGCCGCCTTGGCGATGGGCGGCGGCACGTTCCGGCTGCGCGACACCGCCCGCAGATCGGACGCCCGAAGGAACTTCAGGAAGTTCAGCGCCTCGTTGATCGGCGTCTTCGGGTTCTGCACCAGGTTCAGCTTCATCTGGTAGTGGCGCGTCCACTTCTTGTTCTTCGCGATGTAGTTGATGACCTCGTCGATGAGGCCCTTGTCCTTCGCGTACACCATCGCCTCGGCGTCGCTGATCGCCGGGCTGCGGATCACGGATCGCGCCACGATCTTGTTGGTGTCCCGGATCAGGATGCCGCGCTCGGTCTTGCCGCCCATCACGGCCAGCCGCACCTTCTGGGCGATGTTCATGTCGCGGATCATGCCGGCCACCGAGCGGCCGCGCTTGTCCTCGGGCTCCGCCGCCTCGGTGTCGAGCTCCTCGAGCGCCTGCTGGACGATGGCCTCGGCCGCCTCGTCGTCCTGGGCCTTGTCGTTGAGGACGGTGCAGGCGTCCTTGGTCGCGCGGAACTTCGCGTCGAGCTCGGCCTCCTCCTCCGGGGTGCGCGCGTCGAGCTGCACGCCCTTGATGGCGGCGAGGATGTCGCGGTAGCCGGGGATGTCCGACAGGTCGAGGTCGTTGCGCGCGGCGAAGTCGATCACGCGGTCGGCGGTCGAGGCCCGCGTGTTGCGGTTCAGATAGAGCGCCTTGATCAGCGCGGGGGACTCGAGCAGGCGCGCCTGGTTGCGCGCCAGCAGCTCGCAGATCTCCTCGTCGGCCTTGGCCGCCACGCGCACCAGCGTGTCGGTGTCGGTCTGCTTGTTCAGCAGCACCGCCCGCACGACCTCCTCGGCGTCGCCGTAGATGTCGACCAGCCAGTCGAGCACCACCGGCAGCATGGGCTGCTTGGCGATGCCGACCATCGTGTTGGCGGGCAGCTTGCGCAGGGTGCCGACGGCGGTGGTGCGCAGCTCGGCGTCGTCGGTCAGCGCCAGCTGGTACAGGGCGCACACCTGCACCAGCGGCTTCATCGGCACCATGCCGCGCGCCAGCATCATCTTCATCGGGGGCGGGGCCTGGGGGCCCACGAAGCGCTGCACCTTCTCGGGGAACTTCTCGGGGGGGATGGTGCGGTCTTCGGGCAGGGCCACGGGCTCGACTCCGGCGCGGTGAGGGACGCTCCGACTCTATCAGGCTGCGTTGCGCGCGTGCAGGATCCGCAGCCCCTCGAGCGTCAACAGCTCGTCGACGTGCTGGATGCTGGCGCTCTCTTTTCCGATCAGCGGGCCCAGCCCGCCGGTGGCCACGACGGTGCACGGGAAGCCGACCTCGGCCCGCATGCGCTCGACGAGGCCGTCGACGAGGCCGACGTAGCCGTAGACCAGACCCGACTGGATGCTGCTGATGGTGTTGCGGCCGACCACCGCCGCCGGCCGCGCGAACTCCACGCGCGGCAGCCGGGCGGCGTGCAGGAAGAGGGCCTCGCTCGAGATGCCGATGCCGGGCGCGATGGCGCCGCCGAGGTACTCGCCCTCCGGCGTGACGACGTCGAAGGTGGTCGCGGTGCCGAAGTCGACGATGATCAGGCCGCAGCGGTAGCGCTCGTACGCCGCCACGGCGTTCACGATGCGGTCGGCCCCCACCTCGCGGGGGTTCTCGTACAGGATCTTCATGCCCGTCTTGAGGCCCGGCCCCACGACGCGGCAGCGCACCGCGAAGTAGCGCTTCACCATGCGCACCAGGGTCTCGGTCAGCGGGGGCACCACGCTCGACAGGATGGCCGCGTCGACGTGGATGGGCTGATGCTCGCGGGCGGCGAACAGCGCGCGCAGCAGCACCCCGAGCTCGTCCTCGGTCAGGTGGGCTTGCGTGGCGATGCGCCAGTTGTCCACCAGGGTGCCGTCGGCGTCGTAGACACCCAGGACGGTGTGGGTGTTGCCCACGTCGATCACCAGCAGCATCGCTCAGCCTCCGTGCCAGCGGACGAGCTCGACCTCACCGGCGTGCACCGTGCGCGGGCCGGCGGCCGTGCGCAACAGGAGCGCGCCGTCGGGCGCGAGGCCGGCATACTCACCCTCCATCTCGCCCTGGCGCAACCGGGTGCCGGCGGGCGGGGCGAAGCGCGTCCAGGCCTCGAGGACCGGGGCCAGGCCCCAGGCGGCCACGCGCGCCAGCCAGGCGTCGAAGCGCGGCAGCAGCGCCGCGGCCACGGCCGGCGCCTCGAGCGGGGTCTCGAGCGCGACCCCCGGCACGTCCGCCGGCCAGCCCCCCTGGGGGGAGCGCAGGTTCAGCCCCACGCCGACGATCGCGATCCAGGCGTCCGGCGCGCCCTGCGCCTCGCACAGCACCCCGGCGAGCTTCCGGCCGCCGAGCAGCAGATCGTTGGGCCACTTCAGCGTCGGCGTCACACCCATCTCGGCGCACCACTCGGCCAGCGCGGCGGCGGCCATCAGCGGCACGGCGCCCCCGAGCGCCTGCGGGAAGCGAGGCCGGGCGACATAGGACAGGTACAGCCCGCTGCCCGCGGGCGACAGCCACGTCCGCCCCCGCCGCCCGCGCCCGGCCGTCTGCTCCGTCGCGCCCACCGCGCGCACGCCCGGATCGTGCGCCCGCGCCCGCGCCTCGTCGTTGGTGCTGCCGCACCTCTCGAGCCACACGAGCCCCGGCGCGCCTACCACGGCTGCGCCCGCACGTCGGCGATGTCGTCGGCGCCCAGCAGCCACATCACCAGGCGGTCCACGCCGAGCGCGATGCCGGCGGTGGGGGGGATCCGCGGCAGGGCGGCCAGCAGGGCCTCGTCGATGGGGTACACCGCGCCCCCCAGCTCGGCGCGCAGGGCCTGATCGGCCTCGAAGCGCGCGCGCTGCTCGACCGGATCGGTCAACTCGTCGAACGCGTTGGCCAGCTCGAAGCCCCCGGCGTACAGCTCGAAGCGCAGGGCCGTCGTCGGATCGGCGGGATCGAGGCGCGCCAGCGCGGCCTGGCTGGCCGGCCAGCCCCAGAGGAACGTGGGTGGGCCCTCGGCGAGCTGCGGCTCCACGGCGTCGAGGAAGACGGTGAAGAACACGTCGTCCCAGGCCGGGCTGTCCGTGGGCACCCGCACGCCGGCCGCGCGCGCCGCGGCGCGCAGGGCGTCGGCGGTGTCGAGCGCCCAGGGATCGACCCCCGCGTGCTCGACGAACGCCGCGCGCACGGTCTGCCGGGCGAAGGGGCGGGGCAGGGCGACGTCGACCGCGGCCGCCGCGGCGCACACCAGATCCTCGGTCTGTGCCATCAGCCCGGGCAGGTCGAGGCCGTCGGCGTACCACTCGAGCATCGTGAACTCGGGGCTGTGGGTGCGCGACGGTGGCTCGTCGCGGAAGCACGGACCCAGGCTGTAGATGTCCCGCAGGCCGTCGCCGAGCAGGCGCTTCAGCGCGTACTCGGGGCTGGTGTGCAGGTAGCGGCGCGGCCCGCGGGAGCGCAGCTCGAAGGCGTCGAGGTGGGGCTCGAGTCCGGGCGAGGCGACCGCGAGCGGCGCCTCGATCTCGACGAAGCCCCGGTCGTCCAGGTGGCGGCGGAGGGCTCGCAGGACGCGCGCGCGACGGCGCAGCGCCTCCCCCCGGTTCACGGAGCGATCCGCAGTCGTTTCGCGACCTTGGCGAAGTAGATCACCAGCTGCTCGAGCGGCACCCGGTCGTCGCGCTCGAGATCGGCCCAGTGAGGCCGGAGGGCGGCGACCCACCCGGCGCCCTCGGCCAGCGCGTCCCGCGCCTCCGCGGCCATGTCCTCGAGGTACACGTCCTCGACGGCGGCCTCGTCGTCGGCCAGCACCTGCGGCAGCACCTCCGCGAAGCCCGCCACGTCGGCCAGCCGCTCGGCCAGGCGCTCCACCGCCTTCGACGACACACCCTCGACCAGGCAGTTCTCGGCCACGTACAGGGCGGCGGCGGTCGCATCGTCGAGGTCCGGCACCACCCGAACGTCGACGTGGGTGAAGCGCGCCGCGGCGAGCGCGGCCATGCGCCGATAGCCGGTGACCAGCGCGAAGCGGTCCGCGCCGAGGGGCCGCACGACCACCGGGGTCAGCTGGCCGAAGCGCTCCAGGTTGGCGGCCAGCCGCGCCACGCCGCGCAGGGGGCGCGGCCGGGCGGCCTCGTCGATCACCACCGCGGCGAGGGGCACGCGCCGCACGGTCGCGGCCTCCTCCGCCGCGCGCCGCGCCCGCGCCAGCAGGCGCTCGGCCTCGGCCTCCTGGCCTCGCACCTCGGCCCGCGCGGCGTCCAGCGCGCGCTGCGCGCGACCGAGATCGGCCCGCGCGCCGTCCAGCGCCGCCTCCCGGTGGCGCACGTCGTCCTTCTCGCGCCGCGCCTGACTCAGCAGGCTGCGCGCCGCCTCCAGCGCGCCGCGATCAACGTCGAGCGCGGCGCGCAGGGCGTCCTGCGCGCGCGTCGGCAGCGCCTGGACCACCGCCCGCAGCCAGCGCGGCGCGTCGTCGCCCGCCCCCGTCGCCGCCCGCGCCGCGCGCTCGCGCGCGTCGCCCGCGATGCGCCGCGAGCGCTCGGCCACCACCTTCCCGAAGTGCACTCGGCTGACCATGGGCGGGAGGCTGGCAGAGCCTCGCGCGGCCTGTCAACCGCGCCCGTGCCGCGCTTTGACCGCCGCGCGGGCGCGTGTTACTTCGGGCGGATGGTGCCTGCGTGGCGGCCCGGGGGGGGACGCCGCGGTCCCAGGAGTGCGTCATGGCTCACGTCCTCGTCCGCTCACGCATCGCGCTCGGCCTCGCCGCGCTCGCGGCCGTCGTCGTCCTGGCGCCGGCCGCCCACGCCGCGCCGGCGCCCTACGCCGACTGGACCTTCAAGGTGCGCCGCGCCAACGAAGCGGGCGATCTCGAGGCGCTCGCCGAGGTGGTCCGCGAGCGCCCCCTCTTCGCGCGCATCTGGTTCTACGGGCAGGTCTTCGACCTGGTCACGACCGGGGTGTCCGACGAGGTGAAGGACGCGCTGCGGCCGCGCCTCGAGGTCATCGCGAACGCGCTGGCCAACGGCGAGCCTCCGGATCTCGGCCCCACCCTGCTCCTCGACCGCGCGGCCCACGGCGATCTCGAGCAGCACGCGCGCGCCGCCCGCAAGCTGCAGGACGATCTGGTCGACGCCGTGCGCCAGAACAACCTCAACCCCGCCTGGCTGGCGCCCGCGGTGGCCGTCGAGGTGGCCGAGCCGGTGTTCTACGGGCTGCTCCTGCGGGCCGAGATCGCCAGCAAGCGGCTGGGGGGCGAACGCGAGAAGGCGCTGCTGGTCACCGTGGCGCGGCGGATGGCCGAGGGCTTGGCGCTGGCCCAGGGCGATCTGCGGCCGTGGCGGGCGCTGGCCACCTACCTCGGCTTGCCCGAGGACGGCATGACCAGCGACGCGGACAACGTCGTCGAGCTCAAGCTGGCCGACGCCCTCAACGCGCGCGCCGGGGGCGACCTGGCCAAGGCGCGGACGGCGATGCAGGTGGCCCTGGACACCACGCGCGCGGCCCGCGGCGGCAGCGCCCTCACCGCCCTCCTGATGAACGGCACCGCCCACGCCGACGCCTGGCTCAACGACCGCGCGGGCGAGCGCCGCAAGCGCCTGGCGGTGCTGCAGGCCGTGCGCCCCCTGGGCGAGCCGACGCTGGTGGCCTTGGTGGCGGGGCAGATGGTGGATGCGCACCTGGCCGACCAGTCGGTGGCCGAGCTCGTGCCCTACCTGCGCGAGATGCGCGCGTTGGGGGAGCCGGTGACCGGCGTGGGGCTGCACCTCCGCACGCTGAAGGCCGCCGCCGACGCGCTGCGCCAGGCCGGCGACGCGCGCATCGAGGCGGGCGACTTCGATGGCGCCGAGCGGCTGATCGCCGAGGCCGACGCCACCTACCTGTTGCTGGCCGATCCGACGGCGGTGCGGGTGACGACCCCCAAGGCCAAGGTCGAGAAGGCGCTGCAGGATCGCGTGCGGGCGCGGGCGCAGCTGCTGCGCGACCGGGCGCGCATCGCGCGGCGCCGGGCCGACGCGGTGGGCGCCCGCGGCCTGCTCGAGAAGGCGCTGGCGATCTACGTGGACACCCTGAAGGACGCGGGCGGCGCCGGCGCCACCGAGACCACCCTCGCCCAGCTGGCGCTGGATCTGGGCGATCCGGCCCTGGCGCTCACCCACACCCACCGGGCGCGGGCGCACCTGGACGGCGGCGGGACCGAGCGTGATCGCGCGCGCAACTACCTGGTGCAGGGGCGCGCGCGCCTGGCCCGCGGGGATCTGCCCCAGGCCTTCGCCAACGCCAACCAGGGCCTCGCGACGCTGAAGGCCGCGGGCGACACCGACGCCGCGCTGCGCGCTCGCCTGCACCTGCTGGCGGCCGGCGCCCTCGAGGCCTCGGGCCACGCCGACGCGGCCGACGGTCGCTACCGCTATGCCCGCAGCCTGGCGCCGAGCACCTTGGCCGTCGCGCGGGCGGTGGCGTCGGCGCGGCTCGGCGCGGGCGATCCGGGCGGGGCCCTCGTGGCGCTGGACGCGGTACGGGGCGGACCGCAGGCCGCGCGCGTGGACGTGCTGCGGGGCTGCGTCCTGGCGCGGGCCGGGCGATCCGCCGAGGCCCTCAAGGCGCTCCCCGATCCCCGTCGGCTGGGCCTGCCCCACGAGCGCCGCGATCAGCTGGTGGCGCGCATCTGCGCCACCGCGGCGCATCTCGAGAAGGGGGACACCCGCGCCGCCAAGGCGGCGCTCGCGCCGGCCCGGGCGCTGGTGCTGGAGCTGCCCGATCCGATGCTGGTCTGGCGGGTGCGCACCCTCGAAGCGCAGATCGCGCTGAAGGGGCGCGACTGGCTGGGCGCGGCGAAGGCGGGGCAGGCGGCGGTGGCGGCCTGGGTCGAGAGCTTGGGCGAGCAGCCGGATCGCGGCGTCGTCGCGGCGCTGCGCCCCCTGGCCGCGCCGGCGACGCCCGACGAGCTCATCGCGCAGCTGCCCGACATCATGGTGCAGGCGGCCGGGCGGGATCGCCGCAACCAGGCGACCTGGCACGCGGCGGCCGCCGGGCACCACCTCTGGGCCCGGCAGTGGGCCGCGCGGCCATCCGGTCACGGGCGCCTCGAGGTGGCCGGCCGCCCGGACGCCGATCGCGCCCCGCGCGCCGCGCTGGCCCAGCTGGCGGCCGCGCGCGTGTTGCTGGAGGATCGCGCCGTCGAGCGGGCGGATCGGGTGCAGGCCGTCGCTTGGCTGCAGAAGGGGAGCGACGCGCTGCGCGCCGGGGTCACGGCGTTGCCCGAGGCCGCGCCGGCGTGGGCGGCCTGGCTGGCCCCGCAGCCCCGCCCCCTGGCCGCCGTGGGCAAGGTCTCCCGTCTGGTCTACCGGGTCGGAGATCGCGCGAGCGACCTCTGGGTGGCGACGCCGGGCGCGCCGGTGCGTTGGTTCCGCGTGCCGGGCAGCACCGTCGTGGCGCGCCTGCTCGAGCCGGCGCGCGCGGTGATCGCCGGCGCGCCCGCCACCTGGGAGGGCGGCCAGAAGCGCGATCCGAACGCGCGCGACTGGGCGGCCCTGGCCCGCCCGGTCCGCGGCGTGATGCCCTTCGTGCGGGATCGGGGCCTGGTGGAGGCGTTGAGCGCGGGGCCCGTCGAGGTCTTCGCCGACGGGCCGCTGATCGGCTTCCCTCTGCACGCGCTCGTGCTCGCGGCGCCGAACCGCAAGCAGCCGGGCAGCCCGCCGACCTACGCCGGCGCGACGCTCGATCTGCGCTACCGGGTGACCGATCAGCCGCTCGGCGCGCTGGCCGGTGGCGCCGGCGGGGCGCTGGTGTTCGGGCCGCTGCCCGCCGCGAGCGCCGGCTGCCCGGTCCCGGACTGCGCCGCGCCGGGCGCGGACGCGGCGGCGCTGGTGGCCGCGGTGGGCGCCGGGGCCACGGTGCTGAGCGGATCGGCCGCGACGGCCGACAAGCTGAAGGGGGCGCTCGGGGGGCACGGCGCGCTGGTGCTGTCGGCGCCCCTCGATCCGGGCACGGGCGGCGCCATCACCGCGCCGCCGTCGGGCGACGCGGAGGCGGGCTACGCCCGCCTTTCGCCGGCCGAGTGGGGCTTCGCGCCCAACGCCGTCCGCGTGATCGCGCTGACCCGGCCGCCCGCCCCGGCCGGCTGGGTCCGGTGGGCGGCGGCGGTGGCCTTCGCCGGCACGCCGGCGGTGGTCGCCCGGGCGGTGGGCGGCCCCGACGATCCGCTGCCGGCCGAGCTGACGACGGACGGAGCGTCCTGGCGCGCGGCCCGGCGTCGGGCGATGGGGGCCGGGGTGGATCCTGCGCTGGGCGGGCCGGTGCTGCACCACCCGGCGCGGTGGGCCCGCTGGATCCGGTTCGAGGCGCCCGGCGCGGCGGAGCCCGCGGTGCAGGGGCCGCCCGCGCCCGCGGTGAAGGCGCCGGCCGCAGCCGAGGTGAAGGCGCCCGC
Source organism: bacterium (assembly GCA_030426945.1). GTDB lineage: Bacteria > Myxococcota_A > Bradymonadia > UBA7976 > UBA1532 > JACKDN01. Next base: position 9,654 of record JAUHXL010000262.1, read on the forward strand.
GCCGGCGGCGCCCGCGGTGGAGGCGCCGGCCGCGCCCGCGCCGGCGGTGCCCGCGGTGGAGGCGCCGGCCGCGCCCGCGCCGGCGGTGCCCGCGGTGGAG
>JAUHXL010000263.1 GCA_030426945.1 bacterium
GCATGGGCGGCGCGCCCGGCGCGGGCGGCGAGCCCGGCGCGGGCGGCGCGCCCGGCGACCGGCCCTGCGACGGCGACGACGCGATGCGGCCGCCCCCGCTGAACGAGCACGCCGCGGCCTACGACGACGACCACCAGATCATGGTCATCTTCGGCGGCAACACCGCGGTGCCCGAGAACTGCGGCTTCCCCGCCTACACCTTCGAGTCCTCGACCTGGCTGTACTACGACTGGGAGCCCACCTGCGGCGACGGCCGCTGGGTGCGCCTCGACGCCGGCAACCCGCCGGGCCGGGCGCGCCACGCGGCGGTCTTCGGCGACGGCAGCGTCTGGGTCTTCGGCGGTCGCACCCGCAACGGGACCTCGGGCCCCTACACGCCGCTCGCCGATCTGTGGCGCTTCGACGTCGCCACCCGCACCTGGACCGAGGTCGTCCCCAGCGGCGACCGCCAGCCCAGCGGCCGCTACAACCACGCGCTGGCCTTCGACTCGACCCGCAACCAGCTCGTCGTGTGGGGCGGCAACAGCTCGAGCAGCGGCGCCACGCCCAACGTGCTCGACGACATGTGGGTCTTCGACATCGCCAGCAGCGAGTGGCGCTTCGTCGTGCAGCAGGGCGACAAGCCCAGCCGCCGCATGTGGAACAGCGCGATCTACGATCCGGTCGAGGACGCCGTGGTCATGTTCGGCGGCGGCGACGAGACGGCCTTCAACAACAACGCCCGCTACTTCAGCGATCTGTGGTCGTACGACCGCGAGGCCGGCGCGTGGTCGCGCATCCACGCCGGGGGCGCGGGCGCGCCGCCGGGCCGCTTCTGGCAGGGCTTCGTCTACGACCCGGTCGACGGCCGGTATCTGGTGCTCGGCGGCCACGACGATCAGGTGCTGGGCAACAGCAACGACGCGTGGGCCTACACGCCCGGCGGCGGCTGGGTCGAGGTGTCCCCGGCGGACGTGTTCAACAAGCCGGCCAACGGCTTCTGCGACTTCCCGCCCGACTTCACGATCGTGCAGCCCGGCACGCCCGAGCGGCGCAACGCCCACTCGGTGGTCTTCGCGCCCTCGCAGGGCCACGCGCTGATGTTCGGCGGCAAGACCGACTGCGGGGCGGTGGACGACGTGTGGCGGCTGGGGGCCGATGGGTGGGACAACCCGGTCATGGCGACCGAGGGCGAGGCCTGCGTGCGCTGGCGCAACAACCCGGACAACTGCGTGAACCTCTGCTTCTGAGGTTCGCGGGTGGGGACGCCCGCGGCGCGCCGCGGTGGGCGCGCGCGGGCTCGGTCAGGCGCGGGCGAGGGAGGGGTTGCCGTGCGGATCGAGCGTCACGCGCACCCGGCGCTCGCCGAACAGGCCCTCCTTGACCAGCTTGACCGAGGCGCGGTCGAACTCGCAGACGCCGTAGCCCCGGTCGATCAGTTCGAGCACCACGGGCTGAAGGGCCTGGGGGAAGAGATCGCGGACGAAGGTCTCGATGTGGGCGGCGCGCTGCATGATCCGGCTCCGATGTCGTGAGGGGGGTCAGTCGAGGCGCGCGAGGATACGAATCATCGTTTCGGAGTCAAGGGTGCTGAGTCAACTACCTTCCAAGTCGCTGTTCTTGCTTGCTTTTGTGGCGTTTGCGGCGTTCGCGTGCGACGACGACGGCGGCGGGACGGCGCAGCAGGGGACCGCCGACGCGGGCGCGACGGCCGACGCGACGGGCGGCGCCGACGACCAGGGCATCCCGCCCGGTGACGCCGCGGTCGTCGACGACGCCGCCGCGCCGGCCGCCGATCTGGGCCCGGCCGATCCGGACGCCGCCGTCGACGATCCCGACGCCGCGCCGCTGCCCCCGCAGCCCTGGCCCGTCGACGCGCCGGGCTTCTTCCGCGTGGGCTACACGACCGAGTCGATCACCTACCAGCCGCCCTTCGGCGAGCCGCGCACCATCCGCGTGGCCTTCTGGTATCCGACGCTGGACGCCACCGGCACGCCACCGCGCTACTCGAACATCCTGCTGCGGCGCGAGGCCTTCCTCGACGCCACGCCGGCCCTCGAGCAGCCCGCCCCGGTGCTGATGTTCTCCCACGGGAACATGGGCCTGGCCGAGCAGAACTACACCATGGCCGAGTTCTTCGCGTCGCACGGCTGGGTGTTCGTCGCCGTCGAGCACACCGGCAACACCGCGCTCGACGGGGGCTATCCGCAGTACCTGCTGTTCGAGATCCGCCCGCTGGACGTGCGCGCGGCGCTCGACCACCTCGACGCGCTGCCCGACGACCACCCGCTGAGCGGCGGCCTCACGGCGCAGCGGGCGATGAGCGGCCACTCCTTCGGCGGCTACACCACGCTGGCCGTGGGCGGCGCGGGCTTCGACGTCGACGCCATCGAGGCCCAGTGCGCGCCGGGCGGGCCGGGGGCCGAGGACTTCTGCGCCTACCTCGCCGACGCGGCCGACCGCTATCGCGCGGGCTTCGGCGACGCGCGGCTGCAGGCGCTGGTGCCGCTCACGCCCGCGGGCGCAGCGGTGTTCGGCGACGGGCTGGCCGAGATCGAGGATCCCGTGCTGCTGATGACCGGGGCGCGGGACGCCACGCTGCCCAACGCGCGCGAAGGCGATCCCATCTGGGCCGCCATCGATCAGCCCGACAGCGTCCGCCTCGACTTCCCGCAGGGCGGGCACTTCACCTTCTCGGACGCCTGCTTCCTGGCCGGCGCGGTGGGGCGGGACGACGGCTGCGGAGACGACTTCGTCGACGTGGCGACGGCGCTGCGGCTGATCAACGGCTACACGCTGGCCTTCGTGCGCTACCACGTGCTGGGTGACGAGGGCGACGGCGCGCTGCTCTATGGCGACGAGAGCCTCGGGCCCGAGGCCGAGCGGTCGCTGAAGGCGGAGTGAGGCGGGCTCAAGCGGGCGGCGCGGCCTGCGCCTGGGGCTCGGAGTCGCCGAGCGCCGCCAGCAGATCGGCGCCCGAAGTGGCGGGCGAAGGCAAGGCCGGCGCGTGACCGCCGACGAGCACCTCGAGCTCCTCGTCCACCGTCCGCAGCTCGGCCTCGAGCGAGTCGAGCCGGTTCTCCGTGACGCGCAGGCGCATCTGCAGGACGTGGATCATCCACAGCGCGGCCAGCAGCACCGTCACCATCGTCAGCGTCAGGACGGGGTGCGCAGTGTCGATCAGATCCCACATGGGCTGTAGTTTTCCACAATCGACCCGCGCTGCCAATGTCGCGCGCGTGGGGCCGCGCGCCTGGGCCGCCGCGCCGGTGGATCAGCGACCGCTCGACAGCTTGTCGTCCCCCCGTGGGTTGGGGTCGTCGAGCGTGTCGCCGCGATCCGGGCGCCCCTCGGCCAGGGTGCGGCTGCGGTCGGCGCCGCCGCTCGCCAGCGTGTGCGTCGCCGGCGTCGGGGTGGCCCGCGGGGGCAGGGGCGGCGCCTGGGGGCTGGCCACCAGCCACGCGTCGAGGGGCGCGGGCAGCCGAGCCTGCAGGTAGGTCACCAGGTCGTGCGCGAGGGTCGAGGCGAGGCCCTCGAGCACGACCTGGGCGCGCTCGCGCGCGGCGCCGGCGTCCACCGCGAGGCGCTCGCCGATGCGCGCGAGGGCCGTGTCGGCGTCGGCCGGGCCCGTCGGTCCGCGGCGCAGCGCCTCGGCCCAGCGCGGCTCGAGCCGGTCGGCCAGGTGGCGACGATCATGAGAGGCCAGCGTCGTGCCCACCGCCTCGATCACCGCGTCGGCGGTGCGCGCCGCGTCGGGCAGGGCGTCGAGGTGCATCAACAGGCGATCGTTCGGCATGAGAGCCTCCGGGCTGGGGTGGCGGGCGGGATCATAGCGCGCCCGCGGCGGCCTCGCCTGCGCGCCGGGCGCGCCGAACAGATGCACCGCGGGCAGACGCCGTCACCGATCATCGTCGACCGTGGTCTCGACGACGACCTCGCCGTGCAGCGTCCGGTGCACCGGGCACTTGTCGGCGATCTCGATGATCTTCTGGCGCTGATCGGCGGTCAGGTCGTCCCCGACCAGCCGGATCGTGCGGCGGATGCGGTCGACCTTGCCGGTCTTCGACTCACAGGCGGCGCAGTCGTGGGCGTGGATCTTCTCGTGGTGCAGCGTGACCACCGCGCGCTCGAGCGGAAAGCCCTTGTGATCCGCGTACATGCGCATGGTCATCGAGGTGCATGCGCCCAAGGACGCGAGCAGCAGATCGTAGGGCGTGGGGCCCGAGTCGTCGCCGCCGACGCCGACCGGCTCGTCGGCGAGCAGGAAGTGGGGACCGATGGCCATGGCCTGTTGGTACTTGCCGTTGCGCGTCTCGTGGACGACGACGTGGTTCGCTTTGGGCGGCGGCCGCAGCTCGGCGGTGTCGTCGCCGATGAAGCGCGTGGCCCACGAGGCGAGCACGCCCGCGAGGTAGGCGGCGTCCTCGGCGCGGGTGACGAGGTGGTCGGCGGTGTCGAGCGAGACGAAGCTCTTGGGGTGCTTGGCCGCCTGGAAGATGCGGGCGGCGTGATCGATGCCGACGACGTTGTCGACCGGCGAGTGGAAGACGAGCAGGGCGCGGCGCAGATCCTTCAGGGCGCCCTCGAGGCGGGCCTGCTCGACGCTCTCGACGAAGGCGCGGCCGATCACGAAGGTGCGGCCGGCGAGGGTCACCTCGGCCTGGCCCTCGTCGCGAATGGTCTGCAGGCAGCTGCCGAACAGCGCGTTGACGTGGGCCGGATCGCTCGGCGCGCCGATGGTCGCCACGGCGCGGGCCTCGGGCACCTGGGCCGCCGCCGCGATGACGGCCGCGCCGCCCAGCGAGTGGCCGATGAGGATGCGGGGGGCGCGCCGCTGCGCGCGCAGCCAGTCCGCCGCCGCCACCAGATCGTCGACGTTGCCGTCGAAGTCGGTGTTGGCGAGCTCGCCCTCGCTGTGGCCGAGGCCGGTGAAGTCGAAGCGCAGCACCGCGATGCCGTGCTCGGTCAGCGTGCGGCTGATGCGGGTCGCGGCGGCCAGATCGGCGGTGCAGGTGAAGCAGTGGGCGAACAGGGCGTAGGCGCGCGGCGGGGCGTGGGGGCGGTCGAGCCGGGCGGCGAGCGTTTGGCCGCGGCCGTTGGGGAACTCGATGCGTTCGGTGGGCATGGGGGACTCCTGGGCTGAGCACCCAGGTACGCCGCCGGCGCGCTCGCTGCAACGATCAGGTCACTCCGCGGCGCGGCGGGCGAGGCCGGCGCCGACGCTGGTGAAGGCGGCGCCAGCGACGACGCGGTGGGCGCCGAAGCGCGCGTCGAACAGGCGGCGCACGGCGGGCACGAAGGACGTGCCGCCGGTCAGGAAGACGCGATCGACCGCCTCGGCGGGCAGGGCGGCGGCGGCCAGCGTCTCGTCCACGGCCCCCGCGATGCGGGCCACGTCGTCCGCGATCCAGGCCTCGAAGTCGGCGCGGCGCACGGTGGCGCGCAGATCGATGGGGCCATCGCGGAACACCAGGGGGGCCGCCTCGGCGCTGGACAAGGCCACCTTGGTCGCCTGCACCGCGCGATGGAGCTGGAAGCCCAGGTCGTGCCGCACCAGGTGGACCAGCGCGCGCAGCTTCTCCGGCTCGAGGGCGTCGGCCGCCAACTGCACCAGCAGCTGCATTGTCTTGCGATCCTTGAGGAAAGGCAGCCGGTGCCAGGCCTCGACGTTCTCGTAGGGCCAGCTGGGCACCGGCATGGTCTGCTGGCCGGGCGCGCGGTAGTGCGTGCCGTCGCCGAGGGCGGGGGCGACCACGTGCCGCACGATGCGGGCGTCGAAGACGTCGCCCGCGATGCCGACGCCGCCGGTGGACAGGACGGCGTCGCGGCGCCGCCGGCTGGCCGCCGAGGGCCCCACGCGCAGCAGGCAGAAGTCGCTGGTGCCGCCGCCGAAGTCGCCGATGAGCACGTTCTCGTCGGTGGTCAGCGAGGCCTCGTAGGTGAAGGCGGCGGCCACCGGCTCGAACTCGAAGTCGAGGTCGTCGAAGCCCGCCGCCGCCATCGCCCCGGTCAGCCGCCGCACGGCCAGCGCCTCGGCGTCGGCGTCCTCGGCGCCCGCGAAGCGCACCGGCCGCCCGGCCACCGCGCGCCGCCCGAGGGGCCCCAGCGTCTTCTCGGCCTCGGCCCGCAGCGCGCGCAGGAAGTAGCCCACCAGATCGGTCAGCGAGTACTGCCGGTTGTGGACCTGCGTCACCTGGAACGAGGACGACGAGAGGAAGGTCTTCAGCGACTTCATCAGCCGCCCCTCGCCCTCGTCGAGGAAGGCGTCGATGGCCGCCGGCCCCGCCTCGGCCTGCGGCGGCCTCCGCGGCTCGGGCGGCCGGAAGTACAGCACCGAGCGGAAGGTCTCGGCCGCCGCGGCGTCGTCGATGCCCGCGATGATCGCCGGCAGCGGGAAGCGCGCCAGCCGCACCCGCCCGTCGGGCTCGTAGACCGCGACGGTGCTGTTCGTGGTGCCGAAGTCGATGCCGACGGCGCGCGCGGGCGTGGACATGGGGGCCTCCGGAGAAACGGGGGCCGGGCAGTGTGCGGATCGGGACTGTCGGGCGCAAGCGGCGGTCAGCGCGGGGGTCTGCTCACGGGCCGTTGGTGTTTCCGCCAACGGGCTGTCAGCGGTCAGCGGTCAGCGGTCAGCCGAGCCCCGTCCGCTCTGCCGGGCTCGAAACCGCCCGGCAAGCTCGAAACACGGAGCTTCCGGGCACGCGGTACATGCGTCGCGACGGGGCCGAAAGCTGATCGCCCGACCCTCCTGGCGGCGCGTACGGTGGCCCACGGGTTTGAATCACACCCTCAGCGCGGCTCGGCCATCGGGGGCAGCCTCGCGCGCAGGGGGCTCTCGGGGAACCGGCGGGACAGCGTGGCGGCGGCCCGGCGGGCGCCGGCCTCGTCGTGCAGGCGGTGCCGGGCGGTGGTCTCGAGGAACAGCCGCTCTTCGAGCAGCGCGCCCTGGGGGTGCAGGCGGGCGTGCAGCCGAACGCTCGCCAGCGCGGCGTGCGCGTCGCCGCGGCCCAGCGCGCGTCGCGCGCCGTCGAGCAGCCGCCGCTCGGCGTCCACCTGGTCGGGGGCGGGGCGGGGCGGGACGCCGAGGGCTTCGTCCCCAGGGGCGACCACCGGGTCGCCGGTGGCGGCGGGCGTGGTCCCTGCGCGAGGCGGACGCTTCGTCGGCGATGTCGGCGCCGTCGGGAGGGCCGCCGGCGCCGCGGCGTGCGTCGTCGCGGAGGCCGAGGCAGGGGGCGTCTGGATCGGCCGCGCGGCCGCGGCGAGGCCGGGCGCCGGGACGCCTGGCTGCGCGACGGTGCGGCTGGCGGGCGGCGGGAGCTCGTGCTCGGTGATCGGTCGGGCGACGGCCGGGCCAACGGATGGCGCGGGTCGAACCTCGGGCGCGGATCCACTGAGCGCGGCGACGGCCGCCAGGATCGCGCCGCCCAGCGTGGCGGTCGCGAGGCCCGTGACCGCCAGCCCGGCGCCGGCGGTCGTCGCGGCGCCGGTCGCGGTCGCGGCGCCCGTCGCGGACGCGCCGCCGCCGACGGTCGCGGTGCCCGTCGCGGACGCGCCGCCGCCGACGGCCGGGCCCCCGCCGCCGGCCCCGCCCCCGCTGCCCGCGACGCCGGCCCCGCCGTCGCCGCCTCCGCCCGGCGGGGGCAGGCCGACCGTCGCCAGCACCGCGCCCAGCATCGCCTCGCGGCGCTCGGCCGAGGGCCCCGCCAGCGCGCGCTCGGCGGCGAGCTCGGCCTCGAGCTCGGCGTCGCGCCAGTCCTGATCGCTCATGCGCCCTCCTCCCGCGCCCGCAGGGCCCGCGCCGCCGCGGCGAAGCGCTCGCGGGCGCGGCGCAGGCGCGAGTAGACGGTGTCGACGGGGACGTCCAGCTCCCGGGCGATGGCCGGGCAGGGGATCTCGTCCAGCTCGTGCATCACGAACACGATGCGGCACTCCGGGGTCAGCGCCTGGATGGCGGTCAGCACGCGGCCGGCGCGCTGCCGCTCGATCATCAGCTCGTCGGCGCGGCGCCCCGCGGCGTTGCGCTCGTCGAGGTCGCCGGGCTCGACCAACCATTCGCGCTGGTGCCGCACGCGGCGGCGCTCGCTGGCCGCGATCTTGAACGCGATGCCGGCGATCCATGGGCGCGTGGGTCGGTCGGGATCCCGGTCCGCCCAGCGCCGATGAACGGTCACGAAGACCCGCTGGGTGGCGTCGTCGAGGTCGGCCGGGTGCACGCCGAGGCGCCGCAGCGTGCGCCAGGCGTAGTCCACCCAGTCCTGGTAGAAGGCGCGGAACTCGGCCTCGGCGACGTCCATCAGGTCAGGGGTTGCCGCCGGCGCGGCCGATCCGTCACGAAACTTCACGGCAGCCAGCGCAGGCCTGCGCTCAGGCGGGCGGCGGCGGGCGGGCCCGTCCAGGCGGTGCGCCCGCTGACGGTGAAGCGGCTCACCCGCGGCAGCCACAGGCCCTCGAGGCCCACGCGCAGCGCGAGGCCCGCGGCGAGCGGGGCGCGCACGGCGATCCCCGCGCCCAGGCCCAGGTGCAGCGCGTCGTAGGCGCCGTCGCTGTCGAAGCCGTCGCCGGTGCCCCGCTGACGGCCGGCCAGCGCGAGGGCGATCACGTCCACGGCGTCCAGGCGCAGGCTCCCGGACAGCTCGCCCGCGAGCAGATCGGCCGACACCTCGCCGCCCTCGAACGGCGTGGTGGTGGCCGGCAGCCAGGTGAAGGCCGCGCCGAACGCCCACGGGCCGAGGGTCAGGCCCCCGCCGACGCGCAGGCCCGGGCCTGGAGCCGGCCCGTGTCCCACGGCGAGCAGAGGCTCGAGGCCGAGGAAGAGCTGCGGTGCGCGCTCGCCCCTGGGTGGCGCGTCGCGGCGGGCGGTGAAGGCCCGCGGCGCGGACGGCGGGTCGGCGGGCGGCGCGGCCGGCGCGCCTCGGTCGGCGAGCGGCCGCGGCGCGGGCGGCGCGCGCCGGTCGGCGAGCGGCGAGGTCGGGGAGGGCGCCCCGACCCGCGGCGACGATGGGGCGGCGGGCGGGCCGGGGGCGCGCGCGGGCGCCTCGGCGGCTCGGTCGGGCCGCGGGCTCGGTGGGCCCTCGATGCGCGATGGCCTTGCGTCGGTCGGCGGGGGCTGGGCGGTCGCCGCCGGTGGCTCCGGCTCGAGGGGCGCCGCGCCGAGGGGATCGAGCGCGACGGCGATGGAGAAGGCCGCCGCGCGCAGGGCCGAGGTGCAGGTGGTCGCGTGGAGGGTCCGGTGCCCGGCGGCGCCGTGGTCGACGTCGACCACGACGTGCGTGGCCGTCTGGTGGGTCGAGACCCGGATGGTGGGGGCGTCCTCGGACGCGAAGGGATCGCGGCCGAGGGACGCCTCGACCCATTGGCGCACCCGCGCGGAATCCGGGCAGCGGTCGGCCAGCTCGGCGGACACCTCGACCGACAGGCCGGGGCCAGCGAGGGCGAGCAGCAGCGAGAGGGGCAGCGCGGGCATCGCCCGCATTGGTATGACGGATGCGTCCGCGGCGCGGCAATACCTCGCTCGAACCCGAACGAGACGGAGAGGGTGATGCGAGAGACGACGACGAAGCGAAGGGTGAAGGCGATGCGATCGGCGAAGGCGGCGCGACACTGGGGCGCCATCGGGCTGTGGGCCGGCGTGGCGCTGGTGCTGGCCGGCTGCCCGTTCGAGGACGCGGGCGACATCGGGCGGAACGACGCGGCGGTCGAGGGCGCGGGCGGCGGGCCGGCGGGCGGCGGTGGCAGCCCGGCGGGCGGCGGCGGCGGGCC
>JAUHXL010000264.1 GCA_030426945.1 bacterium
CGCTGAAGATCCAGGCGGTGAGCGACGGGCGCGGCTACCTGGACAGCATCGGTCGGGCGCGCATCGCCGAGGTGGTGCGGAGCGCCGAGGTGGCCGAGTCGGACGCGCAGCGCGCCGCGGTCGAGGCCGAGGCCGAGGCCAGCTCGCGCGCCGAGGTGGCCGAGCGGCAGGCGCAGGCGATCGTCAGCGAGCGCCGCAACGCGCTGCGGGCGCACGTCGCGCAGCTCGACGCGCAGGCGCGGGCCATCGAGGAGCAGGTGCAGGCGGCGGCCGACACGGCGAAGGCCGAGGCCGAGAAGGATCTGCAGACGGTGCGCGCCGAGCTGGAGCGGCTGCGGCTGCGCGCCGAGGTCATCCTGCCCGCGGAGGCCGACCGGCAGGTGAAGGCGCTGCACGCGGCGGGCGAGGCGGCGGCCATCGCCGAGACCGGCAAGGCCACCGCCGAGGGCCTGGCGCTGGTGGCCGAGGCCTGGCGCGAGGCCGGGGGCGACGCGATGGAGCTGCTGGTGCTGCAGAACCTCGAGGCCCTGTTCGAGCAGGTGACCGCGGCGGCGCGGCGGGTGACCGTCGACCGCGCGTCGCTGGTCGACGGCGGCGACGGCGAGGCGCTCGGCCGCCTGGCCGCCGCCTACCCCGCCGCCGTGCGCGCGCTGCTGCGCGAGGTGTCGACGACGCTGGGCGTCGACCTGACCGGCACGCTCGGCGACGCCGTGAAGCCCCGCAACGACGACCTGACCGCGGCCTGAGGCACGGAAGGAAGAGGAGACGACGATGACGACGATCATCCTGGTGATGCTGGGCGTGCTGGTGGTCGGCGCCGTGACCGCGGTGCTGGTGGTGCGGGCGCTGACCGAGATCTGTCAGCCCAACGAGGTGCTGGTGTTCTCGGGCAACACGCGCACGGTCGGCGCGCGGCGGGTGCCCTACCGCCTGGTGCACGGCGGGCGGGCGATGCGCGTGCCGCTGATCGAGAAGGTGGACCGGCTGAACCTGACCAACATGGTCATCGACCTGTCGGTGAAGGGCGCCTACTCGAAGGGCGGCATCGCGCTGAACGTGCAGGGCGTGGCGAACGTGAAGATCGCGAGCGAGGAGCCGACCATCGGCAACGCGATCGAGCGCTTCCTGGGCGTGGGCCGCGACGCGGTGGCGCGGGTGGCCAAGGAGACGCTCGAGGGCAACCTGCGCGGGGTGCTGGCGACGCTGACGCCCGAGGAGGTGAACCAGGACCGCATCAAGTTCGCCGAGAGCCTGCTGGCCGAGGCGGATCACGACCTGCGGCGGCTGGGGCTGGTGCTGGACATGCTGAAGATCCAGCACGTGAGCGACGACGTGGGCTACCTCGACAGCCTGGGGCGGCGGCAGTCGGCCGAGCTGCAGATGCGGTCGCGCGTGGCCGAGGCGAACAACCAGGCGCTGGCGCGGATTCGGGCGGCCGAGAACCTCGAGACGCAGGAGAAGACGCAGGTCGAGGCCGCGATGAAGGTGGCCGACGCCGAGGCGGATCGGCGGATGCGCGAGGCGCGGACGCGGCAGGCGGCGGTGGTGGCCGAGGCGCGGGCCGGGGTGACGGCCGCGGTCGCGCGCGCCGAGGCCGAGGTGGCGGTGCAGACGGCGCGGCTCGAGCAGGTGCGGCTGCGGTTGGTGGCCGACGTGGTGCGACCGGCCGAGGCCCGGCGGGATCGGCTGGTGGCCGAGGCGCAGGGCGCGTCGGCGCGGCTGGTCGAGGAGGGGCGCGCGACGGCCGAGGGCGTGCGGCGCATGGCCGCGACCTGCGAGGCGGTGGGCGCGGCCGAGGCGCGGCGCATCGTCCTGGGGCAGAAGCTGCCCGCGCTGGTGGGGGCGATGCTCGACACCGTGGGCACGGTGCGCGTGGATCGCATGACGGTGGTGGGCGAGGCGGGCGCGGGCAAGCTGGCCGCGGCCACCGCCGCGACCGCCGAGCAGGTGCGGCAGGGGCTGGGGCTCGACCTCGGCGGGCTGGCGCAGCGCCTGCTGGGCGCCGCGGGCGCGCCGGCCGCCCTCGACGGCCCTCGACTGGCCCCGGGCGCCCCGCGGGACTAGTCTCGTCGCCATGAGCGAGCCCGACGCCTCGACGCAGCGCGTGCAGGGCGATCCGCTGCCCGCGAGCGCGGTGACCCCGATCGTCCACTACTACCGCGCCGAGGTGGGGCGCGGGGACATCTGGCGGCAGCGGATGGACGTGACCACCAACTGGGCGGTGGCGGCGTCGACCGCCATCGTCTCGGTCACGTTCAGCCGCCCCGACGTGCCCCACGTGCTCATCCCGCTCGGCGGCACCATCGTGCTGCTGCTGATGTGCATCGAGGGGCGGCGCTATCGGCTGTACGACGTGTTCCGCCGGCGCACGCGGCTGCTCGAGGCGCACCTGATCGTGCCCTACCTGCTGCACGACACCAAGCTGCTGCCCGGCGGCTGGCGGCAGCAGCTGGCCGAGGATCTGCTGCAGCCCTCGTTCAAGATGAGCTTCTGGCGCGCCACCGGCTGGCGGCTGCGGCGCAACTACATCTGGGTGTTCCTGCTGCTGACGCTGTGCTGGGTGGCGCGCGTGGCCGCGCAGGCCCCCGACGGCCACATGGCCTTCACCGGCCGCCACGTGCGGACCCTGGGACAGCTGTACGACAACTTCGCCTTCGGACCCTTTCCCGCGTGGATGGTGCTCGGCGGGGCGGGGCTGTTCTTCGCGGGGCTGGGCGGCTGGATCTGGTGGGTCGGGCAGGCGCCGGATCCCGACAAGTGGGTCTACAACGGGCGGGTGCGCGGTGGGCAGAACTGGCCGATCTGATCGGGCCGCGCCCGACCGGACCGCGCTTGCACCGGCACATGGCGATCCGTACCCCTGCGGCCGGCCGAGGAGAGACGCGATGCTTCGACGGACGGCGATGGCGTGGGCGGTGGCATGGGGCGCGGCGGCGTGCGCGCCGACCGGCGGCGGGGGGAGCGGCGGCGCGGACGCCGGCCCCGCGCTCGACGGCGCCACGGGCCGCATGGACGGCGCGATGGGCCGCCTCGACGGCTCGGCCCGGGCCGACGTGGGCGTGGCGGACGCCGCGCCGCCGCGGCCGGACGCGGCGCCCGCCGACGCGGCGCCCGCGGCCGACGGCGCGCCGGTCGCCGACGCGCGGCCCATGGACGCGGCGCTCGACGCCGCGCCGGTCGAGGACGCCGCGCCGGCCGAGGACGCCGCGCCGACGCCGGACGCCAGCGCCCCGGACGCGGCGCCCGCCTGCCCCGAGGGGGCGACCGAGGTCTGCGGCAGCGACGTGGGCGAGTGCGCGCCGGGCGTCTCGCGCTGCGTCGAGGGGGCATGGACGCCCTGCGACGACCAGGGGCCGGCCGGTGAGCAGTGCAACGGCCTCGACGACGACTGCGATGGTGAGGCCGACGAGGGCATCGCCGGCTGCGACGGCTGCGTGCCTGGCACGGTGATGCCCTGCCCCGACGTGGGCGTGTGCCGCACCGGCCAGCGGCGGTGCGTGGACGGCGCGTTCGGGCTGTGCGAGTGGACCATCGGGCCGAGCGCCGAGCAGTGCAACGGGCTGGACGATGACTGCAACGGGGTGGTCGACGACGGGCTGGTGACGCCCACCTGCCGCGACGCCGTGGGCGTCTGCGCGGGGGCGCCGCAGGCCTGCCGCGGGGCCGACGGGTGGGTGTGCGACGACGGGGCGTTCAGCGCGCACGACGCGCAGTACGAGCGCAACGAGACCAGCTGCGACGGGCTGGACAACGACTGCGACGGCGAGACCGACGAGGTGGCGCCGCCCGAGTGCCCGGCGCAGGACGGTGTGTGCGCGGGGGCCACGAGAACCTGCCGCGGCGAGGCGGGGCTGGCCGCGTGTGACACCGCGCTCTACACGGCCCACGACGCGCGCTACGAGGAGGTCGAGGTCAGCTGCGATGGGGTCGACAACGACTGCGACGGTGAGGTCGACGAGCGGCTCGAGCCGCCGCCCGCCGACCGCAACCAGGGCCTGTGCGCCGGGCAGGTGAAGACCTGCGCGGGGCGCGGGGGCTGGCAGAACCCCGACTACAGCGCGATCGAGGGGTTCCAGTTCGCCGAGACGCGCTGCGACGGCCTCGACAACGACTGCGACGGGGTGGTCGATCCGATGCTGTCGACGCCCGAGGCGCTGGCTGCGTGCCGGCCGCGCGGGGTCTGCGCCGAGGCGCGCACGGTGTGCGACGGGCGGCGCCCCGGCGGCGTGGGCTGCGTGCAGGTCGGCGCCGGGCCGGAGGACTGCAACGCGCGGGACGACGACTGTGATGGCGACGTGGACGAGGATCTCACCGCCCCGGCCTGCCCCAACCAGCAGGGCGTGTGCGCCGGCGCCGTGCCGGCCTGCCGCGGCGCGGCCGGCTGGGGCGCCTGCGACGACGCGCGGCTGTCGATGATCCGGCTCGACTACGAGGTGCTCGAGACCACCTGCGACGGGCTGGACAACGACTGCGACGGACGCACCGACCAGGGCCCGGGCATGGATCCCCCGATCTGCCAGAACCTGCGCGGCGTCTGCGCCGACGCGCCGATGCGCTGCGCCGGCGCCGACGGCTGGCGCTGCGACGCCGGCGCCTACGCCGCGTACAGCGACGCCTACGAGCCCGACGAGCGGAGCTGCGACGGCGCCGACAACGACTGCGACGGCGACGTCGACGAGGGCAACGACTGCTTCTGCAGCGAGCGCGCGACCACCTGGTGCCGCGACCTGGGCCCCGAGTGGGACGTCGCCCAGGCCCCGCAGGGCGGCAAGCTGATCTGCACGCGCGGCCTCGACTTCGGCCGCAACTGCTCGCCCTGCGAGGACTACCGCATCATCGTCTGGGAGGACGGCGCCCCCGACGGCACCTGCCAGGGCGCCCGCAGCACCGAGGCCGGCGAGACCTACGGCGGCCACGATCCCTGCCAGTGCGGCGACAACCTGCGCACCTGCGGCCCCTGGGCGATGGGCGACTGCATCCCGGACTGACCGGGTCAGTCGAGACCTTCGGCCGCCTGCGCGGAGCGCCTTGTCCCACTGCCCCGGTGAGCGCTTTGTCCGTCGGTGGCGTGGGTGGTCTTGACCCGGCTTGCCGACCCGTTCGTTGGGCACCTCGAAGCCGGCTTCCCGGAGGAACACGTCCGTCAGGGCGAGGGGGCGTTCGGCCTGCGGCCGGCGGTGGTGAGGTGCGTGTCGTGGGCGCGGCATCTGGCACGGGCACGACCCCCGCGGGCCGGGACGTGACGCAGTTCCGCGCCCGAGGGGGGAGCAGGCCCCTACAGGTCTGTCGTCAGATCACCGCGGCACCTGATTCGGCCCGACTCCTTACGCGTCCCCGCGTGCCGAGTTGCGGCGCCGAGGCAGCATCCTTACTCTGGGTAAGGAGTCGCGCGAGGAGGCGGAATGCCGGCTACGACGGTCACCAGCAAGGGGCAGATTACCCTGCCCAAAGCCATCCGTGAGGCCCTCGGCGTCCAGGCGGGTGACCGGGTGGTGTTCGTGCGGCAGCCCGACGGGTCGATTGTCGTCGAGGCCGAGACGCTGGACGTTCGGCGCCTGCAGGGGCGGCTGCGCCGCTACGTGTCGCGCCCCGTCTCGCTCGACGAGATGGAGGACGCCATCGCGGAGTGTGCCGCCGAGCGCGACCGAAACCGCGACGCGCCGTGATCGCCCTCGACACCAACGTCGTCGTTCGCTACCTGACCGCCGACGACGCCGAGCAAGCGGAGCGCGCGGCCGCTGTCATCGATGACGCGGTCGCTCGAGGCGAGTCGCTCTTCATCTCCCACATTGTGCTGTGCGAGGTCACCTGGGTGCTCACGCGGGCGTTCCGCCTGGCCAAGCCCGAACTCGTCGCCGTCCTGGACGACATCGTGCGCACCGCTCAGTTCGTCGTCGAGGACCCAGCCATCGCCCGCCGCGCGCTGAGCCGCTTCGCCGCGGGCGCGGCGGACTTCGCGGACTACATCATCGCCGAGCGCGCGGCTGGGGCGGGCTGTCGAGTGGTCGTGACCTTCGACCGGAAGCTGGTGCGCGAGCGGGGCTTCGAGGCGCCGTGAGCGGCGCGAGCGGAGGGGGTCGGCCGCGAAGAGTTGCGTGGTGGGCGGAAGTGGGTGGGTGGCGCGGCTCGAGGGCACCGGCGAGGGCGAGGTCAAGGTCAAGGGCGAGGGGGTTCGGCCTGCGGGCGTGGCGGTGGGGATGTGGTTGGGTGATGCGGCTCGAGGGCAAGGTCGAGGGCGTTCGGCCTGCGGGCGCGGCGGTGAGGTGCGCGTGGGGGCGCGGCTCGAAGGCAAGGTCAAGGTCAAGGTCAAGGTCAAGGGTCGTTCGGCCTGCGGGCGTGGTGGTGGGGTGCGGGTAGGGGGCGCGGCGGCGGGCACGGGCACGGGCACGTTGGGCGGCCTGCGGGCGTCGCGGTGGGATGTGGGTGGGTGGCGCGGCTGAGGGCGAGGGGTCGCCGGGGGTTGCCGGGGCGCTCAGCCGGGGATGACCAGCCGGAAGCCGATGAAGGGGGACGGGGCGCGGGGGTCGCGGGTGATGCGGGACGTGCAGGGCTGGCCGTGCAGGGGCAGGGCGGAGCAGCCGCCGCGGACGTAGCAGGCGTCGGGATCGTCGCGGGCCGCCGTCAGGGTCCACTCGAGGACGCCAGTGACCAGGTCGTGGACGCCGTAGGGGGAGACGTCGTCGGGGAACAGGCCGACGTCGTGCAGGGTGAAGCGCTCGCCGCGGCAGAAGGCGGGCTCGAAGCGGTCGCCCCAGGGCCAGGCGCGGCCGTCGACGCCGCGGGCGGCCTTCTCCCACTCGGCGCTGGTGGGCAGCCGGTAGGTGATGCCCTCGCGGCGGCCGCGCCACTGGGCGTAGGCGTGGGCGTCGGCGAGGCTGATGCCGGTCACCGGCCGGTGCGGTGAGAAGCCCCCGAAGCGCTGCTGGCCCTCGGCGCCCCACAGCGGGATGCCGGTCAGGCCCATGCGCGGCGCGCGCGCGGCCTGCTGCTCGGGATCGTCGGCGAGCGCCTCGAGGAAGCCGTGGTACTCGAGGCAGGTGACCGGGTGTACGCCGATCTGGAAGGTGGGCAGCTTGGCCGCCCGCGCCGGCAGGCCCTCGTCGTCGAGGGGATCGCCGCCGTAGAGGAAGCGGCCCGCTGTCACCACCGCGAAGCCCGGCCGCACCTCGCCGGGCCAGGGCAGCTCGATCTCGACCGGGCGGTCACGCACCACCACGAAGGGCACGCGCACGGTCGTGCCGCTGGCCGTCACCGTGGCCAGCGCGGGGCCGACGGGCACGTCGCGCACCTCGATGGGCGTCACGTCGCGCCGCACGGTCAGGTCGGGCCTCAGGGAGCGCCCGCGCTCGATCAGGCGGAAGATCGCCGCGTTCAGGCCGGTCGGCATCGTGTGCAGCGACACCGCGGCGCCGCGCTCGAGCCAGCGCACCAGCGCGCCGTCGTGGTCGACCTGGCGCAGCATGCGCTCGTAGTGGGTGCGCGCCGCGTCGTCGCGCGCCCGCTCCGCCAGCACGCACCGCGTCTGCAGCAGCGCCGAGAGCCGCGCGCGCACGCCGTCGGCGTCGAGCGCCATGCGCGCCTGCCTCACCGCCTCCGTGGCTCGCGCCTCGAGCACCCGCTCGTGCCCGGCGATGCGCCGCTGCGCCTGCCACAGCAACCGCCGCCGCTCGACCGGATCGCTGTGCTGCACCTCGCCGCGCAGCGCCTGCACCTGCTGGCGCAGCTGCTCCAGCTCCCGCCGTGCTTCGTCGTACGCGGCGAAGGCCGCGTTGGCGCGCTGCGCCCGCTGCGCCAGCACGGCGCGCGTCGTCTCCTCGACCCGCGCGTGCTCCTGGAAGCTGAGGAGCTCGGCCGCCAGCGCCAGCGCGTCCGCGTGCCGCTCGCGCGGATCCATGCTCAACGCCCGCATCACCACGTCATCGAGCGCGGGCGGGATCTCCTGATCCGGCGCCGCCTGGCTGGGCGGCCGCGCGTTGCCCCGCCGCACCTTGGCCAGCACCTCGGCCACCTTCTGCCCCGAGAAGGGCGTCCGGTTGGCCAGCACGTGGTAGAGGATGGCGCCCAGGCCGTAGACGTCGGCCGCCGGCCCGACCAGATCCTGCAGCCCCATCGCCTGCTCGGGCGACATGTAGTAGGGCGTGCCGATCACCGAGCCCACCCGCGTGATGCGCCCGTCGGCCTGCGCCAGCTCCCCCGCCTCGGCCACGTCGACCATGTCGCTGGCGTCGGGCTCGAGCTGCCGCGCGAGCCCGAGGTCGACGATCGCCACCTCGCCGTACTCGCCGATCAGGATGTTCGCGGGCTTCAGATCGCGGTGCACCACGCCGTGCTGGTGCGTGAAGGCGACGCCCTGGCAGACCCGCCGCATGACCGTGAGCAGCCGATCGCGCCCGTACTCGGCCACCATGCGCCGGTCGCCGCCGGTGCGCGCGCGCAGCACGTCCTGCAGGCTCATGCCCTCGACGATCTTCATCGCGAAGAAGCGCCCGCCGTTGCGCAGGATGCCCATGTCGTAGATCGGCACCATCGTCGGGTGCTGCAGGCGCCCGGTGATGCGCGCCTCCATCTGGAAGCGGTAGCGCGACAGCTTGTCGTCGCGGTGCTTGTCGTGGAGGATCTTCAGCGCGACGTGGCGCTCGAGCACCTGGTCGTAGGCCAGCACGACGCGGCCCATGCTGCCGCGGGCGATCTCGTCGAGCACGATGTAGCGCTCGGGCCCGGTGTCGAAGCCGCTCGACGGGCGCTCGCCCGCCCGCGGCGGCACCGGCGGCCGCGCGTGGCCGGCCAGCAGCGTGCGCCCCTCCACCGTCAGCTCCTCGGACAGGAAGCCCGCCGCGCTCAGCTGGCTGGGGCGGAAGGGCGCCGGGGCGTCGGGCACCACCCAGTCCTTCGCGGGCTCGATGGTGGGCGGGATGGCCGCCCGCTTGGGGCCGTCGAGCGCCAGGCGGAAGCCGACCGCGGTGAGCGGCGTGGCCGCCGTCATCGGCGTGCGCGCGTAGAGCGCGCATTCGCTGAAGGGCAGCAGCCACCCACCGCCGCGCAGCACCCGGTGCCCGTCGACGAAGCTCTCGGTCAGCTCGCGCACGGCGCCGGCCATGTCGCGCACGCCGTAGACCGAGGTGTCGATGGGGAAGGCGCCCACCGGCCGCAGCCGCGGCGCGCCGCCGTCGGCGCCCAGGTGGTGGCAGAAGCTGGGCTCGGGCCGCTCCCCCCAGGGATAGGTGCGGCCCTCGGCTCCGCGCGCCGCCTTCTCCCACTCGAGCTCGGTGGGCAGGCGATAGGGCAGCCCGTCCTGGTGGCTGCGCCAGGCCGCGTAGGCCAGCGCGTCGTCCGCGTTGACACCCACGACCGGGTGCTGCGGCCCCCACTCGGCGCCCCCGCGGCCCACCACCGGGAAGCCGTAGCCCCGGGCCCCGGGGCGCCAGAAGGGCGGCGCCCCCTCGAACGCTCGCGGCGCGCGCGCCCGCGCCTGCGCCGGATCCCGCTGGTGCAGCGCGTCGAGGAACGCCCCGTACTCACCCAGCGTCACGACGTCGCGCGCGATGAGGAAGCCCGCCAGCGTGCAGCGCCCGGCCGGCAGCGCGTCCGCCTGCACGCCGGCGTCGCCGTCGCAGCCGGCCCGGAAGGGCCCCTCGGGCACGAAGACGAAGCCGTCGGGCACCTGCTCGGGCAGGTACAGGTACAGCGACAGCCGCTCGCCCCGGGCCAGGTGGACCGACAGGCGGGTCTCCC
>JAUHXL010000265.1 GCA_030426945.1 bacterium
GCCGTCCTCGTCGCCGTCCTCCTGGCCGGTCAGCGTGCCGCCCTCGCCGTCCGTCGGGTCGAACTCGAAGCCGTTCGGCACCTCGGGGCAGTTGTCGCAGGCGTCGCCCACGCCGTCGCCGTCCGTATCCGCGTTCGACGAATCCGCCACGTCCGGGCACAGGTCGCAGGCGTCGCCCAGCCCGTCGCCGTCCGTGTCGGCCTGGTCGTCGGCCACGTCCGGGCACACGTCGCACGCGTCCGGCGTGCCGTCGCCGTCGCGATCCTCGGTGCCGCCGGGGCAGCCGTCGCAGACGTCGCCGACGCCGTCGAGATCCATGTCGGCCTGGTCGGGGTTCGCCACGCCGGGGCAGTTGTCGCAGGCGTCCGGGATGCCGTCGCCGTCGCCGTCCACGCTGCCCTCGGGGCAAGCGTCGCAGGCGTCGCCGTCACCATCGCCGTCGGTGTCGGTCTGATCGGGGTTGGCCACCGCCGGGCAGTTGTCGCAGGCGTCGCCGCGCCCATCACCGTCGCCATCCTCCTGGCCGGTCAACCGGCCGCCCTCGCCGCCGCCGATGCCGCCGTCCTCGAACCCGTTCGGCGTCTCGGGGCAGTTGTCGCAGGCGTCGCCCACCCCGTCGCCGTCGGTGTCCAGCTGCAGCGGGTTCGCGGTGCCGGGGCACAGGTCGCAGGCGTCGCCCACGCCGTCGCCGTCGAGATCGGTCTGGTCGTCGCCCACGTCCGGGCACACATCGCAGGCATCGGGCGTGCCGTCGCCGTCGCGATCCTCGGTGCCGCCGGGGCAGCTGTCGCAGACGTCGCCGGCACCGTCGAGATCCGTGTCGGCCTGGTCGGGGTTCGCCACGCCGGGGCAGTTGTCGCAGGCGTCCGGGATGCCGTCGCCGTCGCCGTCCACGCTGCCCGCGGGGCAGGCGTCGCAGACGTCGCCCGCGC
The DNA here is from genome assembly GCA_030426945.1 of bacterium. Classification (GTDB taxonomy): domain Bacteria; phylum Myxococcota_A; class Bradymonadia; order UBA7976; family UBA1532; genus JACKDN01. The sequence continues at coordinate 933 of JAUHXL010000265.1, forward strand.
CGTCTTCGTCCGTGTCGGCCTGGTCGGGGTTCGCGATCTCGGGGCAGTTGTCGCAGACGTCGCCGAGGCCGTCCCCGTCGCCGTCCTCCTGACCCGCCAGCGTGCCGCCCTCACCGCCGGCGGGGTCGAACTCGAACCCGTTCGGCGCGTCCGGGCAGTTGTCGCAGGCGTCGCCCACCCCGTCGCCGTCCGCGTCCGCGTTCGACGGATCCGCCACGTCCGGGCACAGGTCGCAGGCGTCGCCCAGCCCGTCACCGTCGCCGTCCGCCTGATCGTCCGCGACGTCGGGGCAGACGTCGCACGCGTCGGCGACGCCGTCGCCGTCGCGATCCGCGGATCCGCCTGGGCAGACATCGCAGACGTCGCCGGCGCCGTCCGAGTCGGCGTCGGCCTGATCGCTGTTCGAAGCCGCCGGGCAGTTGTCGCAGGCGTCGCCCACGCCGTCGCCGTCGCCGTCCTCCTGCCCGGTGAGCCCACCGCCCTCGCCGCCGCCGATGCCGCCGTCCGACTCGAAGCCGTTGGGCGCGTCGGGGCAGTTGTCGCAAGCGTCGCCCACGCCGTCCCCGTCACTGTCCAGCTGCAGCGCGTCCGGCGTGCCCGGGCACAGGTCGCAGGCATCGCCCACCCCGTCCCCGTCGAGATCCGTCCCATCGTCCGCCACGTCCGGGCAGACGTCGCACGCGTCGGGGGTGCCATCACCGTCACGATCCTCGGTGCCGCCGGGGCAGCCGTCGCACGCGTCGCCCGCGCCATCCCCGTCGCTGTCCACCTGATCGCCGTTCGGAACGCCGGGGCAGTTGTCGCAGGCGTCGGCGATGCCATCGCCGTCGCCGTCGACCGCGCCCTGCGGGCACGCGTCGCACACGTCGCCCGCGCCGTCGAGATCCTGATCGCGCTGAGCGAAGTTCGGCGTGTCCGGGCAGTTGTCGCACACGTCCCCTCGCCCATCGCCGTCGCCGTCCTCCTGACCGACGAGCGCACCGCCCTCGCCGGCGGCGGGGTCGAAGTACAGGCCGTTGGGCGTCGCGACGCAGTTGTCGCAGCGATCACCGACGCCGTCGCCGTCCGCGTCGGCCTGCAGCGGATCGGCCTTCATCGGGCACACGTCGCAGGTGTCACCGAAGCCGTCGCCGTCGCTGTCCGTCTGGTCGTCGGGCACCGTCGGGCACACATCGCACGCATCGCCGACGCCGTCGGAGTCGCCATCCGCCTGGTCGTCGGCCACGTCGGGACACACGTCGCAGGCGTCGGGCACCCCGTCGCCGTCGCGATCCTCCGTCCCGCCCGCGCACCCGTCGCACGCGTCGCCCAGGCCGTCGCCGTCGCCGTCCGCCTGATCGGCGTTCGACACGCCGGGGCAGTTGTCGCAGGCGTCGCCCACGCCGTCGCCGTCGCCGTCGAGCTGACCGACGATCATCCCGCCCTCGCCGATGCCGTTGTCGACCGAGCCATCGCCCGGGTCGTACACATAGCCGTTGGCCGCGTCCGGGCAGTTGTCGCAGGCGTCGCCCACGCCGTCGCCGTCGGTGTCCCGCTGCAGCGGATCGCTCACCCCGGGGCACACGTCGCAGGCGTCGCCCGCCCCGTCCCCGTCGAGATCCGATCCATCGTCGGGCACGCCGGGGCAGAGATCGCAGGCGTCGGGGGCGCCGTCCCCGTCCCGGTCCATCCACCCGCCCGGGCACGCGTCGCAGACGTCGCCAGCGAGGTCGCCGTCCGCGTCCGCCTGATCCGGGTTCGCCGCGGCGGGACAGTTGTCGCAGACGTCGCCCACCCCGTCGCCGTCGGCGTCCTCCTGGCCCTCGAGCGCGCCGCCCTCACCGATGCCGCCGCCATCGAACCCATTGGCCACGTCGACGCAGTTGTCGCAGGCATCGCCCACCTTGTCGCCGTCCGCGTCGCCCTGCTCGGGATCCGGCGTGTCGATGCACAGATCGCACACGTCCCCCACGCCGTCGCCGTCCCGGTCGCTCTGCAGGAAGTCACGCGTCGTCGGGCACACGTCGCAGGCGTCGCCCACTCGATCCCCGTCGCCGTCCGTCTGCGACGGGTTGGCGACCCCAGGGCAGTTGTCGCAGGCGTCGCCGATGCCGTCGCCGTCCGCGTCGCCCTGGGCCGGATCCGCCACGTCGGGGCACAGATCGCAGGCGTCGCCCACGCCGTCTCCGTCCCGATCATCCTGCCCCGCGAGGGCGCCGCCCTCGCCGCCGCCGACGGTGAACCCGTTGGCCACGTCCGGGCAGTTGTCGCAGGCGTCCCCGACGAAGTCGCCGTCGGTGTCCGCCTGATCCGGATCGCCCGCCTGCGGGCACAGATCGCACACGTCGCCCACGCCGTCGCCGTCGGCGTCCGACTGCAGCGGATCCATCAGACCGGGGCAGGCATCGCAGGCGTCGCCCACCCCATCGCCGTCCCGATCCGCCTGACCGCCGAGGCCGCCACCCTCACCGCCGCCGCCGAAGAGCCCGTTGGGGACGAACGGGCAGTTGTCACAGACGTCGCCGATCAGGTCGCGATCACTGTCGAGCTGGTTGGGGTTGGCTTCGATCGCGCAGTTGTCGCAGGCGTCGCCCACCCCATCGCCGTCCTGATCCAGCTGGAACAGGTTCGGCACCGTCGGGCAGTTGTCGTCGACGTCGCACCGCCCGTCCCCGTCACCGTCCGGGCAGACGGTCTGCAGGACGGGCCCCAGGCGCGCGAAGGAGGAGCCGCCCCAGGCGGCGGCGCCCAGACCCCGGTCGACGGCCCGCAGCAGCAGCGAGGCATCGCCGCTCCACGCCGGCGCCGGCGTCTCGGCCTGCGCGGCGCCGGGCGATGCCAGCGACGCAGCCATCGCGACCAAGAAGAAATAGAAGCAGTTCCGACGGTCCATCGAGTCCCCCGACCTGGACGTTCGCGGCCGAGTCACCGTATCAGGAAAGCAGGCGCGTTGCCGCTTTCGCGCACGCCAGACCCGCACGGCCGCCGCATAACCGGGGATTTACGCAGGGTTGGCACATGTAGTCAACGGGCATACACAGTCGCACCGAGAAAATCGAAGCTCGACCGCGAGCCGGCGGGCGGCCCGCGAGCCGACTCGACGGGCCGCGAGGGCCCCCCGCTCCGGGTCGGACGAGCGCGCGCACCGTGAACCCATCACTCGACGCCGTCGCCCCGATGGCACGCCGCCCGGGCTACTTCGGCGGCGCCGGCCGACGCGCCTTGCCGGCCTTCCGTGCCTTCCCCTTCGCGCCGCCGCCCCCGCCCCGGCCGGCCTCGGCGAGCAGCGCCCGGCAGCGCAGGGGCAACCCAGGGCGCGATCCGCGCGGCGCCGGCTTCGCCGTCTCGGCGGCCTTCCGCCGAGCCAACACCTCGGCCCGCGAGAACCAGGTCTCCTGCCCGCAGCCGTCGCCGGGTGGGATCGGCGCCTGCCCCGCGCACTCGGCGCTGCCCTCGGGGCACTCGAGCCGCACGTGGAAGTGTCGATCGTGACCGAACCACGGCCGCACCTTGCGCAGCCAGCGACGATCACCCTCGACCGTCGCGCAGAGCTCCTTCTTGATCACCCAGTTGACGAAGATGCGCGCCACCGCGTCGTCCTCGGCCGCCATCCGCAACAAGGCCACGTGGCGCGGTCCGAACACCGATCGCTCGATGCGCTCGCGCCGCGCGTCCACCAAGGTCGGGAAGTTGCGGTCCCGCGCGCGCTTCTTGGGCGCGGGGCGGCCGAACCAGATGTCGGCGTCGAGCCCCACCTGGTGGCTTCGGTGGCCCGACGGCATGCGGCCCCCGCGCGGCTGGGACAGATCCCCCACCAGCACCGGCTCGAGCCCCGCCGCCACCACCGCCTGCCCGAAGCGCTCGACGAAGGCGGCCAGCGCCGGGTGCCCGAAGAAGCGGTGGCGGTGCCGCCGAATGGAGGTGTAGCCCTTGCCCGACGCCGGCAGCGCCACCGCGCCGACCAGGCAGCCGCCGGCGTAGCCGCCGATCGCCTCGGCCCGCCCAGGCGCCGGCGCGCGGAACGCGCCCCAGCCCGCCGGCCCGGCCAGCGCGTCCCCTGCCAGCAGCGTCCCCGCCGCCACCAGCGCGATCATGTAGCGCGTTCGGTGTGCACCCATGACCCCGTCATAGCGCACGGGGCCGCGCGGACGCGACGCCGGCGACGCGCGCGGTGGCTTGAAAGCGCCGGGGGCCCCGCGTAGGTTGCGCCCATGCGTACCCAACTCGAGTTCGTCCCGCCCGAGGCCGCCGCTGGCGAGCCCCGCTGCCTCCTCGTCATCGGCCGCGCCGAGCGCCTGCGCCAGGCCGACGTCCTCGGGCACCTGCCCGGCGACGTCGCCTTGGTGTGGGACGCGATGCTCGACGCCGCCGCCCCCGGCGACGCGGGGGGGGCCAGCTGCACCTTCGGCACCGGCGCCCCCCAGCGGGTCATCGCCGGCGTCCTGCCCGAGGCCTGCTCGCGCCACAACAGCCCCGCGCGCCCGCACGCGATCAGCGCGCTGGTGGCGGCCCAGGCGCCGGGCGAGGGCACGGCGACCGTGCTGCTGGCGCTCGACGATCCCGACCACGCGATGGCCGCCGGCTGCGCCGTGGCCCGCGCGCTGCCGGCTTACCAGCGCAAGAGCGGCGCCACCAAGGAGCGCGCGGTGCGCGTGGCGATGCTCGGCGCGGGCGCCGCCGACCTCGAGCGCGTCAGCCGCACCGCCGAGGCCGTGCGCGGCGCGGCGCGGCTCGTCGACATGCCGCCCAGCGAGCTGAACACCGCCGTGTTCGTCGACGTGGCGCGTGACACCGCCGCCCGCCTCGACGCCGAGATCACGGTGCTCGAGGGCGAGGAGCTCGGCGCCGGGGGCTTCGGCGGGCTCTGGGGGGTCGGCAAGGCCGCCACCCACGGTCCGGCGCTGGTCATCCTGGAGTACTCGCCGCGACGGGCCGACGCCGGCAGCCGCACCGTGTGCCTGGTGGGCAAGGGCATCGTCTACGACACGGGCGGCCTGTCGATCAAAGGCAAGGACCACATGCCCGGCATGAAGGGCGACATGGGCGGCGCGGCCGCGGTGCTCGGCGCCTTCACCGCGGCGGTGCAGCGGGGCACGCGCCACCGCGTGTACGCGCTGCTGTGCCTGGCCGAGAACAGCGTCGGCCCCGAGTCCACCCGGCCGGACGACATCCTCACGCTGTACTCGGGCAAGACCGTCGAGGTGAACAACACCGACGCCGAGGGGCGCCTCGTGCTGGGCGACGGCGTCGCCTACGCCACCCGCCACCTGCGCCCGGACGTGGTCATCGACGTCGCGACGCTGACCGGCGCGCAGCTGATCGCCACCGGTCATCGCCACGCCGCCGCCGTGTGCAACGACGACGACCTCGAGGCGCTGGTGGTGAAGCTCGGCCGGCGCACGGGCGACCTGGTGCACCCCCTGCCCTACTGCCCCGAGTTCTTCCGCAAGGAGTTCAAGAGCAAGGTGGCCGACCTCAAGAACTCGGTGAAGGATCGGATGAACGCGCAGTCGAGCTGCGCCGCCCAGTTCGTCGCCGAGCACCTCGTGGACTTCGAGGGGCGCTGGCTGCACCTGGACATCGCGGGGCCGTCGGGGGACGGCGAGCTGGGCACCGGCTACGGCGTGGCCCTGCTGGACGCGCTGCTCGAGGCCCTCTGACCGCAGGGTGTGATTCAAACCCGTTGGTCCACCGGACGCCCCGCCGGGACGGCCGGGCTATCAGCTTTCAGCGGTCAGCTTTCAGCTCCGTCGCGGCGATTGTACCTTGTGCCCGGTAAGCCGGCCCCCCAAGCCTGCCCAGCTGTTCCGCACTCGGCACGGCGTACGGAGCCCGGCTGACAGCTGACCGCTGATAGCTGACCGCCCGTTGGAGCGACCACCAACGGCTCGTGAGCAGACCCCTGACCGCACACGCCGTGGTCGACCGCGGCGCGATGGTCTATGCTCCCCCCCGCTCGATCCGTGGGGGACCAATCCGATGACACGTGGGACCGCGTTGCTCCTGGCCGCGGCGCTGCCGGCGACCGCCCTGGCCGAAGTCGACGGCGTCGCCGCCGAGGCCGAGGTGCTCGCCGGCGACAGCCGCGACTACAAGCCTCTGTTGACCTTCCGGCCCGGCGCCATGCGCGTCGCGGCGCCGCTGTCGGCGACCCTGCGCAGCGAGGGCGTGCAGGCCTTCGCCACCGACGCGGCCGGCACGGCGTACGCGCCCGACGCGGCCTTCGATACGCAGCTGCGCGTGGGCGCCGTGTTCGACACCGAGCAGGCGCTGTCGCCCATCTTCTTCCACGCCGAGTACGAGCACGACCTGCTCACCGGGCAGGTCAGCGGCGGCGCCGCCGATGACTTCGGCGCCGTCGATCCCGCCCTCGGGGGCGACACCGACACCCAGCTGCGCAAGGCCTTCGGTCGGCTGACCGTCGGCCCCTTCGTCACGCTCAGCGGCGGCTTCCAGACCAGCCACTGGGGCCTGGGCCTGCTGGCCAACGACGGCGACCACGGGTGGACGCCGGGCAGCGCCTACTTCGGTGATCCCCGCGGCGGCGACCGCGTGCTGCGCAGCACGATCTCCACGGGCCCGTGGACGCGCGGCCGCGTCGTGCTGACCTTCGGCTACGACGTGGTGCAGGGCGACGACGTGATCCTCGGCGACGACGAGGCCACGCAGTTCATCGCCGCCGCCGTCGTCAACCACGGCAAGCCGCGCACCGTCGGCATGTACGCGGCCTTCCGCGATCAGGAGGCCCCAGACGGCAAGAAGACCGAGGTGGCCGCCATCGACCTGTACGGCAAGTGGACCGGCCGCATCCGCGGCAAGGTGAAGTACACCACCGAGCTCGAGTGGGCGCTGGTGACCGGCACCACCGAGCTGGCGCCCACGCCGGAGAAGAGCGAGCACGACGTGCTGCAGATGGCCGTCGCCGCGCGCCTGGGCTTCGACTTCGGCGGCCTGGGCACGGTGCTCGACTTCATCTACGCCAGCGGCGACCGCAACTTCGATGACGGCGCGCAGAACAGCTTCAAGGCCGATCCCAACTTCGAGATGGGCCTCCTGCTGTACCGCTACGTGCTCGCGACGACCTCGGCGCGCTCGGCGGTCACCGCCGCCGATCCGGACCTCGTCGGCGTGCCCAGCGAGGATCTCGACCGCTACCCCTTCCGGGGCTCGGTCACCAACACGGTGGCCTTCTTCCCGCGCGCCTGGTGGCGTCCGGTCGCCGGCCTCGAGGTGTACGGCGGCCCGTTGATCGCCTTCACCAACGTCAGCTACGCCGATCCGCGGGAGTCGCGCTTCGAGGGCGGCCGCCCGACCAACCCGTTCGGGGGGGAGCCGGGGGCCTACCTCGGCACGGAGCTCGACCTCGGCGTGCGCTACCGCGTCATCGCCTTCGGCAGCGAGCTGACCCTGGGCCTCGAGGGCGGCGTCCTGCAGCCCGGCGACGCCCTGGCCGACGCGGACGACGAGACCATCGGTCCGGTCACCGGCGGCCGCGCCATCCTGAGCTACCGGCTGTGAGGAGCACCGCCATGATCCGCATCCGGATGCATCACGTCCTGCTCGGCGCCGCCCTGCTGCTGCCCGGCTGCCTCAGCGACGCGCCCGAGGGCATCGCCGAGGCGCCCGCCGCCGCCACGACGGTGAAGTTCGACTTCCTGCACAAGCCGCTGCCCGAGATCCCGCTGCCCAACGACATCGCCACGCGCCGCGATCCCACGTCGGCCACCGGCCGGCGCATCAACGCGTCGATGGTGGCGACGACCAAGATGGAGGGCACGGTCCGGCGGCTGATCGACGAGATGGACGGCTGGGGCGTCTTCATGCCCATCACCATCCCGTTCAGCGGCCCCCTGGACATCGACAGCATCCTCGCCGGCCACCGCGACCCGGACTACAACCTGGCCAACGACGTCATCTACCTGATCGACATCGATCCGGCGTCGCCCGACTTCGGCCAGCCGGTGCACCTCGACGTGGGCAACGGCAACTACCCGGCCACGCTCGAGGACATCAACGGCTACTGGAAGAACGACCCGCGCGGCTGGACGCTGTCGATCCTCTTCGACGAGGCCGACGAGGACACCAACGGCAACGGCGTGCTCGATCCCGGCGAGGACACGGACGCCGACGGGGTGCTCGACGTGCCGAACTACCTGCCGGGCAAGGAGCCCGCGCGGGACGACCTGGCCGGCCGCGCCGACGCGCTGATGACCTTCTACGAGCGCGAGACGAACACGCTGATCGTGCGCCCGATGGTGCCCCTGCGCGAGCGCACGACCTACGCGGTGGTGGTGACGCGGCGGCTGCACGACGCGCAGGGCCGGTCGGTGGGCAGCCCCTTCCCGGGCATCAACCACGAGGCCCAGAACGCGGCGCTCGCGCCCCTGCCCAGCGTGCTGCCCGAGGGGCTGCGGCTGCAGGATGTCGCCTTCGCGTTCACCTTCACCACCCAGTCGGTCGAGAGCCACTTCCAGGCGGTGCGCGACGGCCTGTACGGCTACGGCGTGCAGGGCCACCTGCGCGACGCCTTCCCGGCGAAGCTGGACGCCCTGTTGCCGCTGAAGGATCCCGAGCACCGCAAGTTCGTCAACGACACCAACCTGTACATCCTGCGCAGCGAGGACTTCATCGACGCCTTCCGGCTGATCGGCCAGACCTTCCAGGGCCGCGACAACAACAGCGTCGCCACGAAGGCCCTGCTCGAGGCGCAGCGCTACATCGACTATCACGTGGTCGGCTCGTACACCTCGCCGCAGCTCTTCGAGCGCACCCGGCCGTGCGCGCGGGCGTGCACCGCCCTGGCCGA
>JAUHXL010000266.1 GCA_030426945.1 bacterium
GCCCCTCCGGCCCTCGCGCGCCCTGCCCTCTTCGGGCACGGGCACGGGCACGGGCACGGGCACGTCTGCTTCGATGCGGCCTGGGGGCGGCACCCGCGCAGGGTGCGCTGACTCTGCAGACGTGCCTGGCACCAGCTTCCAGCGCCCTGGGGCCGGCTTGCCGTCTCGCGGCCTCGGCGCTACGATTCACGCAGCATCCCGCCGTGAGAAGGCGAGAGGAGGCTCGACTTGGCGAGCACGGCCGACCCGCGCTGGCTCCAGGAGCACGGCATCGACTTGGCGCCCGAGGCCTTCCTGAGGCTGGTACGCGACGCCGTGGCGCGGATCGCGTCGCCTGAGCCCACCTCCGATCCCCATGACGACCTGACGCCGGCCGAGGTCGAGGTCTTGGAGCGGGGCGGCTTCGACCTGAGCGCGCGCGACCTGGGGGACGCCGATCCGGTCGCGCGCACCGCCGCCGAGTTCGCCGCGCTGCTCGCCACCAGCGCCAGCACCGCCGACGTGGCCGAGCGTCTCGGCGTCGATGCCAGTCGCGTCCGACAGCTGCTGGGCGCGAACCGTCTCTTCGGTGTCCGTTCGGACGCCGGGTGGCGCATCCCCACGTTCCAGCTGACCGATCGAGGCTTGCTGCCTTCGCTGGGCGAGGTGGTCGCCGCGCTCGACCCGGCGCTGCACCCCGTCGCGGTGCATCGCTGGTTCACGACCCGCGCCGACGATCTGCCCACCGAGCACGGCCCGCTGAGCCCGCGCGACTGGCTGCGCGCAGGCTACCCGCCCGCGACGGTCATCGAGCTCGCGCGCCACCTCTGACGCCGACGGACTGGAACGGACGCCGTGCCGAAGTTTCCGCACGCACCGCCCGCCGCGCGGCTCGCCGCGCTGGGCCCCGAGCGGGTCACCCTGCCGGCCGGCACCGAGCTGTGGCGCATCTACTTCCGAGGGGGCGCGCACCCGATTCGCTGGGGCGAGTTCCGCGCATACGGACCCACGAACAGCCGCTTCGACCACCACCTCGAGCCGTCGTCCGTCCAGGATCGAAAGATCGTCTACCTCGCCGCCCACGGCCCAACCTGCGTCGCCGAGGCTTTCCAGCACACGCGCCTGATCGACCGCCGCGCGCGCACCCCGTGGCTCGTGCGCTTCGCCCTCGGCCGCGCCGTCACGCTGCTCGATCTGACGGGCGCCTGGCCCACCCGCGCCGGCGCCTCCATGGCGATCAACAGCGGCCCGCGCCCGCGCGCCCGCGGGTGGTCCCGCGCCATCTACGCGGCCTTCCCCGACATCGAGGGCCTGCTGTACGGCTCGTCGATGCACGCCAACCGCCACGCGGTCGCGCTGTACGAGCGCGCCGAGGACGCCGTGCCGAAGACGCCGCTCTTCAACCGGCCCCTCGCCGATCCCGCGCTGCTCCGCCCCCTGCGGAACGCGGCCGCCGACCTGGGCTACGGGTTGCTGTGACGCGTCCGCACGCCCGGTGGGCCAGAGGCGGCAGAGGTGCCACCCACATCTCGGCGGCGCACGGCGCGACTCCCTTGACCTTGACCTTGACCTTGACCTGGCCCTCCCCGCCGCCCGGTACGCGCTCCCTCGGCGCCCAGGCCCGGCCGGCAGAGGTGCCACCCAAATCTCGGCGGCGCACGGCGCGACTCCCTTGACCTTGACCTTGACCTGGCCCTCCCCGCCGCCAGGTACGCGCTCCCTCGGCGCCCGGGCCAACTCAACTGCGGGCCCGGCCCCGGCCGCGTGGACACCACCCACCGCGCGCCGTAGGCTGGCGCCGTGAGTCGCTTCTTCAACACCGCCGGGCCCTGCGACCCGCGCTTCCACTACATGGTGCCGCCCGAGCAACGGCTGCCCGAGGTGCGCCGGCTGCTCGAGCGCATGGGCTACGTGGTGGTCCACGCGCCCCGGCAGACCGGCAAGACCACCATCCTGCGCACCCTCGCCAAGGCGCTGACCGAAGAGGGGCGCTTCGCCGCGCTCCACTTCTCCTGCGAGCAGGCCAAGGTCGCCGAAGACGACTACGGTGCGGCCGAACAAATCGTGCTGGCCGCGCTGCGGCTGAGCGCAGCCGACGCCCTTCCGGAGGACCTTTGCCCGCCACCTTGGCCGGAGAGTGCCGCGCCGGGGACACTGCTGCGGGCCGCGCTGCGTGCGTGGACCCGCGCCTGCCCCCGACCCTTGGTGCTCTTCTTCGACGAGATCGACGCCCTGCGCGGCCAGTCGCTGATCTCGGTGCTCAGCCAGCTCCGCGCCGGCTACCCCGATCGCCCGGACAACTTCCCCTGGTCCGTGGTCCTCTGCGGGCTGCGCGACGTCCGGGACTACAAGCTCGCCTCGGGCGGCGAGGCCCCTCGGCTCGGTAGCTCGAGCCCCTTCAACATCAAGATCCGATCCTTGCGGGTGGGCGACTTCGATCTCGACGAGATCCGCATGCTGCTCGCGCAGCACACCGCCGACACGAGCCAGCCCTTCGCCGAAGCGGCCATCGAGCGCATCGGCGAGGTCACCGCGGGCCAGCCGTGGTTGGTCAACGCGCTCGCCAACGAGGTGACCGCCGAGATGGGCGTCGAGCCGCCGGCGCCGATCACCGTGGAGCACGTCGACCACGCGCGTGAGCGCCTCATCCTCGCGCGGCAGACTCACCTGGACTCCCTGGCCGCGCGCCTGGCGGAGCCACGGGTGCGCCGCGTCCTCGAGCCCATCCTCACGGGCGCGCTGGCGTCGGCCGACCCCTACGACGACGACTTCCAGTACGTCGCCGACCTCGGGCTCATCGCCCGCGATCTGCCGATCCGCATCGCGAACCCGATCTACCAGGAGGTAATTCCGCGCGTGCTGGCGGTGACCTACGAGCGCTCCGTCACCGCAGCCCCACGCAGCTTCGTCCTGCCCGACGGCCGCCTCGACTTCGACCGATTGCTGAACGAGTTCGCGACCTTCTGGCTCGAGCACGGCGACGTGCTCACCCAGCGGGCGAATTACCACGAGGTCGCCCCGCAGCTCGTGCTGATGGCCTTCCTGCAGCGCGTGGTCAACGGCGGCGGCTCCATCCACCGCGAGTACGGCATCGGCCGCGGCCGCATCGATCTGCTGGTGCGCTGGCCCTGGACGGACGCCCGAGGCGTGCGCAGCGACCAGCTCGAAGCGCTCGAGCTGAAGGTGTGGTCCACTGGGCGCCCGGACCCCCTCGACGAGGGCCTGCGCCAGCTCGACGGCTACCTCCACCGCCTCGCGCTCGACACCGGCGTGCTGGTCATCTTCGACCGCCGCGCCGACGCCGCGCCGATCCACGAACGCACCCGCCTGGCGCGGGCGACGACCCCCGCCGGCCGCGACGTGACGCTCCTCCGGGCCTGACGCGGCGGCTTGGGAAGCCGGGCCCGCCAGGATCCGCTCCCCAATCTGCCTGGCACCGAGGACGGCTTTGCACCGAGGACGGCTTGGCCGAGTGTTGGAGTTGGGCGCCGCGCGAATCCCCGTTCCTCGTGCCCGCGAACGGAAGGGCGAATGTCCGTCAGGATTGGATGGCGCCGGACTCCGCCGCGCCCGATTCGTTCAAGCGTCGCCGCAGCTCCTCAGCATCAGGTGACGCCATCCCGCATCGAACGACAGCGTTCAGCACTCGACGCGCGAACTTGAGCACTGCAGCTTCGAGTTCGACCAAGCGCACTGTCTCGTTGTGTGTGATCCCGCCGCCGCCGCGATCCTCGACGCACTGGAGGAGAACGGTCTCGCCGTCTCGCTGAGCATCCATCCAGAACGGACCATCCATGAAGCTGAAGCGTGTCCGAGCCTGGCTCGAGCCGCGCAACTCAAGGAGGGCCACCAACCACCAGTTGGCGACGACAACCACGAAGTCGTCCCAATCATCGGCCGGAAACTGCGTCACCCAGAACTGATAGTGGACCTTGCCGATGATCGACCCGAGCGCAGTCTGTTCCAGACCTTCCGGTTCGAACTCGATCTCCATGGAGCGGTCCCCCGTAGCTTGGGTCGTGCAGGCCAGCAGCGGCAGAGGTGCAGCGGCAGAGGTGCCACCCAAATCTCGTCGGCTCATCGTGGCGGTTGGTCGCGCCCCGTCCCGCCTGACGTGCAGAATAAACGCTCGGACGAACGGCCGGCGCGGCGAGGGCCGCCGACGCTCGCCGCTTCGCCCGCGCGCGCCAGCGACAGGCAGATCTGTCGGAGCTGATTGACCCGGACGAGCCGCGCGGTGACCGCCTCCGGTCTCATGTCAGGCATCATCACCGCCCTCCAGCAGCTTGGCGATATCCTCACGGTCCTGGCCCGAGTCGCGGAGCCTCTTCAGGTCGAGCACGCGCGCCTCCACACGAGGGGGAGCGTAGCCGATGCGGCCTCGACCCGTCGAAGGAGGCGTTGAACCTCATTGGGCATCGCCGAGTTCAGATTTGCCTGGCACTCGAGTCCGCGGGGCCAGTCCGCGGGGCCAAGGGACTCGTGCGGGTAGGTGTCGGGTGGGGCCCCCGAATTCTCCACTCGACGCGCTACCAGACCCCCGTGGCGAGCGCCAGCGAGCAGATCTCCGTTGCGGGCCGCCAGCGAGCGCCAGGTCCTGGGGTCGCAGCGCCTCTTCGCAAGCCGTCGGCCAGCGGATCAGGGCAGATGGGGCGCCAGGTCGGGACGCTCCTGCGCGGTCCACTGCCGCAGCAGCGCGGGCAGGTCCTTGTCGCGGTGGAAGCCACGCTGCTCGATGAGAGCGACCCCGACCGCGGCACGCGAGAGTTGGTCGGGGGTGCAGACCGCGAACAGGGCTTGCAGGTCCACCCGGTCCTTCAGCCGGCGATCCGACTCGCTCAGCAGCTTCAGGGCAATCAGGTGTCCAACCTGGGGCGGCAGAGGTGCCACCCAAATCTCGGCGGCGCACGGCGCGACTCCCTTGACCTTGACCTTGACCTTGGCCTGGCCCTCCCCGCCGCCAGGTACGCGCTCCCTCGGCGCCCGGGCCCAGGTGCCCGGCAGAGGTGCCACGCAAACCTCGGCGGCGCACGGCGCGACGCCCTTGACCTTGACCTTGACCTGGCCCTCCCCGCCGCCAGGTACGCGCTCCCTCGGCGCCCGGGCCAACTCCACTTCGCGCCTGGCCCCGGCCGCGTAGACACCACCCATCGTCCGCCGTAGGCTGGCGCCGTGAGCCGGTTCTTCAACACCGCCGGGCCCTGTGACCCGCGCTTCCACTACATGGTGCCGCCCGAGCAACGGCTGCCCGAGGTGCGCCGGCTGCTCGAGCGCATGGGCTACGTCGTGGTCCACGCGCCCCGGCAGACCGGCAAGACCACCATCCTGCGCACCCTCGCGAAGGCGCTGACCGAAGAGGGGCGCTTCGCCGCGCTCCACTTCTCTTGCGAGACCGCCAAGGTCGCCGAAGACGACTACGCCGCGGCCGAGCAGATCGTGCTGGGCGCGCTGCGGCTGAGCGCGGCCGACGGCCTGCCCGAGGGTCTTCGCCCGCCACCCTGGCCCGAGGACGCCCCGCCCGGGACGCGGGTTCAGGCGGCGCTTCGAGCGTGGACCCGCGCCTGCCCCCGGCCGCTGGTGCTCTTCTTCGACGAGATCGACGCCCTGCGCGGACAGTCGCTGATGTCGGTGCTCAGCCAGCTCCGCGCCGGCTACAGCGAACGCCCGGACAACTTCCCCTGGTCGGTCGTTTTCTGCGGTCTGCGCGACGTTCGCGACTACAAGGCCGCCTCGGGCGGCGAGGCCCCTCGGCTCGGCAGCGCGAGCCCCTTCAACATCAAGATCCGGTCCTTGCGGGTGGGTGACTTCGATCTCGACGAGATCCGCATGCTGCTGGCGCAGCACACCGCGGACACGGGCCAGCCCTTCGCCGAGGCGGCCATCGAGCGCATCGGCGAGGTCACCGCGGGCCAGCCGTGGTTGGTCAACGCGCTCGCCAACGAGGTGACCGCCGAGATGGGCGTCGAGCCGCCGGCGCCGATCACCGTGGAGCACGTCGACCACGCGCGTGAGCGCCTCATCCTCGCGCGGCAGACTCACCTGGACTCCCTGGCCGCGCGCCTGGCGGAGCCACGGGTGCGCCGCGTCCTCGAGCCCATCCTCACGGGCGCGCTGGCGTCGGCCGACCCCTACGACGACGACTTCCAGTACGTCGCCGACCTCGGGCTCATCGCCCGCGATCTGCCGATCCGCATCGCGAACCCGATCTACCAGGAGGTAATTCCGCGCGTGCTGGCGGTGACCTACGAGCGCTCCGTCACCGCGGCGCCACGCAGCTTCGTCCTGCCCGACGGCCGCCTCGACTTCGACCGATTGCTGAACGAGTTCGCGAGCTTCTGGCTCGAGCACGGCGACGTGCTCACCCAGCGGGCCAATTACCACGAGGTCGCCCCGCAGCTCGTCCTGATGGCCTTCCTGCAGCGCGTGGTCAACGGCGGCGGCTCCATCCACCGGGAGTACGGCATCGGCCGCGGCCGCATCGATCTGCTGGTGCGCTGGCCCTGGACTGACGCCCGAGGCGAGCGCAGCGAGCAGCTCGAAGCGCTGGAGCTGAAGGTGTGGTCCACCAGCCGCCCGGACCCGCTCGACGAGGGCCTGCGCCAGCTCGACGGCTACCTCGACCGCCTCGCGCTCGACACCGGCGTGCTGGTCATCTTCGACCGCCGCGCCGACGCCGCGCCGATCCACGAACGCACCCGCTTCGCGCGGGCGACAACCCCCGCCGGCCGCGACGTGACGCTCTTCCGGGCCTGAGGTGGCGGTCAAGGCCGTCACGATCCACCAGGGGCAATACACCACCCGTTGGCGAGCACGACCACGAAGTCGTCCCAGCCATCGTTCGGAAACTGCGTCACCCAGAACTGATAGTGGACCTTGCCGACAATCGACCCGAGCGCAGTCTGCTGCAGGCCTTCCGATTCGAACTCGATCTCCACAGAGCGGCCCCTGCAGCGTGGGTTATGCAGGCGGCAGAGGTGCCACCCGAATCTCGGCGGCTCAGCGGGGCGGTTCGTCGCGCCCCGTCTCGTGTGAAGGGGCGGGTGGACGCTCGGACGAGGCGCTGGCGCGGCGAGGCCCGCCGACGCTCGCCGCTTCGCCCGCGAGAGCCCGTGCGCCGTGCCCGAGGGAGGGCAAGGGCAAGGTCAAGGTCAAGGTCGAGGTCAAGGGGCCGCCGGGGCGGCCGCGGCGTCCTACAGGAAGTAGTACGCCACGCCCAGGGCCACCTCGGCCTGCCACTCCCACTCGGTCTTGAACGTGCAGATGTCGTCGGCGCCGCAGCCGTCGACGTCGATGCGGTCGTCGATGGTGTCGCCGGCGCTGGGGTTCCAGGCGCCGCGGAGCACGAGGGGGATGCGGACGTCGGCGTCCTTGACGGGCAGCATGAACTCGAAGCCGAGGCCGAAGGCCAGGGTGAGGTAGTTGTCGGCCGTCGCGGCGATGGGCTCGGTCAGCCGGATGAGGCCCGAGTCGGTCTCGGCGTCGGGCTCGCCGGGGAAGACGAACTCGGGGCCGAAGAAGACGAAGGGGCGCACGGGCTTCACCGGGGCGGCCACCTTCAGCACGATCGGCAGGTGGAAGGCCTCCTGGCTGAGCGTGAAGTCGATCTTCGCGGCGTTGATGGTCAGATCGCCCTTGCCCTGATCGAGGCTGTAGAAGAAGCCCAGCTCGAGGCCGACGATGCCGCGCCACATGCCGCTGACGGTGAGGCCGCCGCCGCCGCCGACGCCGCCGAAGCCGGGGTACAGCGTCGGGCGCTTCCCGCCGTTGGGCGTCGTGCGCAGCTTGTCGCCGTCGGACAGCTCGGTCATGAAGCTGCCGTTCACGAAGCCGAGCAGGCCGACGCCCACCTCCCACTCGCGGCTGATCTCGCCCTCCCAGTCGGTGGCCTCGGCGGGCACCGCGGGCGGGACACCCGGCTCGGGTACGCCGGGCGCCTCGGGCACCGCGGTGGGCTTCGGCACCGACGGGGCGTCGGGCTGGGCGACCGCGACCAGGGGCGCGATCATCAAGGCCACGGCGCACGACGACTTCAGCAGACGCATCCTCACCTCCCGCTGCGGTGTGGAAGCGGATTAGCACAGTCGCCACCCGCGCGGAAGCCAGCGGATCTGCTCACGAGCCGTTGGTGGTCTGTGCGACCGGCTGTCAGCGGTCAGCGGTCAGCCGGGCCCCGTTCCCCGTGCCGGCTTCGAAGCCGGCCGGCAAGCTCCGGGCGCAGGCCGACCGGGCACGAGGGCCGAGCGCCGCGGCGAAGCTGAAAGCTGAACGCTGACCGCTGATGGCCCGGCCGTGTTGGCGGGGCCTGCGGCGAAGCGATGGACTGGAGTCCCACCCGAAGCCGGCCGCGCGCATCCGGCGGGCGCCGCGGCTCATCCCTCCCGCGTCCGCTGCAGGAGCCCGCCGATGAACCGCCCCGATGATCTCGCCGCCCTCGACCGCCAGCCGGCCGACTACGTGCCGCGCACGCGCCACCTCGAGCCCGACGGCCGCCCCACCTACACCAACCGCCTCATCCACGAGGCCAGCCCCTACCTGCGCCAGCACGCGCACAACCCGGTGGACTGGTGGCCCTGGGGGGACGCCGCCTTCGCCGAGGCGGCGGAGCGCGCCGTGCCGGTCTTCCTCAGCGTGGGCTACAGCACCTGCCACTGGTGCCACGTGATGGAGCACGAGTCGTTCGAGGACCCGGAGATCGCCGCCTTCCTCAACGCCCACTTCGTGCCGGTGAAGGTGGACCGCGAGGAGCGCCCGGACGTCGACGCGGTGCACATGGCCTTCCTGCAGCGGACCACCGGCGGCGGCGGCTGGCCGATGAGCGTCTGGCTGACCCCGGAGCGGCGGCCCCTGTTCGCGGGCACCTACTTCCCGCCGCGCGATGGCGATCGCGGGGGCATGCGCGGCTTCCTCACCTTGCTGCGCGCCCTGGGCGCCAACTGGCGCGACCCCGCGCTGCAACAGCAGGCCGAGCCGGTCTTGGAGGCCCTGCGCCAGCCGACCACCGTGCTGGGCGGCGCCCTGCCCGACGGGGCGCCCCTCGACACGCTCGAGCGCGTCTACCTCGAACTGTTCGACGCCACCTGGGGCGGCTTCGGGCGCGCGCCGAAGTTCCCGCGCCCCTGCGTCCTCGAGGGCCTGTTGCGCCAGGGGCAGCGCAGCGGCGACGCCCGCACGCTGGAGGCCGTGCGGCGCACCCTCGAGCGCATGCACTGCGGCGGCATGTACGACCACGTCGGCGGCGGCTTCGCCCGCTACAGCGTCGACATCTCGTGGACCGTCCCCCACTTCGAGAAGATGCTGTACGACAACGCGCAGCTCGTGGTGGCCTACCTCGAGGGCTTCCAGGCCACCGGCGAGGCCCACTTCGCCCGCGTCGCGCGCGACGTCCTGCGCTACCTCGACCGCGAGATGAGCCACCCGGAGGGCGGCTTCTACTCGGCCACCGACGCCGACAGCGCCGACGCTGAGGGCCACCTGCACGAGGGCCTGTTCTTCACCTGGACGCCGGCCGAGATCGACGCCGCGCTGCCGGCCGACGACGCCGCGTGGGTGAAGGCCACCTTCAACGTGCGCCGCGGGGGCAACTTCGAGGGCCGCACGGTGCTGCACCTCGACCGCCCACTCTCACCGGCCGACCACGCCCGCTGGCTCGAGGTGCGCGAGGCCCTGTACGCCGTGCGCGCGGAGCGCCCCGAGCCCGGCCTCGACGACAAGATCCTCGCCGCCTGGAACGGCCTGG
>JAUHXL010000267.1 GCA_030426945.1 bacterium
GGGAACATCGCCTCGGGATCCTTGATGAAGGCCTTGATCCAGGGCTCGCCGCGCCGCTCGACCACCTTGGTCAGCTCGGGCGCGTAGTACGCGCCCTCGCCGAGCAGCGTGTGGCAGCCCATGCAGTTGTTGACGGTCCACAGGTGGTGGCCGCGCTCGACGGCGGGCGTCAGGTTGGCCTCCTTGGACTGTTCGGGGACGCTCTGGTGCGTGTGCACCGTCAGCGCCGCGAAGGCCACACCGGTGAGCAGCGTGCCTCCGACGAAGAACGCTCGGGCGGCGGACTTGGACAGCATCGGTACGCTCCTCAGCCGGCCAGCGCGCGCGGGAACAGCACGCTGTTCTCGAGGTGGATGTGGCGGTGGGTGTCGGCCTCGAGCTGGGCGAGGCCGGCCCACAGCGCCTGCCACGAGCCGCAGGCGCCGGGCGGGGCCACGAAGTCATCGGTCAGGCGGCGCAGGTCGGCCAGCAGCGCGCCGGCGACGTCGTGCTCGGCCAGCATCACGCGCACCGGCGCGCCGGCGGTGGCGCCGCGGCCGGCGCGAATCCAGGGGAAGAGCACGTTCTCTTCCTTGTGCATGTGGGGGACGAGCTCGTCGCGCAGGGCGAAGAAGGTGTGGACGACGGGCTCGATCAGCTCGCCGTGCTCGGGGCCGTGCACCCGCCACACCTTCTCGGCCAGCGCGGTCAGGCGCGGCAGCTCCTCGTCGAGGGGCCGGTGGTAGCGCACGAGGATGTGGTCGATGACGTGGTCGAGGGGGGCGTCGACCAGGCTCGGCTCGGCGGCGGCGTGGTTGGCCAGCGCGTCCTGCAGCGCGGCGAGCGTGGCGTCGACGCTCAGGCCCTTCTTGGCGCAGGCGTCCTGCAGCGGGCGGCGCCCGTCGCAGCAGAAGTCGAGGCCCAGCTTGCTCAGCACGGGGATCGTGGCGGGCCAGGCGGCGGCGATCTCGCCGACGGGGCGCGCGCCGTCGAGCGTCGCGTGCAGGGTCGGTTGGGGGGTCGGGTGCATGGTCGGCTCCGGATGTGGCATGTGTTCGGTCCGCCCGGCCCTATCGCAGGGCGCGTGCCAGCCCCAGAAGCCCGCAACCGCGTCGCGTGTCGTCGTCATGACAACGGTGCCATGTTGTCGTTGCCACAACGTGTTGTGCTCGGTACAACGGGCCCGTGCAGACCCTGTTGCTGGAGCTGGCGCTCGATCTGACGGCCAACCTGACGGCCGCCGATCGCTACGAGCGTCTGCTCGGCGCGTTGGTGCGCGTGGTGCCCTGCGACGCCGCCACGCTGCTGCGCATGGAGGGCGGCGCCTTGCGCCCGCTGGCGGCGCGCGGCCTGCTGCCCGAGGTCGAGGGCCGCACCTTCCTGCCCGCCGAGCACCCGCGCCTGGCCCGCATCCTCGCCAGCGAGGGGCCGGTGCGCGTCGACGACCACGATCTGCCCGATCCCTTCGACGGCCTGATGGCCGGCGGTCACGAGCTGGCGCGCGTCCACGCCTGCATGGGCTGCGCGCTGCGCGTCGAGGGCGAGGTGGTGGGCGCGCTGACCGTCGATGCTCTCGATCCGGCCGCGTTCGATGCGGTCGACACCGACACCTTCGCCACCTTCGCCGCGCTGGCGGGCGCCGCCATGCGCACGGCGGGCCTGATCGAGGCGCTCGAGCGCGCCTCGCGCCGCCAGGGGCTGATCGCTCGGCAGCTGCTGCGCGAGGCCCAGCAGCGCGAGGGCGGGGCCATCCTCGGCGTGTCCGCGGCCACGCGGCGGCTGCGCGACGAGGTCGAGATGCTGGCCGCGTCCGACCTGACCGTGCTGGTCACCGGCGAGACCGGCGTGGGCAAAGAGGTCGTCGCCCGCGCGCTGCACGCGCGGTCGCGCCGGGCCGCCGAGCCCCTGATGTACGTCAACTGCGCCGCGCTGCCCGACACCATCGCCGAGAGCGAGCTGTTCGGCCACCTGAAGGGCGCGTTCACCGGCGCCAGCGAGGCGCGGGCGGGCAAGTTCGAGGCCGCCGACGGGGGCACGCTGTTCCTCGACGAGGTGGGCGAGCTGCCGCTGTCGACGCAGCCCAAGCTGCTGCGCGCGCTGCAGTTCGGCGAGGTGCAGCGCGTGGGCGCCGACCGCCCGCTGAGCGTGGACGTGCGCGTCGTCGCCGCCACCAACCGCGATCTCGAGGCCGAGGTCGAGGCGGGGCGCTTCCGCGCCGACCTGTTCCACCGCCTGAACGTCTATCCGCTGCCCGTGGCGCCGCTGCGCGCGCGCCGCGAGGACATCCCGATCTTCGCCGGCTTCTTCCTCGACCAGGCGCGCAGCCGCCTCGGGGTGGGCGCGCTGCGGCTGACGCCCGCGGCGCTGACGGCGCTGAGGGCGGCGGACTGGCCGGGCAACGTGCGGGAGCTCGAGCACGTGGTGATGCGCGCGGCGCTGCGGGCGGCGCAGGGGGTGGGCCGCGGCACGGTGGTGGTCGACGCGCACCACCTCGGCGAGCTGGGCAGCGTCGCGCCCGCGCCGCCGGCGGCCAGCGTGGCGGCGGTGGCGGTCGACCGATCGCTCGCCGACGCGACGGAAGCGTTCCGCCGGGATTACGTGGAGCGCGCGCTGGCCGCCAACGACGGCAACCTGTCGGCCGCCGCGCGCGACCTGGGCGTGGATCGCGGCAACCTGCATCGGCTGGCGCGGCGCCTCGGCATCATCGAGTGATCACGGATCGGGTGAAGGCCGCGACGTGAACGCTCCCGCGGGCATCCACAGTCACCACCCACGAGGAGTCGCCATGGCATCCGCCGACCGCCCGTCCTTCCACCTGATCAGCTTCAACCTGTGCCCCTTCGTGCAGCGCAGCGTCATCACGCTGCGCGAGAAGGACGTGCCCTTCGAGATCACCTACATCGACCTCGCCGACAAGCCCGACTGGTTCCTCGACATCTCGCCCTTCGGCAAGGTGCCCGTGCTGAAGGTGGGCGACGGCGAGGGCGGCGAGACGGTGCTGTTCGAGTCGGCGGTGATCAACGAGTACATCGACGAGGTCACCGAGGGATCGCTCCTGCCCGGCGAGGCCCTGAAGCGGGCGCACGCGCGAGCCTGGATCGAGTTCGCCAGCGCGCTGGCGGTGGACACCTATCGAATGATGGTCGCGAAGGACGAGCAGAGCTGCCGCGACGCGGCGGCCAGCGCCCGCGACAAGCTGGCGAAGTTCGAGAAGCAGATCGAGGGGCCGCTGTTCGGCGGCGATGGGTTCTCGTTGGTCGACGCGGCGGCGGCCCCGGCGCTGCAGCGCATCGCCTGGTGCGAGGACATCGTACCGCTGGGTGTGTTCGACGGCCTGCCCAAGGCCACCACCTGGCGCGACGCGCTCATCGAGCGGCCGGCGGTGCAGCAGAGCACCATCCCCGAGATTCGCGACGTGTTCGTCGACTACCTCAAGGGTCGGGGCAGCGAGAGCCGTCGCGAAGCGTCGTCGTGGCTGGGTCAGAAGGCGGGCTGAGCGAACCCCCGCAAGCTACGCGGGCAGCTCGGTGCACTGCTCGATCCAACGCTCCGCGGCGTACCGCTCGCTGGCGTCGAAGTACCGCACCTCGCCGCCGGCGATGGGCTGGAACAGGCGCGTGGCCCAGTCGTGCCAACGCTGGTCGCCCACCACCGCCACGCGCTCGTAGTCGTTGCGGTGCTTCATGTCGAACGCCCGAGCTTCCCCACGAAGTCCTCCGCGTCGCGGTGCACCGTTCTGCACGACGGCGCCTGCGTTGCGAGGCGCTCGCGATACTCCGAGTATCCCGTCCGCCTCGCGCCTTGGCGCCGCCGCGCAGCCCGGCACCCCGCTCGGTCCGGACTTCGCGGGGAAGCTCTCGAGGTCGCGCCACAGCGCGATGGGCTCGATGCCGTCCATGTCGGTCATGTCGAGCAGGATGCGCAGGCCACCCTGGTGGGCGATCTCGCGCTCGAGCTGCGGGATGAGGCGATCATAATCGTCGTCGGTGATCTGACCGGCCACGGTCAGATCGATCACGTCGTCGCTGCGGTGTTCGAGGGTGTACATGGGTTGGCCTCCGGTCCGTTCGTCCACCCAGACGATGCGGCCGGAGGTGGCGCCGTCGCCTACTCGGTGCAGACCGCCGCCGAGCAGCTCCCCGTGACCGAGGTGAAGTTGTAAACGAAGTAGTCGCCGCAGTTGCGCACCCGCACGGCCGAGTTGGTCCAGCAGTTGTCGCGCAGGAAGTAGTAGCAGACGTTGCGCTGCACGACGCCGTCCGCGGGGCCGGGGTTGCCGCCGGTCAGGTAGCCGGTGGCGTCGGTGCCGCAGCGATTGTCGACGCGCGGGTTCGACGTGATGAAGCGGGTGCCGCCGCTGCCCTGCACCCGGTACCAGAGGCCGGTCTGCAGGTTGCTGTCACAGATGTTGCCGGTGCCGGACTCGACCGACCGCCCGGCGCTGTCGAGCACGGTGTAGTTGCGGCACTCGACGGGGAACAGCGTGGCGCAGCCGCCGCCGGTGTCGACGCCGGTCTCGCCGGGATCGAGGCGCCCGTTGAAGCAGCTGCCCTGCACCTGCTGAACGTGCGTCAGGCCGCCGGGCCCCGGCTCGGCAGCGTTGTCGTTGCCGCCCAGCAGGTAGAAGCGGCCGTGGTGGTACACGGTGGCGGCGTGGTCGACCGGGCGCAGCAGGTTGGTGTCCTGGCGCAGGCGCGGCACGTCCTGCTGATTGCTCAGGTTCACCGAGTAGATGACGTCGCTGATCGCGCCGTCGACGCGGCCCCCGAAGATGTTGAGCTGGTGGTCGTGCACCAGCGTCATCTGGCCGTACTCGAAGGTCTCGCACTCGGTGCAGTTCGCGAGGAAGGGCGTCCACTGACCGTCGGCGAAGCGCAGCACGTTGCCGGGCGCGTTGGCCGGGCCACGGCCGAAGGCGAGGATGATGTCACCGTCGTGCACGACGGCGCGCGCGCCGGTGCGGCCGGCGGGCAGCACCGGGCCGGCCATCCAGGTGTTGGTCGCCGGGTCGTAGATCTCCACGCTCTGCACGGGGCCGTTGTTGTCGCCGCCGATGACCCACAGGCGGCCGTCGAGCGCCACCACCGCGGGATCCTTGCGGGCCGTGGGCATCGGGCGCAGCTCGGTCCAGGTGTCGTCGGCCGCGTCGTAGACGTGCAGCCAGGGCACCGCCAGGCCGAAGTTGTTGGCGCCGCCGACCGCGTAGATGAGGCCGTCGATGACCGCGCTGCCCAGGCCGTTCTGCAGCTTGGGCAGGGGCGAACGCTCCGCGGCGCGGCCGGTCTCGGGATCGTAGGCCCAGACGACGCTGGTCTCTTGGAAGGCGCGGCCGCCGAAGACGTAGAACAGACCGTCGACCTCTTCGGCGGCGGCCATGAAGCGGCCCTCGGGCAGCTCGGGCAGCAGGCGCAGGTAGTCCTGCTCGCGGGTGTAATAGCTCAGGTCGTCGGTGACCACGCCGGCGCGCTGGCCGCCGACGATCCAGCCGCGGCGCTGCTGGGTGTCGACGTCGGCGGGGCGCGGGCCGGCCGCCGCGGCGGCGCTGTGGCGGGGCGCGTCGAGGGGCGTGCGCTCGCGCCACACGTCGCGCTCGATGACGTAGGCCTCGACCACGGCGCTGGGCGTGCCGCCCGCGGTCAGGCCGCCCGCGGCGACGAGCTCGACGTGCGGGCCCTGCACGGCGCCTTCGTTGAGGTGCTTGGTCAGCGTGAGGCGGCTGCGCGGCGTCGGCAGGTCGTCGGGCTGGGTCCACTCGTTGGCGGCCACCTCGTACACGTCGACCGCCGCGATGGGCACGCCGGCCTCGTCCTCGCCGCCCACCAGGTAGATCTTGCCGTCGTGCTCCACCGCGGCATGGCCGAAGCGCGGGCGCGGCATCTGCGCGACCTGGTTGGTCCAGTTGTCGGTCAGGATGTCGTAGACCTCGACGACGTCGAGCACGACGCCGCCGTTGGTCTTGCCGCCGAAGGCGTACAGCTTGCCGCCGTGGGGCACGACGGTCAGCCCGAAGCGGGTGCTGGGCATGGGCGCCAGCGTCTCCCACGCCATGCGGTCGGGGGTGAGGCGCTGCAGTAGGTTCAGGGGCAGGCCGTCGGACTCGCCGCCCACGATGAACAGGCGGTTGCCCGAGACGGCCGACGCGAGCTGCGCGCGCGCCACCTGCAGGGCCGGACCCAGCGACCACTCGCCGGTGCCGATGTCCCAGATGTCGACGCCGGCCTGCGCCGCCAGCCCGTCGGTGCCGCCGACGACGTACAGCGAGGTGCCCAGGAGCTGAGCCGTCGACAGCGTGCGCGGCTCGGGCAGCGCGGCCGCCGAGGTCCAGCGCGAGCCGTCGCCGCTGATCTCGAAGCTGGCGCTGCTGATCTCTTCCTGCCAGTTGCCGGCGTCGTCCAGCGCGCGGAAGCGCAGCGTGGTGTCGTGGAAGATGCGGAACTGCCTGGCCGAGCGGAACGACTTCGACCAGCGATCCGGCGTGGCGCCGTCGTCGGTGTAATAGACCGTGGCCGGCTCGTCGGCGACGACGGTGATGCTGACCGGGTTGAGGAAGACGCCGCCGGCCGGGCCGACCGCGACCGTGGGCGGGGTGATGTCGTAGGCGACGCGCACCTCGACCTCGGCGCTCTGCTCGCCCTGATCCACGCTGCGCACGCGGAAGACGTTCTCGCCCGGCTGCAGGTTGATGACGACGCTCCAACGCTCGTCGGGGCTCTCGGGCACGGCCTCCTCGCCGTTGACGCGGATGGACGCGCCGGCCGGCTTGGTGCCGCCCAGGTTCAGCACGCCGTCGTTGGTGGGGGTGACGTAGGGGTCGATGGTCGGCGGCTCGATGCAGCCGGGGATGGGATCGGCGACGCACGCGCCGTCGACGCAGCGGTTCATGGTGCAGCCGTTGCCATCGCTGCAGGCGGCGTCCATCGGAGTGTTCTCGCAGCGGTTGGCGGCGGCGTCGAAGCGATCGGCGGTGCAGGCGTTGGCGTCGTCGCACAGGGCCTGGCCGTCGAAGGCCGCGCAGGCGCCGTCGCGGCACACCTCGCCCAGGGGGCAGACGCCGGTGGGGTTCTGGGGCGAGCACGCGTTGCCGCGGTTCGTGCAGACGCCGGCGAGGCAGTCCTGGCCGGTGATGCACAGGCCGATGGGGTTGTCGTCGCCGCACAGCTCGTCGGGCGCGCGGCAGAAGCCGTCGAGGCACACCTCGTCGCCGACGCAGTTGCACAGGGCGCCGGGATCCGCGCAGCGGCCGTCGGCGGTGCACATGGCGCCGGCCGGGCAGACGCCGCAGACGTCGCCGCAGGCGTCGTCGCCGCAGGCGCGGCCCGCGCAGTCGGGCACGCACTCGGCGACGCACTGGCCGTCGGGGCTGCAGAACTGACCGCCGGCGCAGGGGCCGCAGCTCCCGCCGCAGCTGTCGTCGCCACACATCTTGCCCGCGCAGTCGGGCACGCAGGGCTGGACGCACACGCCGTCGTCGCACAGGGCGTCGCCGTCGCACTCGCCGCAGCGCCCGTCGCAGCCGTCGCCGCCGCATTCGCGGTCGGCGCAGGCGGGCACGCAGACGTCGCGGCAGACGCCGTCGACGCACTCCTGGGCGCCCGCGCACAGGCCGCACACGCCGCCGCAGCCGTCGTCGTCGCAGTCGCGCCCGTCGCACTGCGGCACGCACGCGCCGACGCAGGCGCGGCGCTCGGGGTTGCACAGCTGACCCTCGGCGCAGCCGCAGTCGGCCGGGCAGGTGGCACAGTTCTCGCCGACGCCGTTGTCGCAGGCCCCGTTGCCGCAGCACAGGCCGCAGTCCGCCGGACAGTTGGCGCAGTCCTCGCCCGGGTCGCAGGTGTCGTCGCCGCACGCCGCCGGCGCGTCGGCGCACTGCCCGTCGCGCCCGCAGATCTGGCCGCCGGCGCAGGCACCGCAGACGCCGTCGCACCCGTCGTCGCCGCACGCGCGCCCGTCGCACTGCGGCACGCACGCGGCGCACAGCCCGTTCGCGCAGTCGACGCCTTCGGGGCAGTCCCCGCAGACGCCCCCGCAGCCGTCCGCGCCACACTCGCGCCCCGCGCACTGCGGCGCGCACGCCTCGCACATCTGCGCCTGCGCGTCGCACCGGTCGTCGCCCGCGCAGTCGCAGTCCGCCGGGCACGTCGCGCAGTTCTCGTTCGCCGCGTCGCACGCCCCGTCCCCGCAGCAGTTGCCGCAGTCGGCCGGGCAAGTGCTGCAGTCCTCGTCCCCGTTGCACGCGTCGTCCCCGCACCGCGGCGGCGGCGGCGCGCACTGCCCGTCCGTGCACACGTCCCCGCCCGTGCACTGCCCGCACGTGCCGCCGCACCCGTCGAGCCCGCACGTGCGGTCGCCGCAGTTGGGCTGACAGCCCGCCGGCGTGCACTCACCGTCCGCGCACTCGGTGCCCGCCGGACACGCCGACAGCGGCTGCCACCGACCGGCCGTGCACACCTCGACGCCCGCGGCGCCGCACCGGCGTGTGGATTCCTGACATTGCGGCGGCGCCGTATCTTGTGGTGAAGCGTCCAGGTTGCCGCCGACGCTGCTGTCTTGGTTGCCGCCACCGCCGCCGCCCGCCCCGCCGTCGTCGCAGGCGAAGAAGAGCAGGGGCAAGGACAGGATGATCGTGATGTTCAGGGCCCGCATGGGCACACCTCCCCAGGTCGAAAACGGCGACAGGGTGGCAGGCAGGCGGGGGCGTGGCCAGGGGAAAGGGGGTGGGTAGTTGGGTCGCGACGGTCGTGAGTGGCGATCGCGAAGCTGGGCTGGCTACCAGGCCGCAAACGGTGATCGCCCGTCGGCGCCGCAGAGAGGCCAGTGCCCAGAGCCCGTCACGACGACCGCACGCCGAGGGACGCCGATAGGGTCCATCGTTCGTCCGGCGCGCAGAAGGCCTCGCGCCCTCGAGTCGTCGCGACGCGCGGGACGAGCACCTACCACCCAGGCTTCTCGGCGAGCGGGCAAGCCCCCGACTCGGGGCGTCACGATCGGGCGGCGGCGTCGCCCGTTTCAGGAGCGGCTTTGCCCGCCTTCTTTTCAGAAAATGCGCGGCTGTTTGCGCCGTGGCGGAGTCGACATCGACGCTCGCATCGTCGGCGGGCAATGGCGCGAGAGGGCGACGCCGCCGCCCGATCGTGCGAGTACCGGTCGGCTGGGCTTGGCGGCGAGCCGCCGCGGCCGTCAACTGGCGCGGCGCCAGAAGGCCTGCAACCCAGCAGAGCGTTGCTGTCCCGCCTTCGTGAGTCCGAACGGGTCCAGGGCGGAGCCCTGGCCGGTGGGAGCTCGAGGGAGGTACGGAGTACCTTCCTCGAACCTTGGCGACCCGCGGCGCCTCAGCCGCGAAGAACACGTTGGCGTCGCGGGGCGCTGCCCGTCGCAACCGCCGGCGGTGGTTCATGCCGCTGGGCACGGTGCTCAGGCCGAGATCAGCGTGCTCGCTTCGATCACGAGGCGCGCACCACACCCGGCGGGTGCCCGACGTCGTGGCCCCGCGTCAGCGGGGCTCGCAGTCGGGCGTGGGCTGCACGTGCTCGTTGGCCTGGCAAGTGCGCAGGGCGCGCATCAGGCCCTGGACGAAGGCGTCGGCTTCGGCCAGCACGTCGGGCGGGTTGCCCGTCTCGTACTCGTGGGCCGTCGCCGCGCCG
>JAUHXL010000769.1 GCA_030426945.1 bacterium
TGGGCATGAAGAAGTCGGTGGTCGACAGGATCGCCGTGCCGTCACCGAGGTCGTAGGCGGCGGCGTCGTCGCGGGTGCCGTTGCCCACCAGCAGGTGGTCGGCGGTGTCTCCGGAGGCGCCGCCGGCCCGCAGGATGGCGTCGAGCACGTCAGGGGCGATCTTGCAGCCGCAGCCGGCGCCGTGGCTGTACCGCGTGAGGCGGACGGGCGCGTCCACCGCGCCCTACCGCTTCACGGGCGTGGGCTCGGCCGCCGCGTTTCGCTTGTGCTGCGCCGCCCAGTAGGGCGCGAAGCAGGGGCGGTTGACGTAGCGGCCGGTGCCGCGCTCGGTGTGCAGCTGCCCGTCGGCCCACACCACCCGACCCCGCGACAGCGTGAAGGCGGGCACGCCCTGCACCTCCATGCCCTCGAAGATGTTGAAGTCGATGTTCTGGTGGTGGGTCTCGACCGAGATGCGCCGCGTGGCCTTCGGATCCCACACCACCAGATCGGCGTCGGCGCCCACGGCCACCGCACCCTTCTTGGGGTACAGGTTGAAGATGCGCGCGCAGTTGGTCGACGTGACCGCCACGAACTCGCTGGGCGTGAGCTTGCCGCTGTTGACCCCGTGGTGCCACAGCACGGCCATGCGATCCTCGACGCCGCCGGTGCCGTTGGGGATCTTGCGGAAGTCGTCCTTGCCCGCCTGCTTCTGGGGCGTGCAGAAGCAGCAGTGATCGGTGGCGGTGGTGTGCAGCATGCCGGCCTGCAGGCCGCGCCACAGCGCCTGCTGGTGGTGCTTGGGGCGGAAGGGCGGGCTCATCACGTAGTGGGCCGCGTGGTTCCAGTCCTCGTGGCGGTAGACGCTGTCGTCGATCACGAGGTGCTGCGCCAGCACCTCGGCGAACACGCGCTGCCCCTCGAGGCGCGCGCGGGTGACGGCCTCGAGCGCGTCCTCGCAGGACGTGTGCACGAGGTACAGCGGCACGCCCAGCACCTCGGCGATGCGGATGGCGCGGTTGGCGGCCTCGCCCTCGACCTCGGGCGGGCGCGACAGCGGGTGCCCCTCGGGCCCGGTGATGCCCTTCTCGAAGATGCGCTTCTGCAGCTGCCACACGAGCTCGCCGTTCTCGGCGTGCACGGTGCACAGGGCGCCCAGCTCCGCGGCGCGGCTGAAGCTGTTCACCAGCACCTCGTCGTCGCACATGATGGCGCCCTTGTACGCCATGAAGTGCTTGAAGCTGTTGACCCCGCGCTCGTTGGCCAGCGTCGCCATGTCGGCGTGGACCGTCTCGTCCCACCAGGTGACCGCCACGTGGAACGAGTAATCGCAGGCGGCCTTCTCGGCCCAGCTGCGCCACTGATCGTAGGCCTCGATCAGCCGCTGCCCCGGGTTGGGGATGGCGAAGTCGATGATCATCGTGGTGCCGCCGGCGGCGGCGGCCGACGTGCCGGTGAAGAAGTCCTCACTGGCGGTGGTGCCCATGAAGGGCAGCTCCATGTGCGTGTGCGGATCGATGCCGCCGGGCATGACATAGCAGCCACCGGCGTCGATGACCCGCGCGCCCGCCGGCGCGTCGAGGTCGGGGCCGATGGCCTTGATGGTGTCGCCTTCGATGTAGACGTCGGCCCGGGTCTCGTTGTCCGCGGTGACGACGGTGCCACCCTTGATGATCACGGCCATGCGCGCCCTCCTTCCGGTCGGTGGCGGCACGCTAGCAGAGGTCGAGGTCGGTCGTCAGCCCTTCCCACGTGGTGTCGACGGCGGCGTCGTAGCCGGCGGCCAGCCGGACGAGGGGGGCGGGATCGGCGCCGACGCGCGCGGCCACGGCCGCGGCGCGCGGGCCGAGCAGGGCGGCGGCCTGGGTGAGCGCCGCGTCGAGCAGCGGATCG
>JAUHXL010000268.1 GCA_030426945.1 bacterium
CTGAACGCGCTGAACGACGAGGACCGGGCGCGCTTCGAGTCGGAGGCGCGGGCCCTGAGTCGGCTGCGCAGCCCCAACACCGTCACGGTGCACGACTACGGGGTGGCGGCGGACATGGGGCTGGCGGGGCTGGCCTACATCGTCATGGAGCAGGTCGAAGGGGAAGACCTGCATGCCCGGCTTGGGCGGGGCGCGCTGAGCCCACGGGCGGCCCTGGCCATCCTGCAGGACGTCGGGCGGTCGCTGGACGAGGCCCACCAGGCGGGCATCGTTCACCGGGACGTGAAGCCGGCGAACATCCTGCTCTCGCGCACGCCGGACGGGCGGGACTCCGCGAAGGTGATCGACTTCGGCATCGCGCGCATCGAGGTGCGCGGGCAGGGGCGGCCGACGCGCGACGGCGTGATGATGGGCACGGCGCAGTACATGGCGCCCGAACAGTGCCGCTCGGGGCCGGCGCCCATCGACGCGCGCACCGATGTGTATGCCTTGGCCTGTGTGGCTTTCGAGATGCTGGCGGGCAGGCCGCCTTTCGATGGGGACGAGCCCATCGAGGTGGTGATGGCGCAGGTGAAGCAGCCGCCTCCCCCGCTGCCCGGTCAGCGGGCCGATCCGCTGCGCCGCGGGCTCGAGACCATCGTGCACCTGGCGCTGTCCAAGGATCCCGCGCGGCGGCCGGACAGCGTGAAGGCCTTCGTCGAGGCGTTCGCCGAGGCCATCGAGGCCGCGCCGGACATGGCAGGCGTGGCGCTGAGCGACGTGCCCGCGGAGGCACCGCGGCCGACGCAGGCGCCCCGGACCATGCACGTGGACGACGGCGCGCCGCGTCTGGCCGCCCTGACCGGCTCGATCGGGGCGCGGCGCGGTCGCTGGGCGGCGGCGGTCGCGGGTCTGGCGTTGGGCGCTGGAGCGGTGACGATGGTGCTGGCGCCCGGGCGCTCGGCGCCGGGCGGCGAGGTGAGCATGGCGGACGCGGCGCCGGTCGTTCTGGCGGTTCAGTCGCTGGCCCTCGCGGACGCCTCCCCAGTGGCCGACGCCCGCGTCATGGACGCGCGCGCCGCCGATCACGGGCCGGTCGATGCGGGCGCCGCTGATGGGAGCGCGGTCGACGGAGGCCCCGCCGATGGCGGCCTGGCCGACGCGACCGACGGGGACGCCGAGCGGCCAGCGAAGCGCGTCACCCGACGTCCCCGGCGCCCCCGCCGGCCGAAGCCGGCGCCGCTCATCGAGCCGTTGCCGATGGGGAACCCGTGACGGTGCGTCGCTGGGCCCTGCTGCTTTGCCTCGCGGGCACGACGCCGCCGGCGCGCGCGGCCGATCCCACCCAAACGGTCGTGCGCACGAAGGGCGCGCAGGCGGCGGCGGCCTTCAAGGCGGGGGACTTCGAGCAGGCCCTGACGCTGTATCGGGCGGTGGAGCCGCTGATGGCGACCCTGAAGGGGCGCGAGACCGAGCTGGCGACGCTGCGGTTCAACATCGCCCGCTGCTACGACGAGCTGAAGCGGCCGGTGGAGGCCGTGGCGGCCTATCGGCGCGCCCTCGAAGGTCTGGAGGACGCCGCCCTGCGGGCGCGCATCGAGGCCCGCGTGGCGACGCTCGAGGCCGAGTCGTTGGGCACCATCGAGGTGCGCTGCGACGCGCCGGGCGCGGTCGTGCTGCTGCTGGGCCACGGGCCGGCGGGGGATTGCGGTGATCGGTTCGAGCGGCTGCCGCCTGGGCCCTACACGGTCGAGGGGCGGGGGGTCACCGGCCGGCTCGATCAGCGCGTGGTGCGGGTCGGGCCCGGCGAGGTCGTGACGGTGCGGCTGGAGCTGGCCGCGGTCGTCGAGACCACGCCGTCGCCGCAAGCGGCGCCGGATCGCACCCTGGCCATCGCGCTGACCGCCGGCGCGGGCGCGCTGCTGGTCGGCGGCGTCACCTTCAACCTGCTGGCGCGCGGCGCGGTCGACGACGGCGACACGGCCTACGCGCGCTACCGCGCGGCGACCGACGCGGCGGCGGAGGCGGCGGCGCGGCAGGACGCGATGGACGCCGATGATCGCGCCGGGCGGGACGCGGTGATCAGCTACGCCCTGTTCGGCACGGGCGTGGCGGTGGCCGCGGGCGCCGTGTGGGCCTGGCTGGCCGACGACGCGCCCAGCGCGGTGACGCCGGCGGTCGTGCCGGGCGGCGTGGGGCTCGGCGGCCGGTTCTGATCCTCCCCGGGTCAGCGCAGGCCGCGCACGATGTGGCGGACCACCCGAGGGCCGCCGTAGACGAAGCCCGTGTACAGCTGCACCAGGTCCGCGCCGGCGTCGAGGAAGGCCTGCGCGGTGGATGGGCTGGCGACGCCGCCCACGCCCACGATGGGCGCGTCGGTCCAGGCGCGCATCGCGCCGACGGTCTCGACCGCGCGGCGGTGCAGGGGCGCGCCGCTGAGGCCGCCGCGTCCGATGGCGTCGAGGCGGGACGCGGCGGTGCGCAGGCCGGCGCGCTGCACGGTCGTGTTGGTGGCGGTGAAGCCGTCGGCGCCGCGCTCGACGGCCAACTGCACCAGATCGCGCAGGCGGGCGCGCTCGAGATCCGGGGACACCTTCACCAGCAGCGGCGTGTCGACGCAGAGGGGGCGCGTGGCGGCGAGCAGCGCCTCGAGGGCGGCGGGATCCTCGAAGGTGCGGCCGTCGTCGGCGTTGGGGCAGCTGACGTTGAGCACCACCGCGTCGGCCAGGGGCGCCACCCGCGCGACGGTGGCGGCGTAGTCGGCCACGGCGGCGTCGCCCACCAGCGCCTCGTCGGGCGTCTTGGCCACGTTGACGAAGACGGGCAGCGGGAAGCGCTGCGTCAGGCGCGCGGCCGCGGCCTCGGCGCCGCCGTTGTTCAGGCCCATGCGGTTGATCAGCGCGCGGTCGGCGGGCAGGCGGAACAGGCGCGGGCGCGCGTTCCCCGGCCACGGCAGCGCGGTGACCGAGCCGACCTCGACGAACCCGAAGCCGAGGGCGGCCAGGGCGGCGACGTGCTCGACGTTCTTGTCGAAGCCGGCGGCGAGGCCCACCGGGTTGGCGAAGGACAGGCCGAGGACCTCGGTCGGCCGCGCTGCGTGCGTCAGACCGCGCAGGATCGACTCGACGCCGGGCACCGCGAGCGCGGCGTGCAGGCCGGCCAGCGTGACGCGGTGGGCGGTTTCGGGGGGCAGACGAAACAGCGCGGCGCGAGCGAGGGCGTACAGCATGGCGCCGGAGGATAGTCGGCGAAGGCGCGGCCGTCACCCACCGGGCGTCCGCGGAAGGCGTGCGGCAAGGTCCGTGGCGCGGGCGGCTCCAAGGCGCTCGTCGCGAGGTTCCACGACGACGCGTCGAAGTCGCAGACGACCTGGGGCGCCGCTGGGCGCGGGCGTTGTGAAGCCGGCCGGCGTGCGGCATCCGCCGTACGCGCCTGAGCGACCGAGCCGCCCGCCGCCGAGGCCCGGAGGGCCAGGCGAGGACGCGAGGATCGCGAAGGTGCGCCCGAAGGGCGCAGCCCCCCCAGTGCCGCGCGCTTGCGCGCGGCGGAAAGGCAGTCTGTCCGGTGGAGGCTGCACCTGTTGCGCGCAAGCACCGGTCCGCCCGGCGGCAGCGCCCAGTGCGCCGCCGAGGGCGGGATCAGGGCGCCTTGGTCAGGCGGCTCCAGGCGAAGTCGGCGCAGCCGCCGGTGGCGGGGTCGGTGGCGTCGGCGGGGGTCGCGCGGACGGCCTCGACGCGCGTCGCGGCGTCGTAGCGGGTCTGGCAGACGTAGATCGCGTCGTCGCCGTCGCGCACCCAGTCGAAGCGACTCCAGAGGCCGGGGCTGAAGGCGTTGGTGTCGGCGTTGCGGGCGACCGCCCAGCCGGCGCCCCGGTCGGCCTGCACCAGGGTGAACTGGCTGGCCTCGTCACCTTCGCCCTGCCGCCAGAAGTCGGCCCCGATGGTGTGCGCGGTGCCGAAGTCGTCGACCCAGTCGCCCTCGAGCTGGGTGGAGAGCGGGCCGAGCGCGGTCCAGCCGAAGCCACCGCACCCGGCGTTGGCGGGATCGGCGGCGTCGGCAGGGGGCGTGGCGCGCGCGGCGGCGGCGTCCGCGGCGTCGTACGCCGTCTGGCAGAACCACAGGTTCAGGTCGTCGCCCAGCGTCCAGTCGAAGCGGCTGTAGAGCCCGGGGTTGAACGCGTTGGCCTCGTCGTTGCGCGCGATGGCCCAGTGCGCCGCGTCGTCGGCCTCGAGGATGTGGAAGGTGAGCACGTCGTCACCGACGACCTGGGTCCAGGTGGCGCCGACGCTGTGCCGGGTGTCGAAGGCGTCGAGGTACTCGCCGACCAGATCAGGGGCGACGTTCGACTGGCCCCCCAGACCGCCCATGCCGGGATCGCCGCCCATGCCGGGATCGCCGCCCATGCCCACCTGGCCGCCCGCGCCAGGACCGCCGCCCATGCCGCCCATGCCGCCCATGCCGGGCGCGGCGTCCGGGCCGCCGTCCGAGGCGGCCCCGTCGGCACAGCCCGCGGCCAGCGCGGCCAGGGCCAGCACCATCCTCCCCATCGTCGAGCGCATCGTCCCCTCCCTGCTTCGTGGGCACCCGGCGCCGTCTCGCTGGGGCGGCCCGGGACGGCGCGGAGCGGTGGGTAGCACCGGGCCCGCGCTTGCACAAGATTGTTGTGCAAGAACTTGGGCAATATCTATGCACGCTCAGGGAGGAGGGAACCTTGCCCCGCGCGTGGCTCGCCATCACCGCCCTCGCGTCGGCCCTGGCGGCCCTGGCGTGCCGCGACGCGCCGGCGCCCGCCGCGCCGCCGTCCACGCGTCAGGTGGTGGACGACCTGGGGCGGCGCGTGACGGTGCCCGCGCGGGTCGAGCGCGTGCTGTCGTTGGCCCCTTCGACGACCGAGTTCGTCTTCGCGCTGGGCGCGGGCGATCGTCTGGTGGGCCGCTCGGACGCCTGCGACTTCCCCGCGGCAGCCGCCGCCGTGCCCAGCGTCGGCACGCTGTTTCCGCCGAGCTACGAGCGCATCCTCGCCACCCGACCCGACGTGGTGCTGATGATCGACGGCAACGCCGACGTGCGTCGCCGCCTCACTGGCCACGGCCTGCCGGTGATCGTCGTCCAGCCGCAGACCCTGGATGGCATCCTCGACGCCGCGCGGCGGCTGGGCCGCCTGCTCGATCGACAGGCCGCGGCCGAGGCCCTGGTGCGCGATCTCACCGCGCGGCGCGACACGGTCACGGCGCGGGTGCCCGCGGGGCGGCCGCGCGTGCTGTACGAGGTCTGGCCCGATCCGCTGACCTCGGCCGGCCCGGCGACGTTCCTCGGCGATCTGCTGCGCGTCGCGGGCGGGCGCAACGTCGTGACCGCCGAGGCGGGGGCCTGGCCGCGCCTGTCGATGGAGCGCGTCGTGGCGGCCGATCCCGAGGTCGTCCTCACGGCCCGCGCCGACAGCCGCGCGGCCATCCTCGCGGGCGAGCGCGCGGGCTGGTCAGCGGTGACCGCGGCCCGCACCGGCCGCGTCGTGGCGGTGCCCGATCCCGATCTGCTCGTGCGCGCCGGTCCCCGCGCCTTCGAGGGGCTGGCGTGGCTCGCGCGCGTGCTGCACCCGGCGGCGTTCGAGGGGGCGCCGTGAGGGCGCGCGGACCGGCGTGGTTGCTCGGCAGCTCGGCGGCGCTGCTGGTGGCCGGCGGCGCGGCCTTGGCCGTCGGCGCGGTGCGGCTGGACGTGGGCGCGCTGTGGACGGCCTTGATCACCGGGCCCGACGACTCCACGGCCGGCGTGGTCGTGTGGAGCCTGCGCCTGCCGCGCCTGTGCATGGGCGCGCTGGTCGGCGCCTCCCTCTCGGTGGCCGGCGCGGCGATGCAGGGCCTGTTTCGCAACCCCCTGGCCGATCCCTACGTCCTCGGCGTCTCGGCCGGCGCGGCGCTGGGCGCCTCGGTGGCGCTGTTGTTGGGCGCGCACGGCCTGGTCGAGGCGGTGGGCGTCGTGCCCCTGTGCGCCTTCGTCGGCGCGGCCGGCGCCACCTGGGCGGTCTACCGCCTGGCCTGGCTGGACGGGGCGCTGCCCCTCACGGGCGTGCTGCTCGCTGGCGTCGCGGTCGGGCTCACGCTCACCGCCGGCGTCTCGCTCACCCTGCTGTTGGCCGAGCGCCACGCGGGCGACATCGTCCTCTGGCTGATGGGCCACCTGGGCGGCAGCGGCTGGCCCGAGGTGCGCTGGGTGGCGCTGACGACGCTGCTGGGCGTGGGGGTGGTGGGCGCCTTCGCCGGCGATCTCAACGCCCTGCTCACCGGCGAGGAGGCCGCCGCCGGCCTGGGCGTCGAGGTGGACCGGGTGAAGCCGTGGCTCTTGGGCGCGAGCGCCCTGCTGGTCGCCGGCGCGGTGTCCTTCTGCGGCGCCATCGGCTTCGTGGGCCTGGTCGTGCCGCACATCGCGCGCCTGCTGGTGGGGCCCGATCATCGCTGGTTGCTGCCGGTGAGCGCGGCGCTGGGCGCGGCGCTGCTCGTGGGCGCGGACACCGCGGCGCGCGTGGCCCTGACCGCGCGCGAGGTGCCGGTGGGCGTGGTCACCGGCGCCCTCGGTGGCCCGTTCTTCCTCGTCCTGCTGCGTCGGCGGTTGGGCCGTGCTGGTCGCTGAGCGCCTCGCCGCCCCCTTCGGGGTCGCGCCGGGCCTGGACCTGCGCGTGGCGGCCGGCGCCTTCGTGGGCGTGGTCGGCCCCAACGGCGCGGGCAAGTCGACGCTGCTGCGGCTGCTGGCCGGCGTGCTGCGGCCGACCGGGGGCGCGGTGATGCTGAAGGGCCGGCCTTTGGCCGACCGCCCGCGCCGCGCGGTGGCGCGGGTGATGGCGCTGGTGCCGCAGGAGGGCGGGCTGGCCGACGACTTCACGGTGGCCGAGGCCGTCGCGCTGGGGCGCCACCCGCACCGCAGCCGCTTCGGGGCGTGGCGGGCGGAGGACGCCGACGCGGTGGCGCAGGCGCTGGCCGCGGCCGACCTGGAGGCCCTGCGGGATCGCCCGGTGCAGGCGCTGTCGGGCGGTGAACGTCAGCGGGTGCTCTTCGCCCGCGCGCTGGCGCAGGCGCCCGAGATCATGCTGCTCGACGAGCCGACGGCCCACCTGGATCTGGCGCACCGCCAGCGCCTGCTCGACCTGCTCGCCGCGCGGCACCGCGCGGGGCTCACCGTGATCTGCGTGCTGCACGACCTGAACCTGGCGGCGCTCTATTGCGACCGGCTGGTGTTGATGGCCGGCGGGCGGATCGTCGCCGACGGGGCGCCCGCCGCCGTGCTCACCGCCGACGCGCTGGCGACGCATTACGGCGCGGCGGTGGACGTGGTGCCGCACCCCACGCACGGCGCGCCGCAGATCCTGGCCCGGCGCGGGGGTGGGCGATGAGGCCCAGGGGCTCAGCGGCCGTCGGTGGCCCAGCGCAGCTCGAAGAGCAGCGTGCGGCCGGGCAGCGGCTGCTGCACGGCGTCGAGCGCGCGGGCGTCGAGCACATTGCGCGCGGTCAGGCCGGCGGCGAAGCCGTGGCCCAGGTCGCCCTCGGCGCCCAGGTCCCAGGTCGTGTACGCCGGCAGGGTGCGCTGCCCGAAGGTGTCGCTGTGCACCGCACCGCGGGCGCGCACGGCCGTGTGCAGCGTGGCCCGGCGCAGCGTCAACGCCAGCGCGCCGAAGCCTGCGTGGCGGGGCCGGTAGGGCAGCGGCGCGTGGGGGGCGTGGGCGAAGGCGTGGCGCAGGTGGTCGTAGCCGGCGACGGCCGTGACGCGGTTCAGGCGCAGCTCGATCCGCGCCTCGAGGCCCGTGAGCGTGGCGCCGCGGTCGTCGGTGGCGCGCACCTGGAAGGCGTTGATCGGCACGAACAGGATCAGCCGGTCGTAGCGCTGGTGGAACGCGGCGAGCTCGACCAACAGGCGGCGGTTGGGGTGCAGCTGGATCGCGCCGTCGACCGCCCAGCCGTCCTCCGGCCGCAGATCGGGATCGCCGCGCACGCCGGGGCCGACGAAGTACAGCTCGTCGAAGCTGGGATCGCGGAAGGCGCGGCCGACGTTGGCGCGCAGCGTCAGCGCGCGGTGCGGCCGGAAGACGACGCCCGCGGCGGGCACGGGCAGCGGATCGCGGCCCTGCGCGGCGTCCAGGCGCAGGGCGCCGACCAGCGTGACCTTCGCGTTGGGCGTCCAGGCCTCGATGGCGGTGAGGGCCCCCGCCAGGCGCGCCTCGTCACGGTCCGGCGCGTCGTCGGCGCGGGTGGTGGCGGCGTCGCGGCGCCCGTCGAGGGCCACGGACAGCGCGTGGCCGCCGGGGCGCCAGGTGGCCTGCGCGCGGCCGCCCTGCAGGTGGTCCACCTGGCGGACGGCGGTGGCCGCGGTGGCGTCGGCGGGCGCCGGATCGTCGAACTGCCAGCCCTGGACCCGCCCGTAGGCCAACCCCTCGACCGCCCAGCGCCCGTCGGCCAGCTCGGCCGCCCAGCGCACGGCGCCCTGCCCGCGCTGCGCGGCGCTCTCGGCGTCGAGATCCTCGAACTGCTCGGGTCCCGGCTCGCCGCGCGCGTTGGCGAAGCCCTCGAGCAGCCCGCTGAGCTCGCCGCCGCCCGCGCGCAGGCGACCGTGCACGAGGGCGCCGCCCTGCCGGTGTCCGGCGTTGCGGCGCGTGCGCAGGTCGTCGCGCGCGTCGCGGTACGGGAAGTCACCCTCGGCCTGCTGCGCGGTGGCCAGCACGACGACGCCCCCGTCCGCGTCGCCGTGCGCCCAGCCGCCGTCGAGGCCGATCAACGCGCCGGCGCCCAGCCGAAGGCGCGCCTGCCCGCGATCACCGAAGCCCGCGCGCCGCAGCCGCAGCCGCAGCACGCCGCCCTGCGCGCCGCTGCCCTCGATGGCCGCCGCGGCGCCGCGCACCACCGTCACCTCGTCGACCCAGGCCAGCGGCACGGCGGCCAGGTCGAGGCCGCCGCCGCGCCCGCCCTGGAGGGGCACGCCGTCGAGGAAGACCGCCACCTGGTGGGCGCCCGCGCCGCGGAGTTGCACGGCCTGCGCCCGACCCTCGCCGCCGGTGCGCCGCACCTCGACGCCGCTGGCCGCGTCGAGCAGATCCCCCAGGTCGGCCGCGCCGGCCGCCTCGTCGACGACCAGCAGCTGGGCCGCCGCCGACGGCGCCCGCGCGTCGCTGTCCGCGTCGGGGTGGCCGACCACGACCAGCGGCGTCTGCGCCGCCGCGGCCCAGGCCCACGCCACGCACACCACCGCCGTCGCTCCGCGACCAGCCCCGCCGGATAGCCATGCGATCGATCGTCTCACCGCTGCTCGCGCTCGCCGCCCTGACCGGCTGCCTCGACGCCCCCGAGGACACCGCCTCGCCCGCGTCACCCAGCCCCTTCCGCGCCCCGCAGGCCGTCGTGTGGTTCGGCGACCACCTCGTCGTGGCCAACAGCGCCTACACCGGCGACGGGTGGGCGGACGGTACGTTGACGGTGCTGGATCCCGCAACGGGCGCGGTCCGGCGCACGGTGCCCACCAGCCGCCCGAACCCGCAGGCGCTGGTCGTGCACGGCGGCGACCTGTTCGTGGTCAACA
>JAUHXL010000269.1 GCA_030426945.1 bacterium
ACCACCGCGTGCGGGTGTGTACGGCGAACGTCGAGGGCGCCGAGCTGGACGCGAAGCTGTGTCGGCGCATCCGGGCCTCGATCCTCTTCGCCGGGCCCATGGTGGCGCGTCTGCGGCGCGTGGTGCTACCCCCCCCGGGCGGCGACGTCATCGGTCGGCGGCGGGTCGACACGCACTTTCATGCGTTCGAGGCCCTCGGCGCCCGTGTCCACCTCGATGGGGGCTACGACCTGCGGGCGGAGCGCCTGATCGGCACCGACTTCTTCCTCGACGAGGCCTCGGTGACCGCCACCGAGAACGCGCTGATGGCCGCCTCGCTGGCCAAGGGCACGACCGTGCTGCGCAACGTCGCCAGCGAGCCGCACGTCGTCGGGCTGGCCAACATGCTGGTCTCGATGGGCGCGCGGATCGAAGGCATCGGCACCAACACCATCACGGTGCACGGGGTCGACGCGCTGCACGGGTGCGAGCACCGCATCGGCAGCGACTACCTCGAGATCGGCAGCCTGGTGGGCCTGGCCGCGGTGACGGGCAGCGATCTGGTGATCAACGACGTCGAGGGGCAGCACCTGCGGATGATCCGCATGGTGTTCGAGCGCCTGGGCGTGCGCACCGAGCTCGACGGCGACAAGCTGTCGGTGCCGTCGACGCAGTCGATGACGATCCGGCCCGACTACCACGGCCACGTGCCGAAGATCGACGACGCGCCCT
Organism: bacterium; assembly: GCA_030426945.1. Classification (GTDB taxonomy): domain Bacteria; phylum Myxococcota_A; class Bradymonadia; order UBA7976; family UBA1532; genus JACKDN01. The sequence continues at coordinate 712 of JAUHXL010000269.1, forward strand.
GGCCGGCCTTCCCCACCGACCTGATGTCGATCGCGATCACCGTGGCGACCCAGTGCAGCGGCACCGTGCTGTTCTTCGAGAAGATGTTCGAGGGGCGCATGTTCTTCGTCGACCACCTGCAGAACATGGGCGCGCAGATCATCCTCTGCGATCCGCACCGGGTGGTGGTCGTGGGGCCGCAGACGCTGCGGGGCGGGACGGTCGAGAGCCCGGACGTGCGCGCCGGCATGGCGCTGTTGATCGCCGGCCTGTGCTCCGAGGGCGAGACGCAGATCTACAACATCCACCAGATCGATCGGGGCTACGAGCGCGTAGACGAGAAGCTGCGCGCGCTCGGCGCCGACATCCAGCGGGTGCCGGTCGAGGTGGACGACTGACGAAGCGGGGGCGGTGGTGGGCGCCGGCGTGCGCCGGCGCCGGCCGACCTACTTGAGGCCGGCGGCCGCGCGCAGGGTCGACGCCTTGTCGATCTGCTCCCAGCGGAAGCCCATGTCCTCGCGACCGAAGTGCCCGTAGGCGGCGGTCTTGCGGTAGATGGGCTGCAGCAGCTCGAGGTGCTCGATGATGCCGCGGGGCTTCAGCGGGAAGTGCTCCCGGATGAGCGCCTCGATCTTCACCTCGTCGACCTTGGCGGTGCCGAAGGTGTCGACGCTGACGCTGACCGGATCGGCGACGCCGATCGCGTAGGCCAGCTGCACCTCGGCGCGATCAGCGAGGCCCGCGGCGACCACGTTCTTGGCGACGTAGCGCGCCATGTACGCGGCGCTGCGGTCGACCTTCGAGGGATCCTTGCCGCTGAAGGCGCCGCCACCGTGGCGACCCATGCCGCCGTAGGTGTCGACGATGATCTTCCGCCCGGTCAGCCCGCAGTCTCCCATCGGCCCGCCGACCACGAAGCGGCCGGTCGGGTTGATGTAGTACTTGGTCTCGGCGTCGACGAAGCTCGCCGGCAGCACGGCGTCGATGACCTCGCGCCGGATGTCGGCGCGCAGCTGCTCCATCGTGGTGTCGGCGTGGTGCTGGGTCGAGATGACCACCGCCGAGATGCGGCGGGGCTTGCCGTCCACGTACTCGACGCTGACCTGGCTCTTCCCGTCCGGGCGCAGGTAGGGCAGCGTGTGGTTCTTGCGGACGGCCGAGAGGCGGGCGGTCAGCTTGTGCGCGAGCGAGATGGGCAGGGGCATCAGCTCCCGCGTCTCGTTGCAGGCGAAGCCGAACATCAGGCCCTGATCGCCGGCCCCCTGCTCCTGGAAGTCGCCCTCGCCCTCGTTGACGCCCATCGCGATGTCGGCCGACTGCGCGTCGATCGACAGCAGCACCGCGCAGGTGTCGGCGTCGAAGCCCATCTCGCTGCTGGTGTAGCCGATGCCGCGGATCGTCTCGCGCGCGATGCGCGCATAGTCGACGGTGGCGTGCGAGGTGATCTCGCCGGCGAGGTTGACGTAGCCGGTCTTCACCAGGGTCTCGCAGGCGACGCGGCTGTGCGGGTCCTGCGCGAGCAAGGCGTCGAGCACCGCGTCGGAGATCTGGTCGCAGATCTTGTCCGGGTGGCCCTCGGTGACCGACTCCGAGGTGAACAGGAAGCTTCTGGCCATGGGTACGCTCCGTGCGCGGGTCGCCCAAAAGGAGGCTATAGTCCAGATGGCGCCCCGCCCTGTCAATGGCGCGTCCAACGGCCGCGAATCAGCGGCCGTTGCGCCTCCGCCCGAGCCCCCGCTAAGGTCCGCCGCCAGGAGTCGGGTCGACGGAGGGGTCGGCGGATCATGCGGGCGTCCTTCCTGCTCTGCGCGGTCGCGTGGGCGGCCGTGGCGGCGGGCTGCGCGGAGGCCGACGCGCCGCACGCGGCCCTGCGCGCCCACCTGGCCGAGCACGAGGCCGCCGGGCGCTTCGCCGCGCTGGCGCCGGAACACCTGAAGACGCCGGCGCAGCTGGTCGCGGTGCTGCGGCGGCCGCTCCTGCGAGGGCTCGCGCACCTCGCGGGCACGGAGCTCACGCTCAGCGGCACCTACACCCTCCTCTTCGCGGGTGAGACCGAGGTCCGTCTGGCCGAAGCGACGGCGGTGCAGATCGATCAGGAAGGCGGGTTCGCGCTGCGCCAGACCCAGGACGCGAGGGCGCGTGGGCAGGCGCCGCAGGCCTCCGGTCGACGCTGCGGGCGTATCGGCGGTGCCGCCTTCACCGGGGGTCGCTTCGGCCCGGTCACCCGCATCGACGTGCGCGCCGACGAGGCCGAGCGCTGCCTCGCGAGCGCCATCGAGCCGCTGGTCAGCCTGCTCGATGTCTTCGCCGATCACCTGAGCGTCACCCTGGCCGGCCCCGGCGTGATCCGCGGTCGCCCGACCACCCGCATCGCCTTCGACCTGAAGGCGGGCGCCGCCGGCACCCCCGCGCCGGTGCCGCTGGCCTGGCCGACCGAGGCCCCGACGCCGGGCGCCGAGGCCCCGCGATCCCGCGCCATCTGGGGCCCCCGGCGGGCCCTCGTCGAGGGCCACACCGAGCCGGGCGTCTTCCGGGGCGAGATCGTGCTCGACACCGCCACCGGCCTGCCGCAGAGCGGTGTCCTGGAGGCGCGCTTCGCGGTGCGCAAGGCGGACCGCAACGCGGTGCTCGAGGTGAAGATCGAGCTGGGCACGGCGCCCTTCGTCGACACCCTGACCCCACCCGATGGGGCGCGCGTCGACCGACCTCGGCCGCGCATCTTCGCGGATCGCGAGGCGCTGCTGGGCGATGATCGCCGGGCCCGCACGCCGCTGACCCTGCCCGGTCCCGGCGACGCGCCGCGGCTGGGCCCGGCGGGCGACGAGGTCGAGGCCACGCCCGCAGTGCAGGACGACGAGGACCGCCCCCCTGGGTGGCCGGCGCCGGGAGACGCCCCATGACCCGACCGCAGCGCTTCGCGGGCGCTCACCGCGTCGTCGTGAAGATCGGCAGCGCCGTGTTGCGCGAAGGGCCCGCCTTCGATCGGGTTACCTTCGCTTCGCTGGTGCGCGACATCGCGGCCCTCCGCGAGGGCGGCGTCGAGGTCGTCGTCGTGTGCAGCGGCGCGGTCGCGTTGGGCATGGCCCGGCTGGGGATGAAGCAGCGCCCGGATCGCATCGAGATGCTGCAGGCCACCGCGGCGGTCGGTCAGGGGCAGCTCATGCGGCTCTGGTCCGACGAGCTGAGCCACTACGGGCTGCGGGCGGGGCAGGTGCTGTTGACCCACGACGATCTGCGTGATCGGCGTCGCTTCCTGTCGGCCCGCCACACCCTGCGCGCCCTGATCGAGCTGGGCGCGGTGCCGGTGATCAACGAGAACGACACCGTCGCGTTCGACGAGATCAAGCTGGGGGACAACGATCTGCTGTCCAGCCAGACGGTGGCGCTGGTCGAGGCCGGCATGCTGGTCGTGCTGTCCGACGTGGCGGGCTACTTCGACGGCGATCCGGGCTTGCCCGACTCGAGCCGGGTGTCCTTCGTGGGGCGCATCGACGCCGCCGTGCTGGACGCCGCGGGGGGCAGCCGCTCGGGGTTGGGCAGCGGGGGCATGCGCACCAAGATCGGCGCCGTGCGGCAGGTGAACCACCTGGGCGTGCCGGGCATCATCGCCCACGGCAAGGAGCCCCGCGTGCTGCAGCGCCTGTACGCGGGCGACGATCTGGGCACCTGGTTCGCGCCCGACGCGGCGACGGTCCGCAGCCGCAAACACTGGATCGCCTACGCGTCGCGGCCCGCCGGCACCATCGCGGTCGACGCCGGGGCGGCGCGGGCCCTGCGCGCGGCCGGCCGGAGCCTGCTGCCGATCGGCGTGACGCGCGTCGACGGCGACTTCGGCGTCGGCGAGCTGGTCAGCATCGTGGGTCCCGACGGCGCCGAGTTCGCGCGCGGCCTGGTGGGGCACGACGCGGCGGCGCTGCGCGGCGCCGTCGGTCGGCGCGGCGAGGCGCTCGACGCCAGCGCGCCCGAGGTCGTGCACCGGGACGATCTGGTGATCCTGCCCTCTGACTGAGGGACTTTTTCGGCCGCCCCCCACTTTCCGTGCAACACGCGCGGCCGCTGTCCGATGGATCTCGCCCCACTCACCTGGCGGAGGAGATCCCCGTGCTGGACGTCATCCGTGGATTCGTTCGATTGACCTGGCCGCGCCGCTGCGCGGCCTGCGGTGAGCCCTGCGCCGACGCCTGGTTCTGCGGCACCTGTGGGCCGCTCGTGGCCCCGCGGGACGGGCCGCGCTGCACCCTCTGCGACGCGGGGCTGCCGTCGGTCGGCCCGGCGCACCGCTGCGGACGCTGCCTCTCGCGCCCGCCGACCTTCGAGCGGGCGTGGGGTCTGTTCGACTACGCCGGCCCGGTGGGGGACGCGGTGCGCCGGGGCAAGTACGGTCGAGAGGTGGCGTGCCTGCGCGCGGTGGCGCGGGTGGCGGCCGCCGTGGTGCCCGCCGCGCTGCTGGACACGCCGCCGGATCGCGTGGTGCCGGTGCCGCTGCATCCCCGGCGGCTGGCCCAGCGGGGCTTCTCGCCGCCCCTGGTGGTCGCGCACGCCGTCGCGCGGACGTTGCGGGTGCCGCTCGCGCGGCGCGCCCTGCGCCGCGTCGTGGACACGCCGGAGCAGGCGGGCCTGGGCGACAAGGAGCGCCGGCGCAACGTGCGTCGGGCCTTCCGGGCCCACGGGGTCGAGGGGGTCGACGTGCTGGTGGTCGACGACGTGCTGACGACCGGGGCGACCGCGACGGCGGTGGCCGACGCGCTGCTTCGGGCGGGGGCTGCGCGGGTGCGCGTGTTGGCGGCGGCCTGCGTCGACCGGACGCCCTGAGGCTCGCCCCCGGGCCGGTCAGTCGCTCGCTGCGTCCAGGTTGGGCGCGGCCCGCAGCCAGCCGGCCTCGGGGTGGGCCAGCTCGGCGAGGACCGTGGTGGCGTAGGCGCCCTTGGGCAGGGTGAAGCGGGCGATCAGATCGTCGCCTTCGAGCTGCAGGTCGAGATCCTCGGGCACCAGCCGCGCGACGCGCCGGCCGCCGGGCGCGAAGCGGGCCAGCCGGCCCAGCACGGCGTCGTCCACGCCCAGCGTCGCCAGGGCCGCGGCCTCGCGCTCGGCCGCCTCGGTGGCCGCCGCCATGCCCTTCGGGCCGGGCAGGGGGCCGGTGGGATCGACCTCGCCGTCCGCCACGCGCGGAGCGTCCACCGCGGCGTCCTCGCTGACGAACAGCCCACCCGTCTCGCGCTTCTTCAGCACGTCACCGCGCAGGGCCGTGTCGAGCAGCCCGTCGCGCAGCCGCGCGCCCAGCCAGGCGTTGAAGACGGCCGACTGCAGCGCGCTGGCGGCGAAGCGCGGATCCTTCACCCGCTTGCCGTCGATCAGCCGGGCGGCGTCCGCCAGGCCGAAGCGCCCGAAGCGCTGGGCGCCGAAGTAGTTGGGCACGCCGCGCTCCAGGCGGCTCACCAGCGCGGGCAGGCGGGCCGCGGCGTCCGGGTGGACGTCGACGAGGCGGATGCAGAAGCGGTTGCCCCGCAGGTGGCCCATGCGCAGCTTGTGGCGGTGGCGGGCCACCTCGAGCACCGTCACGCGATCATCCTCGAGGGGGCCCGGCTCGGCGGGCACCGAGAACCACTGCGTGGTGATGGCGTGGCGATCCTTGCGCCCGGCGACGCCGATGTCGCGGGCGTCGCAGCCGGCCGCGGTGGCCAGCATCGAGCGCACGTCGTGCGTGTTCAGGCCGACCTTCTCGATCCGCACGAACCAGTGATCGCCTTCGCCCTCGGGGGCATAGGCCGGGATCTCGTCGACGCGGAAGTGGCTGGGCTCGCCGTCGAGGCGGCCGCCGATGCCGGGCAGGTCGTGGGTGCCGAGAGGGCAGCCCGGCCCGCCCGGCTGCCAGGTGGTCTCGTCGGGCGGGGTCCAGGTGGGCATGGGTGCGCTCAGTCGGTGATGCTGCGGTCGAGGAGCTCGGCGAGGTCGAGCACCTGCACCTCCTCCTCCTTGCCGCGCGCCTTCACGCCGTCGTCGACCATGGTCATGCAGAAGTTGCAGGCCACGGCGATGACGTTGGGTTTGGTCTCGAGCAGCTCGTCGGTGCGCACGAAGTTCATGCGCGTGCCGATGTTGAGCTCCATCCACATCTGGCCGCCGCCGGCGCCACAGCACAGGCCGATCTGCTTGCTGCGCCGCGTCTCGACCCGCTGGACGCCCGGCAGCGCGTCGATGATGTCGCGCTGGGGGTCGTAGATGTCGTTGTAGCGACCGAGGTAGCAGCTGTCGTGGTAGACGATGCGCTCGCTGCCGTTGCCGCTCTGCCCCGGCTTCAGCTTGCCTTCCTGCATCAGCTTGCTGAGCAGCTCGCTGTGGTGGATGACCTCGTAGTTCCCGCCGAACTGCGGGTACTCGTTCTTCAGCGTGTTGAAGCAGTGCGGGCAGTGGGTGACGATCTTCTTCACCCCGGCCTCGTTGAGCGTCTCGATGTTGCCCTGCGCCATGTTCTGGAACAGGAACTCGTCGCCGAGACGGCGCGCCGAGTCGCCCGTGCAGCTCTCGTCGTTGCCGAGGATGGCGAAGTCGACGCCGGCCTTCTTCATCAGGCGCGTCACCGACTTCGTCACCTTCTGGGCGCGATCATCGTAGGCGCCCGCGCACCCCACCCAGTACAGGTACTCGGCCGGCTTCTCCGCGTCCCAGCGCGGCACGTCCTCGCCCTCGGTCCAGGCGTCGCGCTTGCGCTTCGACATGCCCCAGGGGTTGCCCCGGCTGTCCATCTTCTTCAGCGCGTTCTGCCCGCCGTGGCCCACCTCGCCGAGGCCCATCGTCAGGTAGCGGCGCATGTCGATGATGTCGGGGATGTGCTCGTTGCCGACCGGGCACACCTCCATGCACGCGCGGCAGGTGGTGCAGCTCCACAGCACGTCGGGATCGATGACCCCGCTGGTCAGGATCGCCTTCGCGTCCTCGGCCAGATCGGGCGCCTGGCCCGTCTTCCGCAGCGCCTTCAGCCGATCCTCGGCGTGGTGCTTGAGGTCGACGATGATGTGCATCGGCCGCAGGGGCTTGTCGCTCATCGAGGCCGGGCAGTTGTCGGTGCAGCGGCCGCACTCGGTGCAGGCCAGACCGTCGAAGATCTGCTTCCAGCTGAGATCCTCCAGGTTGCGCGCGCCGAAGTACTCGACCTCCTCGTTCTCGAGGTCGAACTCCATCTTGCGCAGCGCGCCCTTCGGCTCGAGCGACATGAAGAAGATGTTGAAGGGGGCCGCGAAGACGTGGCTGTGCTTGCTGTAGGGGACGTAGTTGCTGAACGCCATCAGGGTGATCAGGTGCAGCCACCACGACGCCTGGTAGCCCACCTCGAGCGCGTCGGCGCCTCCGCCCTTGACCAGCGAGGCGAAGATCGAGCTGAACCAGATGTGGCCCGTGCCCGGGGGCAGCTCCCCGCCGTTGGCCGCGCGGGCGAGGCCGAAGCCCTGCTGCGTCACCTCGAACACCATCAGGCCGAGGATGAAGAACAGGGTGTAGAGCGCATCACGCGTCAGCGGCAGGCGCTTCGGCTTGATGATCGTCCGGTTCACGAAGGCCATGCCGAGGCCGACGATGCAGAGGAACCGGAAGGTGTCCGCCACCGCCTGGTAGTAGCTCTCGACCCCGCTGAAGGGCAGGTGGAAGGGCGCGCCAGGCGGCTTGCCGGTGAACACGTCGAGGGTGCGCAGCAGGCCGTCGGTGACGAAGTTGATCGTGTCGATCGACAGCACGACGAAGGCGCCGAAGATGAAGATGTGCAGGACGCCGGAGTAGACGTAGCCGTTGCGCGGCAGCCGCTTCTGGCCCAGCACGTAGATCAGGACGTTGTTGATGCGTTTGGGGATCTCGTCCCAGCGCACGTCGGGTCGCTTCGCCTGCGTGAACTGGGCGAAGCGCAGCCGGATGGCGTACACGAAGGCCGCGCCGGCGACACCCAGCACGGCGAGGAACGCGACGACCCCCAGCCAGGAGGTGATCGGGTGATACGACATGGAGACTCCTCCCGGGCCGCGAATCGCGCTGGAGTACCACGGTTGGGGCGCGGAAGTCGAGCCGGCAGGCGGGTCTTCGGGTGCGGTTGAGCCGGCGCGAGGCCGTCGGGTGGGCGCTGGCGACGACCGTGATGATCGGCGTCGCGTTCGGGGTCCACCGGGCGGATCGGCAGTCCGCGGGGCCCGCGACCCTGGCGGCGCGTCCGGCTTGGCGCGCGGCGCTGCGGGACGCCGCCGCGGTGGCGCCCGCGCCGGGCCCGACGACCGTGGACGTGGAGCGCCTCGTCGGCCACGTGCGGCGGCTGGTCGAGTGGGACCGCTCGACCCCCGAGGGGCGGGTCGCCGCGCGCGCGTACCTGGGCCACGCCCTCACCGAGCTGGGCTTCCGGCCCGAGCTGCACGCGTTCGCCGGCGGGGTGAACGTCGTGGGCCACCGGCCGGGGCGTGAGGCGGGCGCCGGCGTGGTGTTGGTCGGGGCCCACTTCGACGCGGTGCCGGGCTCGCCGGGGGCCGACGACAACGCCACCGGCCTGGCCGCGGCCCTCGAGGTGGCGCGCACCTTCGCCACCCAGCCCACGCGCCGCGGCCTGCGCGTCGTCTTCTTCGACCGCGAAGAGGACGGCCTCGCGGGGAGCCGGCGCTACGCCGCGAGCGAGGCCCGCCTGCATGATCTGCGCGCCGTCGTGATCCTCGAGATGCTCGGCGCGCGCTGCGACACCCCAGGCTGTCAGCGCCACCCGGCCGGCTTGCCGCCGGGGTGGGCGCCGGATCGGGGTGACTTCCTCGCCGTCGTCGCCGATCTGCGCCACGCCGGTCCGCTGGCCGCCTTCCGTCGCGCCGCCGGGCCGGG
>JAUHXL010000770.1 GCA_030426945.1 bacterium
CTGAGCGAGAAGGTGGTGTGCGTCATGGACGGCGACGCCGCCGGCGCCAAGGCCGCCTTCGCCAGCCTGGTGCCCTTCCTCGAGGCGGGGCTGCAGCCCCGGGCGGTCATGCTGCCGGCGGGCGAGGATCCCGACTCGTTCGTGCGGGCGCAGGGGCTCGAGGCCTTCGAGGGCCTGGTGGAGGCGGCGCCCCCCCTCCTCGACCTCTACATCAGCCGCGCGCGGGACGAGCACCCGGCCGATCCACCGGGGCGGGTGGCCGCGCTGCGCCACGTGGCGCCCGCGCTGGCGGCCCTGGACGATGCGTTGACGCTGACGCTCTACCGCCGCAAGGTGGCCGGGGCCCTCGAGGTCGACGACGTGCTGGTCGATCAGGCCATCGACGACGCGAAGCGGGCGGCCGCCGAGAGCCAGGCGCGCAGCGCCGGGCGCCGGTCTGCGCTCCGGGACGGGGCGGCGCCGCCCCGCGCCGCGGAGCCGTCGGCGCCGCCCCCCGACGTGCCCTTCGCGGTGCACTTCGAGCCGCCGCCGCCACCGCCCGAGCCCGTGCCCTACGACCTGGAGCCGCCCCCTTTTCTGGGCGACGGGCCGGCCGCGGGCGGACCGGGGCGGGCGGATGCGCCACCGCAGCCGGTCGAAGTGCGACCCCTGCGCGTGCCGCGCTATGCGCGTGAACTCTTCGAATTCATTGTGCAATACCCACACTTGGCGGCCCGGTTGGACGTCGAGGACGCGCACATTTGTTTGACGCACGAGGGACTGGCTGGTTTTGTTGACGGCCTTTGCCGTGAGGTCGAGGCGGGCCGTACGCCGAACGTGGACCGACTGTTGAGCAACCTTCGAGATGCGGATGTCGTCGCTTTCCTTCGGGAATGTCAGGCGCGGCGCCCCTCTCAGGACGGTTCGACCATCGAGCAGGCGTTCGATGATGCGCACCGGCGGGTCCGACAGGGCTCGCTCGAGGCCGAGGATCGGCGCATCCGGGACGCGATGCGGGCGGCATGGCGTGAGGACCGCGCCGCCTACATCGAGTTGGCAGAACGTTTGAAGTCCATTCGGGTCCAACTCAAGCACCTCCAATCTCCATCAGTCGAGGGAGCTCGCTAGATGTCCGTATCGCAGGAGCAGCGCCGGGTTCGTGAGTTGGTCACGCGGGGTCAGAGCAAGGGCTTTCTGACCAACGACGAGGTCAACCGCGCGCTGCCGCCCGGGTATCTGCCCGAGCAGCTCGACGACCTGCTGACCATGCTGAAGCTCGCGGGTATCCGCGTGATCGATCGGGACGAGGCCGCGCGCCGGCGTGCGGGCAAGAAGGGCAAGGACGGCGAGGAGGAGGGGGGCTTCGGGCGCAACAACGATCCCGTGCGCGTGTACCTGCGCAAGATGGGGTCGGTGTCGCTGCTCACGCGCGAGGGCGAGGTCGAGATCGCCAAGCGCATCGAGTCGGGCCAGCTGAAGGTGCGCGACGCGGTGATGACCAGCCCGGTGGCGGTCAACGTGGCGCTGCACCTGCTCAACCGCGTCGACAAGGGCTGCCTGCGCCTCAAGGAGGTCGTCGCCGAGCCGGGCGAGGACGAGGTCGTCACCGAGGATCCGGGCGAGCGCGTGACGCGGCTCGGGGCCGAGATCGCCAAGCTCGATCGGGATCGCCGCAAGATCGACGAGCGCCTGCACGGCGTGCAGCCGATGAAGGACGCCTACCGCAAGCAGCTGTTGACGCGGGCGGCGAATACGCGGGAGCGCACCGCGGATCGCCTGATCGAGGTCGGCTTCCTCAAGCGGGTGATCGATCGGATGGCCGCGCGGGTGAAGCTGCTGCACCACCGCATGGAGAACGCGAACGAGACCATCG
>JAUHXL010000270.1 GCA_030426945.1 bacterium
CCGAGGGCGTCACCGTGACGCTGATCGTGCGGTCGTCGCCGTCGGGGATGGCGAACCCGTTGATCAGGTACTCGACGTCGGACTGCGTCTCACCCTCGCCGAAGATGTGCTGCACCGTGTACAGCGGCTCGTCGTCGATGAGCACCGTCACGTCGAGATCACGGCCCGCCTGGTCCACCAGCCGGAGGGCGATCTCGACGTCGGTGGGGTCGGGCAGCGCCTGACCGACCAGCGTGGCCCCCTCGAACGGCGTCCCCCCGTTGTTCACACACGTGCCGGCCTGCGGCGACAGGATGTCGACCGACGTCTCCACCCCGGCGTTCGCCGCGGCGGGCGCGGCGAGCAGCCCGAGCACGAGTCCCAACTTCTTCATCTGAGTCGTCCCCCCGGATTGGACCGCACCCAGCCTACCCCTGTTGTGGGGGCAGATCCAAGCCCCCGATGGTGACCGCGAAACGGCAGGGACGGTGGCACGGAGCGGGGCGGAATTGCGGGCTCCGGGCGCGCCGCGACCGGGACACGGCAAGGTTGCAAGAGCCGCCCGAAGTTCCTTATCGTCGCAGCGCGACTTCCGGGGGGAGAGTTCGATGCGAGCACGGTTTTCGTGGTGGTCGACCATCGCGCTGGTGGCGGGTGGGTTGACCTTCGCGGCGTGTGACGACGGCGGCGGCAGCAGCACGCCCACGCCCGACGCGATGGCGGGGCAGGGCGGGGACGGGGGCGCCGGCGGCGAGGGGGGCGCGGGCGGCATGGGCGGCTCCCCGGATGTGGGTCCCGGCGGCGCCGACGGCGGCGGCATGGGCGGCATGGGCGGCGCGCCCGGCTGCGACTGCGGAGGCCGCGATCTCACCTGCGACGAGGCCACCGGCGAGTGCATGGAGGTGTCGCCCTGCGAGCGCGACACGCAATGCTTCGCCGGCCGCATCTGCGTGGACGGCGCCTGCGCCGATGGCTGCGCCGACGACATGGCCTGCGCCGAGACCCCCGAGACGCCGACGTGCATCGACGGCCGCTGTGGGAACTGCCTCGAGGACGGTGACTGCGGCGAGGGCGGCACCTGCTCGGACCTGCATGTCTGCGTCGCGCCCGACGACTGCGAGCGCAGCAGCCAGTGCCTGGCCGGCGACGTGTGCGTCGACGGCACCTGCGTCCCCGACTTCGACTGCAACGTCAGCGGCTGCCCGGGCGGCCTGGTGTGCCTCGAGAACGGCGCGTGCCGACCCACCGGCGCGGGCGAGCGCTGCATGGACGACGACGCCTGCCCGCTCGGCCAGGTGTGCTTCGGCGCCCAGGGCTGCGGCGTTTGCTTCGAGGACGACGACTGCCCCGGCGCGCAGACCTGTGATGCGGGCGTCCGCTGCGAGGAGCCGCCCGCCTGCACCGACGACGAGGACTGCCTCGGTGGGCGCGTGTGCGACGGCGGCAGCTGCGCGTCACCGGCCTGCGACGAGGACGACTTCGAGGCCAACGACACCGCCGAGACCGCGAGCCCCATTCGGGGTGACCAGGTCTATCCGAACCTGGCCAGCTGCAACGAGGACTGGTTCCGCTTCGATCTGCCCGCCGACACGGTGGTCGAGGTCACCGTGCGGCAGCTCGATCGCGAGGCGGATCTGCGCCTGCGTGTGCTGACGGCCGACGGGGTGGAGCTGGCCGTGGCCGACGGTGGGCAGCTGACCGAGGCCGTCGTGCTGGGGCCCTTCGTCACCGCGCGACCCCTGCTGGTGCAGGTCGACCAGACGGGGCCTCGCTCGGTGGGCCGCTACGACCTGGCCGTGGGCTTCCTGGCCGAGGACGCCTGCGTCGACGACGCGCGGGAGGCGGGCGCCGGCGACGACAGCGCGGCCACCGGGCTGGTGGTGCGGACCCAGGAGGACGCCGGCTTCCGGGGCGACGTGGCTGGGCGCATCTGCCCCGCCGACGCCGACTACCTGTGCTTCTACATGGAGGCGCAGGAGAGCCTGACGGTGAGCGTCGAGATCGCCAGCGGCAACGCGGTGGTCACCGGGCAGCTCTATGACCGCAGCAACGAGGCCATCGAGGCGGCGACCGGCCGGTGGAGCCGCTCGGGCATGGGCGACATGGATCTGTCGGTGCGCACCGCGCGCGGCATCCACTGCCTCGAGCTGCGCGCCGAGAGCGGCGCGGGGACCTACGTCGTCACGCTGACCGCGGTGAGCCGCGGGGTCGAGGCCCTGTGCGAGGACGCCGAGGCGGTGGTCCTCAGCGGGAACGCCGCCACCGTCGAGGCCACGCTGAGCGACGACGACGAGACCTCGCCGGCGTGCTCGGCGCAGCGCGCCGACGCGGGCGAGCTGGCCTACATCGTCACGGTGGACGATCCGGACAGCGGCGACGGCAGCTGCGTCAACGATCCCTGCGTCTTCCCGCCGGTGCTGCTGAGCGCGCGGGTCGCGGGGCGGGCCACCGGCACGCTGGGCGATCCGGTCGTGTCCATCCGGGGCAGCTGCGTCAACGCCGGCACCGAGGTGGCGTGCGCGGCCGGCAGCATCAACCCGGACGATCCGCTGGTGCCGCTGCCCAACCCGGCGGTCGCGCGGGCGGCGATCACGGCGCCCGGCGAGTACGCGGTGGTGGTGGACGGCATCGGCGCCGGGGACGAGCCCGCGTTCTCGCTCGAGGTGCAGAGCGGGCCGCTCGCCGCGGCGCCGCGCAACGACCGCTGCGACACGGCGGAGGCCATCGCGCTCGACGCCGAGGGCACGGCCAGCCTGACCGTCAACCTCGACCGGGCGCGCGACGACGTGGACGGCTGCCTCGGCGCCGCCGGGCCGGACGCGATCTACACCCTCGAGCTCGCCACGGCCGCGCGCGTGCGCGTCGAGGTCGACGCGCTGACGCCGGGCGTCGCGGCGGGCGCCTACCTGGCCGAGCGCTGTGGTGACGTGGGGCCCGTGGCGTGCGGCTTCGGCTTCGACCAGGTCGTCGCGGCCGGGACCTACGTGCTGGTCGTCGAGGGCGCGACGGTGAACGACATCGGACGGGTTCGGGTCAACGTGGCCGTCGACGCCTTCGGCGCGCCGCCGGCCAACGACACCTGCGACTCGGCCCAGGCCATCGACGCCGGCGGCGGCACCCTGAGCGGCGACACGCGCGGCGCCGTCGACGACTATGCGCTGGTCGTGAACAACCGGTGCACGGACCACGACAGCGTGGGCGGCGACGTCGTCTACCAGCTCTCGACCCGGGCCGACACGCGCTACTTCGTGGAGGCGGTGCCGACGGGCGGCTGGGATCTGTCCCTGTACGCGACCACCAACTGCGCCGACGCGGCGCGCTCCTGCGTCGAGGGCAGCGACGGCGCCCTGACCGAGTCGATCGTGTTCACGGCCGTCGACGACGGCGACGTGTTCGTCGTGGTCGATGGCTCGGCCGGCGAGGCCGGCGCCTTCGAGCTGCGCTGGGGCCTGGCCGAGTGCGGCGACGACGCGGACTGCGGCAACGGGCAGTCCTGCGTCGACTTCACCTGCGCCGACTGATGGGCGCCGACGGGGCCGCCCGGCGTGGCGGCCCCGAATGGATTGGAGGCGCGGCGCTTGGAGCGTCTCATCGTCCCCCTGGCCCTGGTCGCGATGGGCCTCCTCGTCTTCGTCTTCGTCGGTGACTCGATGTGCGGCGGCCCGCCGCCAGAGGCGCCGTCCCTGCGGCCGGACGCCATGGCCCAGGCGCCGCACCGCCCCCTGCCCCGCATGGAGGATCGGCCGGAGCCGGTCGACGCCGGCGTGGTCGTCGACGCTGCGCTGACCGTCGAGGCGGTGCAGCGGATCGGCCTGCTGGGGCGCGACCAGCGGTGGCTCGCCGAGGCGATGGCCGCCCAGCCCGACTGGAAGCCGGTGACGGACGCGCCGCGCCCCACCTGGGAGGGCTTCGACGGCGTGCGGCTCAGCTTCGACGTCGATCGGAACGGGCGGGTGATCGGCGCCGAGGCGGCGTTCTCGGAGCGCGCGCTGAGCGCCTCGCTGACCGCGCTGTCGCAGCAGTTCGTGGGCAACCACGACTTCCTGAAGGTGCACATGGAGGTGATGACCGCCGACGAGGCGGCCATCCCGCGGCAGGGCAGCTTCGAGGATCGCTTCGGCCGCACGGTGTACTACCGGGGCACCTTCCGCACCGAGGGCGAGGGGCCCTACGGCCCCGCGAGCTTCGAGGTGTCACGCCGTCCCTTCCCGCCCAACCCCGAGGCCAAGCCCGCGCCCGGCACGCCGGGCATCGACGACGTGCTGCCCGTGCCGGTGGAGCCGCCGCCCGCGCCGCCGCCGCCCTGAGGGGGGCGGGGGTCGGAGAGCCCGGGCGTAGGTGCCAAGGGGTCGGGCGGGGCAAGGTCAGGGTCAAGGTCAAGGTCAAGGGCGACCGCGGCGGGGGGGCGGGCGTGGTTACTTGTCGGCGGTGCGCCAGCCCTCGTCTTCGCGCTTGAAGAGGATGTCGCCCTCGGCGACGTTCGCCTCGATCAGGTAGCGGTGCCCTGGATCGAGCTTCACCGCGGTCTTCACCATCTTCAGCACCGGGCCGCGCTTGGCGGCGCGCAGGCGCAGGGTGAACTCGAACTCGCCGCCGGGCTGCTCGATGTAGCGGGTCATCGCCACCGAGAGGGGCTTGAAGCTGCCCTTGTTGCCGGGGCGGTACTCGAGGAAGACGTTCTTGCGGGCCCGGAAGCGCACCTCGGCGGCCGCCTGAGGGGACACCTCGGCCGGCCGCTCCGTCTGATCGTGGGTGAACAGGTCGGCGCCGCCGGGGCGGCAGTTCGCCACCTTCACGCCGTACTTGCCGCCCGGCTTGAGGCTCAGCAGCCCCAGATCGGCTTGCTTGGGCGCCTTCATCGTCACGGGGTACGACCAGTCGTCGGCGCCGGGCAGATCCTGTCCCGTCGACTGACCCTTGGCCGGCACCGTCAGCTCGCTGCCGCCGAGGGCGACGGCGACGTCATGTGCGCAGGCGTTCTCGACGACCACCGTGACCGGCGCGGCCGGATCGGCGGGCTTCTTGGCGTGGGCCGCGCCGGCGACGCAACCGAGGCCGGCCAGGGTAAGGCTCTGCAGGATCCGCTGCATGGGGTCTCCTCGTCGGGTGTGGGGGGCGGGCGACGCGACGGCTCGGCCCAGCCGGGATTCAACCCGCCGCGCGTCCCGGCGCGGGGGGCTCCGCGGCGCTGCTCCGCGGCGCGACACCATACGGCAAGAGGGGCTCGGAAGGGTAGGCGGGCCGGCGGCGGCGGGGCACGCCGCCGCCGCGGGGTCAAACCTTGGTGCGGCGCGGCGACAGCCAGCTGGGGACGCCGCCGGCGGGGCGGGCGCTGGCCGGCGGGGTGCTGGTGGGCGCCTCGCTGCGTCCGCGCGGCGTGACCTCGACGCTCTCCTCGGCGTCGTCGCCCCAGAACGCATCGCCCATGGGCTCCTCGCCCACGCGCCGGCCCCCGTTGCGGCGGAACGCCGGGGTGTCGAGCTCGGCGTCGACGGCCCGGATGCCGCGCGGGGGCGTGATGGGCCGCGGGTTCAGGCTGGGCGGCGGGACGCGCGGCGGCGGGGCGGTCACCCGGGGCGGGGGGGCGCTCGCCACCGTCCGGGGGGGCGTGCCCATGCGCATCGGGCTCGGCGTCCGCTGCGTCCGCGGCAGCGGCGGCGGCGAGACGCTGGGCCGCGCCTCCACCGTGCGCTCGGGCGGCGGCGCGACGCTGGCCACGCGCTCCGCGACGGCGGGCGTCGCCTCCGCGGGCAACCCGGGCGCCTCGGGCAGGGGCGCGAGGGACCACTCACCGCTCGCCGCCGGCGCCGCGGGCGCGCTGTCCGTCGTCCGGTGGCCCGGCAAGGTCAGGGCGCGCCGGAAGCCGCGCTCCGAGCGGGCCGAGCTGGCCGCGTCGAAGCCCGTCGCGATGACCGTGATCTTGATCTCGTCGCCCATGTTCTCGTCGATCACGGCGCCGAAGATCAGGTTCACGTCCTCGTGGGCGGCGTCTTCGACGAGGCTCGCGGCCTCCTCGATCTCGGTGATGCGCAGGTCGGTGCCGCCGGTGAAGTTGATCAGGATGCCGGTGGCGCCCTCGATGCTGACGTCGTCGAGCAGCGGGCTCGAGATCGCCGCCTGGGCGGCCTCGAGCGCGCGGCGCTCGCCCCGCGCCCGGCCCGTGCCCATCAGCGCCATGCCCTTCTGCGACATGATGGTGCGCACGTCGGCGAAGTCGACGTTGATCATGCCGTGGTCGGTGATCAGGTCGCTGATGCCCTGCACGGCGTTGAACAGCACCTGGTCGGCCATCTTGAAGGCCTCGACCATGGTGGTGTTCTCGTCGCTGATCGCCAGCAGCCGCTGGTTGGGGATGACGATGAGGGTGTCGACCTCGTCGGACAGCGCCTCGATGCCCGCCTCGGCCTGCCGGCGTCGCTTGCGGCCCTCGAAGTTGAAGGGCCGCGTGACCACGCCGACCGTCAGGGCGCCGGCCTCGCGCGCGGCGCGGGCGATGACCGGCGCCGCGCCGGTGCCGGTGCCCCCGCCCATGCCCGCGGTGACGAACACCATGTCGGCCCCGCCGAGGGACTCCGCGATGCCGCGCTGATCCTCGAGCGCCGCGTCGCGCCCGACGTCCGGGTTCGCGCCGGCGCCGAGGCCCTGCGTCAGGCTGGAGCCCAGCTGTAGCTTGGTCGCGGCCTTGGCGTGGTGCAGCGCCTGCGCGTCGGTGTTGGCGACGATGAAGTCGACGCCCTTCAGACCGCTGGCCACCATCGTGTTGACGGCGTTGCTGCCGCCGCCCCCGACGCCGACCACCTTGAGGCGCGCGCCGCCGTTCCCGACGTATTCGAAGATGCTGTCCACGTTGTGACCACCCCCCTTGGGCGCACCGATCTCGTCCGGGTGCGCCCGGCTTCACCGACGATTGACGCTCAGCTTTGACTGGCGCTCGGCGGAAGCTCGAGGCTCGGGGCCTCGAATATCCACCGTGGCGGCCATCATAGGAATCGACTTTCGGACTCGCAACCGCCAATTCAGGAAAAAGTCAACATCTCCAAAAGTGGCGTTACTTCAACAGGTTAACGAGCACTGAACACTTGTTTCACCGACTCACGAACGGAAGGAAACGGGTCCAGCCACGCTTGGGGCGATGCGTACCATGCGTACTGAACCAGTGCTGGTTCTTCTGTCGAAGGCCATACTGAACCAGCCCGGTGCCAGTCGAGTAGCGTGGATGCTGAACCACCTCGACGAGCCCGTGCAAGTCCTTCGGTGCACCACGAACGGCGGGCATGTCCATGACCTGCTCGGCCAGCTCGGTCATCCCCTCCAGGTTCGCCATGCCGCCCGTCAGGACCAGGCCACCGCGCAGCAGATCCAGGTAGAGCTGGTGCTCGAGCTCCTGGTGCACCAGCTTGAGGATCTCCTCGACGCGCGCCTCGATCACCTCGCACAGCAGCGAGCGCTTGATGGTGCGGGGGCGGCGGCCGCCGACGCCGGGCAGCTCGACGGTGGCGTCCGGATCGACGAGCGCCGCGAGCGCGCACCCGTGGGTCTGCTTCAGGTGCTCCGCCTCGGCGGTGGGCACGTTGAGGCAGTCCTTGATGTCGGCGGTGACGTGCTCGCCGCCGATGGGCAGCAGCGCGGTGTGCACCACCGAGCCCCGGTGGAAGACCGCGAGATCGGTGGTGTCGCCGCCGATGTCGAGCAGCGCGACGCCCATCTCGCGGCCGCTGGGCGTCAGCAGGGCCTCGGCCTGAGCGAGGGGCGCGAGCACGATGTCGATCACCCGCAGGCCGGCCTGCTGGCAGCAGGCCTCGAGCGCGTCGGTGCACTTGCCGTCGCCCACCAGGACGTGGGCCTGCACCTCGAGGCGCACCCCGGACATGCCCACCGGTCGCTGCACGCCCACCTGGTGGTCGAGCAGGAACTCCTGCGGCACCACGTGCAGCACCCGGTGGTGGTCGGGCAGCTTGTGGGCCTTCGCCACGTCGATCACCCGGCGCACGTCCTCGTCGGTGACCTGCTCGGCGGCCACCCGCACGATGCCGTTGCTGTTGAAGCTGTCGAGGTGTCGCCCGGAGATCGACACGAACACCTCGGCGATGTCGCAGCCGGCCATCATCTCGGCCTCTTCGACGGCGGCGCGGATGCTGCGGACGACGTCTTCGGCGCTGCACACCGCGCCGTTCTTGATGCCGACGGCGGGGTGGGAGCCGGTGCCCACGATGTCCACCGTGCCCTCGGCCCGCTGCACGCCGATCACGCACTTGATGTTGCTGGTGCCGAGGTCGAGCCCCGCGATGATCCGATCACTGGACGCCATGATTCCCACCCCCTTCGGGCCTGAGCGACAAGGACCCCCCGATGCCCTGGTCGATCGGCTGTTCCTTCACCACTGCACGTTCGAGGTCCTCGCTCAGCAGGATGTACGCGGCGTCGACGCCGCGCTCGGCCAGCTGAGCGAAGATCTGATTCAACAAGTCGAGCTTCTGACGGTGCCGGTCTCGGCCCAGGACCACCCGCGTGCGACCCAGCATCAGCTCCATGCGCCCAATGGGTGCGAGGTGCACGTCGCTGAGGGGCCGCAGGGTGGCCAGCGGGCTGTTGCGGTACTGCCGCGCGAGGGACAGCGCGTCGCGGATGCGGGCGCGGGTGCCTTCGGCGTCGACCTCGTAATCCTGGCGGTTGAGGCCGGTGACCAGCGGGAGGTCCGCCACGTCGGTCGGCAGGGCCGGCACGATGGGGCGGCCCGTGTCGTCGACGAGGAACAGGGTCTCGAGCGCGACCACGCCCGCGGCGGCGCGCTCCTCGATGACCACCTCGACCCGGTCGGGCAGCACCGTGCGCACCTCGGCGCGCGCCACCCAGGGGTGGGCCAGCAGGGCGTCCTCGGCCGCCTTGGCGTCGAAGCGGAACAGGTTGGTCGGCTGGCCCAGCCCGATGCGCTCGATGATCGCGCGGCGATCGAGGTGCGCGGTCTCGTTGGCCTCCACCACGCGGACGCGGAAGTAGGGCGAGCGCAGGACGGCGGTGTAGGCCGTCCAGGCGGCGAGGCCGAGGAACGCGGCGATCAGGCCCAGCTTGACCACCGGGCCCAGCTGACGGCCGAGGAAGCGCAGCGCCAGCGCGAGGCGCCCGGGCGCGCGGTCGGCGCCGGCGCCGCGGCGCCCCGTGAAGCGGTTGGCCTTCATCGCTGCCCCTCGGGCCCGAAGGCGGCCGCGTCGAGGATGCGCTCGACGAGCTCCTCGAAGGGGATGCCCGCCGCGGCGGCGACCTTGGGCACCAGGCTGGTGGCCGTCATGCCGGGCAGCGTGTTGACCTCGAGCACGATCGGCTGGCCGCCCCCGAACATCACGTCGGTGCGGGTGGCGCCGCGGCAGCCGAGGGCGCGGTGCGCGGCCAGGCCGAGGGCCTCGACGCGCGCGACGTCGGCCGCGGCGAGCCGCGGCGGCAGGTGGTAGCGCGTGCCGGCGGTGCCGTACTTCGCCTCGTAATCGTAGAAGGTGCGCGTGGGCTCGATCTCGACGCTGCC
>JAUHXL010000271.1 GCA_030426945.1 bacterium
GCGCAGCACATCACCATCACCGGCGGCGAGCCCCTGCTGCGCAAGGACGCGCTGACGATCATCGAGCGCGCGACGCAGCTCGTGCCGACGGTGCAGCTGATCACCAACGGCAGCCACGTCACGCCCGCGGTGGCGGCGAAGTTCGCCACGTGGAAGGTGCGATCGGTCCAGCTCACGCTCCTGAGCGCCGACCGCGAGGAGCATGATCGGCTGAAGGGCGCGGCCTGCTTCGACGACACCGTCCGCGCGGCGCTCGACCTGCGCGACGCGGGCGTGCCGGTGCAGGTGTGCTTCGTCGCGATGGCCGAGAACTGGCGCGCCTTCGAGGGCGTCATGGAGCTGTGCTACGTGCTGGGGGTGCGCGCCATCGCGTACAACCGCATGTCACCGACGGGCTGGGCCATCCACCAGCTCGACCGCCTGCTGCCCCTCGTCGAGCAGGTGGAGCACAACCTCGACACCGCCGAGCGCCTGGGCCCCGCCTGGAAGATCGGCGTGGCCACCGCCATGCCCATCCCGCCCTGCCTCATCCGGCTGGAGCGTTATCGCTGGGTGAAGTTCGGCTTCTGCAGCGTCGGCACCCACACCCCCAACATCACGGTCGACGCGCTGGGCAACGTGCGCAGCTGCAACCTGTCGAGCAACGTGCTGGGCAACATCGTCGACGTGGACTGGCCGGCCATCCACGCGCAGCCCTACCTGCACACCTTCAAGCAGCAGGTGCCCGACATGTGCCGCGGGTGCGCCTACGAGCAGAGCTGCCAGGGCGGGTGCAAGGAGAGCGGCTTCGCCACCTACGGCGACCTGCGCGCGCCGGAGCCCTTCGTCGCGCAGGCCCGCGGGGGCGACGCCGCGGGCCTCGCGCCGGCCAGCGGTCCGCTGATCACCATCGCCGAACCGGCCCGGTGAAGCACGCCGCCGACCGTCGGCCCTGCGTGCTGCTGATCTCGCCGGGCATCCTGAAGTGGACCGACATGGACTTCGGGCTGCCGCACCTGGTGAGCATCGGCGGCTATCTGCTGGCACGGCTGGGCGAGCAGGCGGTGCGGGTCGAGATCCTCGACCTCAACTACGAGGGCACCGATCACCTGCACCTGCAGCGCACGCTCGACGCGCTGGGTCCGTTCGTGTGCATCGGGCTGAGCTGCTACAGCAGCTTCGATTACATGCGGGTGCTGACGCTGGGGCGCTTCCTCAAGCGGCTGTACCCCGACGTGCCGCTGGTGACCGGGGGCTATCACGCCAGCGCGCTGCCCGGCGACGTGGTGTTCGAGGGCGGCCCCTTCGACGCGGTCATCCGCGGCGAGGGGGAGCGTTCGATGGCCGTGCTGGTCGAGACGCTGCTCGGCGGCGGGCGCGTCGAGCAGCCCTTCGTCGATGGCGGCGTCGTGGAGGATCTCGACACGCTGCCCCCCTATCGCTGGGACCTGCTGGATCGCTACTGGCCGCGCGCCCACGACATCGGTCGGAAGTTCCAGATCTACCTGTCGCGGGGCTGCCCCTATCGCTGCACCTTCTGCATGGAGCGCGCGAAGAGCGGCTATCAGTGGCGGGCCTACAGCGCGGAGCGCGCGCTCGACGAGCTGCGGCGGCTCAGCCGGCGGACCGATCTGTCGCGCTGGGTGGTGAACCTGGCGGATCCGCTCTTCGGGCTGAAACGCTCCTGGCGGCGGACGGTGCTCGAGGGCATCGTCCGCGAGGGGCTGCTGCCGCGGCAGTATTGGACGCTGACCCGCAGCGACGATCTGAGCGAAGAGGACGTGCGGCTGCTGGCCGCCGCGCGCTTCAGCATCGGCATCGGGCTCGAGAGCGGCAGCCCCCGCATGCTCGAGATCATGCAGAAGGGCAACAAGCCCGAGGCGTACCTGGGCGCCGCGGAGCGATTGGCGACGCTCAGCCGCAAGCACGGGCTGAACTGGGCGGCCAACATCATCGTGGGGCACCCGGGCGAGGACGAGACGTCGATGCGCGAGACGCTCGCGTTCGTGCAGCGCCTCTTCACGTCGGCGCGTGAGACCTGCGGCTGGCTGTCGATCGATCCCTTCCGGCTGTACCCCGGCGCCCACGTCCACGAAGCGATGCAGGACTACGCGGCGCGCTTCGGCACCGTCTTCCACCACCCCGCGTGGTGGAAGAGCTGGTACGACGGACCCTTCCGCGCCGAGCACATCGATCCCAGCCACGCCCTCGACTTCGAGGGGCGGGTGCGGTTCATGTACGACCACTACCCGCCCCTGGTGGCGCAGATCCTGGAGCGTTTCCGTGGGCAGGGGCGCGACGTCGACCGCGTGTTCCGGCGCAGCCTCGACGAGCAGGCGCGGCAGATGAGCCCGGCCACGCGCGACGCGATCCTGGCGCGCGCGCGCCGCGCGGAGCGTTCGGCGCCGGCCGAGGAGACCGGGGGCGCGGTGCTGCGCTTCCCGGTCGGACTGCACGTGCGGGATCCCTGGGTGCGCCGGCGCGAGGACGCGGTGCGGCGGCTGCTCGAGGTCGGCGTCCTGCGCAGCGAGCTGCTGATCGAGGCCTTCCTGGCGACCGCCCCGGAGCGTTACCTGGGCGAGGCCGACGCGGACGCGATGCTGCGCGCCGACGCCCGAACGCTCCCGGCCGCGCGCGCGGGCGACGCAGGCGAGGGCGCGCCGCCGCCCTGGGTGAGCTTCCACGCCCTGGCCCTGGGCCTCGAGGCGTTGGCGCCCTGCACCGGTGACCGCGTCGCGGATCTGCTCGCCGTCCGCGCCTACGTCGCGGCGCTGCTGGCCCACGCGGTCGGCGAGGCGGGCGAGGTGGTCGCGGTGGCCCCCGGCGGCAAGGTCGAGGCCCTGCGGCTGCGCGCCACCCTGGCCCATCTGCCCCGCGTCACCGTGCAGGCCGGGCGCCCCCTGGTCGCCGTGGGCCTCGACGGCCCCTTCGACGGCCTCTGGCTCGGCGCGGCGCTGCCCCGCCTGCCCCGCCCCCTCGCCGCGCTGCTGCGCGATCCCGACGGGCGGGCGGTCACCTTCCTCGGACCCCGCTTCCGCCCGCAGGATCTGGTGTGCCTCACCCGCCGCGGCGACGACCTGCGCGAGCGCGTGCTCGGGCGCGCGCGCGCCGCCGTCGTCGCCGGGCCCGGCGGCTGGCTGGCGGCCCGGTGATCACCGTCGAGCGGCCGCTGCACGCGGCCCTGCTGTTCCACGTGCTCAGCCACCTCGACCTGGGGCGCGACGCGGCCTCGCTCTATGATCCGCGGCGCCCGAAGCCGCCCTGGCTGGAGCCGTTGCGCGCCGCGTACCGCGCCGATCCCCAGCGCCTGCGCGTCCACTTCCTCGCCCACTGGACCGCCGATCTCGCGACGCTCGACGCCGCCCTCGGGCCGGGCAAGCTGGCCGACGCCCTGCGGGTGGCGCTGCGGGCCGAGCGCGCCGCCGTCGAGGCCGCCCTGGCCCGCGACGACGCCGCAGCGCGGCGCGCCCGCTTCGAGGCCGAGGTCGCCCCCGCGCTCACCCGCTGCCGCGACGCCCTGCACGCGGGCGCCGCGCCGCCGCTGCGCGTGCTGGACGTGCCGGCGCTGGGGCCGCACGGCCGCGGCCTGGGGCTGCCCCGCGAGCGCGTGGTCGCCGTCTCGCTGGCCCCGCCGAGCGATCACGTCTTCTGCCAGGTGCTGCACGAGGAGGTGCACCCGATCACCGATCCGCGGGTGCAGGCCGCCTGGCGCGGCGAGCGCACGCGCGACACCCGCGCCGGCTCGGCCGGCCACGCGCTGCACGCGGCCCTCGAGGCCGCGGCCCTCGACGAGGGGGCCGACGTGATCGCCGCCTGCGCGCCCGAGTTCGCCGAGGCCTACGCCCGCTGGTGCGCGCGCTTCGAGGCGCGACCCGGCCCGGCCGCCGGCGGCGCCGCGCGCGCGGCGGCCATCCTGGGGGCGCACGCGGCCCTGCCGTGGGTGGCGGCCCTGCTCTGGCACCCGGCGGCCGGCGCCGTGGCGGCCGGCCTCGCGTCGGCGCTCTGGACCCGCCGCTTCGCCCGCCGGATCGCCCAGCCCCGCGCCCGCGCCACCGGCCACGTCACGCTCCTGCTGATGCTCCTGGCCCACGTGCTGCGCCTGGGCTGACCGCGAAGCCGGGCGGTCGGCCCGCGCATCTGCCCCCCATGAGCTCCGAGACTGCGACCCGCCGCCGCGTCGTGATCGTGGGGGGCGGCTTCGCTGGCCTGTCCGCCGCCAAGGCCCTGGCCGGCGCCCCCGTCGACGTCACCCTCGTCGACCGCACCAACCACCACCTCTTCCAGCCCCTGCTCTATCAGGTCGCCATGGCCGGCCTGTCGCCGGCCGACATCGCGGCGCCGATCCGCAAGGTGCTGCGCCACCAGGACAACGTGTCGGTCATGCTGGGCGAGGTGGTCGAGGTCGACCTCCCGCGCCGCGTGGTGCGGGCCCGCGACGACCGCACCACCCACGACCTGCCCTACGATCACCTGGTGCTGGCGATGGGCGCGCGCACCTCGTACTTCGGCCACGACGATTGGCGGGCCCACGCCATCGGGCTGAAGACCATCGACGACGCCATCGAGATCCGGCGGCGCGTCCTGGTGGCCTTCGAGGCCGCCGAGCGCGAGCCCGCCGGGGCCACGCGGGACGGCCTGCTGACCTTCGCGATCATCGGGGGCGGGCCCACCGGCGTCGAGCTGGCGGGCGCGCTGCGCGAGCTGGCGCACTTCGTCCTGCGGCGCGACTTCCGCCGCATCGACCCGGATCACGCGCGGGTGGTGCTGATCGAGGCCGACGACCGGCTGCTGCGGGGCATGGATCCCGCCTCGTCGGCCGCGGCGCGCGCGCAGCTCGAGGAGCTCGGCGTCGAGGTGCGGTTGGGCGACATGGTGACCGGCATCGACGCCGAGGGGGTGCAGCTGGGCGACGAGCATCTGCGCGCGCGGACGGTCTTGTGGGCGGCCGGCGTGGAGGCGGTGCCGCTGACCCGGGCCCTGGGCGTCGAGCTCGACCGGGGCGGTCGGGTGAAGGTCAAGCCCGACTGCAGTCTGCCCGGCCACCCCGACGTCTTCGTGCTGGGCGACGCCGCCACGCTCGCCGGCCCCGACGGCCAGCCCCTGCCCGGCGTCTCGCCGGTGGCGATGCAGCAGGGTCGCTACGTCGCGCGGCTGATCGCCGAGCACGCGGTGCCCGAGCGGCGCGCCCCGTTCCGGTACCGCGACAAGGGCGCGATGGCGACGGTCGGCCGGCGGCGCGCGGTGGCCGAGATGCGGCGCGTGCGGCTGAAGGGTCTGCTGGCCTGGCTCGCGTGGCTGCTGGTGCACGTCTGGTATCTGATCGACTTCCGCAACCGGATCGCGGTGCTGCTGAACTGGACCTGGCAGTACGTGACCTATCAGCGCGGCGCCCGCCTCATCACGGGGGATCGGCTGGGGGGCCACCCCCGCCCCGAGGCGAGGGCGGACGACGCGGCGTAGGCGTCCGGCGCGGCTCAGCCGTCGGCCTGCCAGTACTTCTGGTAGCGGCTGAGCAGGTACAGGCCGACCGCGAAGCCGAGCAGCACGAGCGCCCCGAAGGTCAGCGCGATCAGGCCGCGCAGCTTCCCGCTGTCGTGCGTGCTCTGCTTCCGCTCGAGGCGCCCCACCGCAGCCATCGCCGCGGCGAGCACCCGCTGCCGGTAGGCCGCCACGCGGGGATCCTCGGGCTGCCCTGGCGCCGTGAGGCGCCGATAGCATTGCCCCGCGTACTCGAGCAGGTCCGTCTCGGCGCACAGCCGGATGAACCCGCGGTGCGCCTCCTCGTCGTCGAGATCGCCCGCCAGCTCCGCCCACCGCGCCCGGATGCGCGCGCCGGCCGGGTGGCCCTCGAGCGGATCGCGCGCGAAGCGGCGGGCCAGATCGGCGTCGACCTTCGCGAACACCAGGCCGCAGGTGTGGCACGCCTTCGGGTCGCGCTGGACGTTGCCGCACTTGGGGCAGGCGATCTCGCCCGGGCCGAGGGGCGCGGGCGCCTCGGCGACCCGCGGGCCGGGCGCGGCGTCCTGCCGGGCGGGCTCCGCCATGACCGGCGCCAGCACGTTCACCGCGTCGCACACGCCGCACACGAAGCCGAAGCCGCCGGCCACGGCGTCGAGGCCGGCGCGCTCCTCGGGGCTGCCGCAGCGATCACAGGTCACGCGCACGGCGCCATTGTGCCGAGGCGCGCGCGCGGCCACAACGGCCCGGCGCGGCGCGGGTCGGCTCACCGGCCGGGGCGCGGCCGCGGCCGGCGGCCCGAGGTCGCGGTCGGCGCCGGCGCGCGACCGCCCACGCCATCGAATCACGCCCCCGCGGCGCGGGGGGCTTCCATCGACCGCGTCCTGTGATAAGGGTGGGCCGACGTCGAGGGAGCCGCCCATGCACGACCGGGACGAGTCCGTCGCGCGACTGCTGCGATTCCGCCAGTCGCTCGAGCAGCTCATCGAGGACGTCCTGCCCGGCCCCGCGGACTCGTTGGCCGCGGGTGGGCCGCCCGCCCCGCTCGACGTGTTCCTGCGCGCCGACGTGGTGGAGATCCACGTCGAGCTGCCCGGCGCGCGGGCGCGCGATCTGGAGATCTCGGCGCTGGGTCAGCGGCTGGTGATCGAAGGCGTCCGCCCGGGCGAGCGCGCCGAGCCCGGCAGCTACCTCTGCCTCGAGCGGCCCATCGGGCGGTTCCGCCGCGTCGTGGAGCTGCCCGTCGTGGCCGACACCCGCCGCGCGACCGGCCACCTGCGCGACGGCGTGCTGGTGGTGCGGGTGCCCCGAATCCAGGACCGCCGCGGGACGCCGCGCCAAGTGCCGATCGACGAGACGCCCCCCCGATGAGCCCGGCCCCCACCGACGACGTCACCTTCCCCGCCACCGTGCCCCTCGTGCCGGTCAAGGATCTGGTCGTCTCGCCCTTCATGATCGTGCCGCTCAACGTGGCGCGGGCGAAGTCCGCCCGGGCCATCGAGACCTCGCTGCAGGACTCGGGCGATCGCATGGTGTTCCTCGTCGCCCAGCGCGAGGCCGCCGATCCCGATCCCGAGCCCGAGGCCCTGCACACCGTCGGCTGCCTGGGCACGGTGCTGCGCATGGCCCGCACCGACGGCCGCGTGCGCGTGCTGGTGCAGGGGCTGGTTCGGGCGCGGGTGGCCCGCTTCGTCGAGACCGAGCCCTGCTTCGTCGTCGAGCCCGAGCCCCTGCCCGACGTGCCCGTGCCCGCCGAGGCGCGCCTCCGCAGCGAGGCGCTCATGCGGGCCACCAAGGACAACATCGACCGCTTCGTGAAGGCCGGCGGGCGCTTCCCCGAAGAGGTCGCGCTGGTCGTGCAGCCCGTGGAGGATCCGGGGCGCCTGGCGGATCTGGTCATCGCCAACCTGCGGGTCGGCCCCGCGGACGCGCAGGACCTGCTCGAGCGGGTGGATCCCCTGCAGCGCCTCGCGGCGATCAACGCGGTGCTCGAGAAGGAGCTGGGCATCCTCGACATGCGCCAGCAGATCGAGGAGGAGGCGCGGCAGCAGATGTCGCGCACCCAGCGCGAGTACTTCCTGCGCCAGCAGCTGCGGGCCATCCGGACGGAGCTCGGGGACGAGGGGCACGAGGTCGAGCTCGACGCGCTGCGGCAGCGGGTCGAGCAGGCCGGCATGCCGCCGGCCGCCCTGCACGAGGCGCGGCGGCAGGTGGAGCGGCTGGCGCGGCTGAACCCGGAGAGCAACGAGTCGGCGGTCGTGCGCCACCACGTCGACCGCCTGCTGGCCTTCCCCTGGGTCGAGGAGTCACCGGAGGCGGTCGACCTGCTGAAGGCGCGCGCGGTGCTCGACGCGGATCACGACGGCCTCGACGAGGTCAAGGAGCGGGTGCTCGAGCACCTGGCGGTCCACAAGCTGAAGGCCGACGCGCGCGGCCCGATCCTGTGCTTCGTCGGGCCGCCCGGCGTGGGCAAGACCAGCCTGGGGCGCAGCATCGCGCGGGCCATGGGCCGGGAGTGCGTGCGCATCAGCCTCGGCGGCGTGCGGGACGAGGCCGCCATCCGAGGTCACCGGCGCACCTACGTCGGCGCGATGCCCGGGCGCATCGTGCAGGGCCTCGAGCAGGCGGGCACGCGCAACCCGGTGGTCATCCTCGACGAGCTCGACAAGCTGGGCGGCGACGGACGCGGCGATCCGTCCGCCGCGCTGCTCGAGGTGCTCGATCCCGCGCTGAACCACGCCTTCCGCGATCACTTCCTCGACGTGCCCGTCGACCTGAGCCGGGTGCTGTTCGTCAGCACCGCCAACATCGTCGACCCCATCCCCGGGCCCCTGCGCGACCGGGTAGAGCTGATCCGGCTGTCGGGCTACACCGAGGACGAGAAGCTGCGCATCGCCCGGCGCCACATCGTGCCGCGCGCGCTGGACGCCCACGGCATCGATCGCGCGCAGCTGACGCTGTCCGACGCCACCCTGCGCGCGCTGATCCGCGACTACACCCACGAGGCGGGGCTGCGCACGCTCGAGAAGCACGTCGCGACCCTGTGCCGCAAGGTCGCGCGGCGGGTGGCCGAGGGCCGCACGGGCAAGGCGCGGGTGACCGCGGCCCGGCTGGCGGACTGGCTGGGACCCCCGCGGCGCGCCACCGAGCGGCTGCCCGACGTGGACGAGGTGGGCACGGTCATCGGGTTGGCCTGGACGCAGGCCGGCGGCTCGGTGGTGGTGGTCGAAGCGACGCGCGTGCGCGGCGGCCCGGGGCTGAAGCTCACCGGGCAGCTCGGCGAGGTGATGAAGGAGAGCGCCCACGCGGCGCTGAGCTTCCTGCGCGCGCGCGCCGAAGCCTATGGGCTGGATCCCGAGGCGTCGTTCGCCGAGCACGAGGTACACGTGCACGTGCCGGCCGGCGCCATCCCCAAGGATGGCCCGTCGGCCGGGGTGACGATGGCCACCGCCATCGCCTCGGTGCTGCTGCAGGCGCCCGTGCGCAACGACGTGGCGATGACCGGCGAGATCACGCTGCGCGGGCACGTGCTGCCGGTGGGTGGGCTGAAGGAGAAGCTGCTGGCCGCGGTGCGGGCGGGCATCCGCACGGTCCTCGTGCCGGAGGCCAACCTGCCGGACCTCCGCGATCTGCCGCCCGGCCTGCGCCGCCGCCTGCGGGTGGTGCCGTGCCGCCACGTCGAGGAGGTCTTCCGCGAGGCGCTGGTGCGCCCCGCGGCGTCGAACGGCGTGGAGGGTCCCTGGTCCACGTCCGCGACGGCGCCCGCGCTGGAGCGCGAGGCCAGGTAGTCGGCGATGCACTTCAACCTGCAGAAGCGTGAACTGACCCTGAAGGTGGTCTATTACGGCCCCGCGCTGAGCGGGAAGACGACCAACCTGCAGGCGCTGCACGCGATGGCGCCGCAGGACGCCGCCGGGCGCCTCATGACCCTCGAGACCCGGGACGACCGCACCCTCTTCTTCGATCTGCTGCCCCTGGCCTTCCGCGGGCGCAACGGCGCGCGGGTCAAGCTGAAGCTGTTCACCGTGCCCGGGCAGGTCATCCACGACAGCACCC
>JAUHXL010000272.1 GCA_030426945.1 bacterium
TGGCCGACGGCGCCCAGCCGGCGCAGCGCGAACTGATAGAGGCCCTGGCGGTAGCGGTCGGTGCGCCCGGTGGTCATCACCTCGGCGCCCGCCGCGACCGCCGCCTGCACCACCTCCTCGGTGTGGCCGGTCAGCAGCACGCGGTCGACGGCCTCGAAGAAGGCCGCCTGGGGCGCCTCGGGGTTCGACAGCGGCATCGCGACCGCCGTGCGCGCGGCCGGATCGGCGGCGCGCAGCGCGTCGGCCAGCGCGAGGGACTCGCCCACCTGCGCGCCCTCCGGCGCGTCGCCGACCAGCCAGATCAGCGGGGGCCAGCCGGCGGCGGTGGCGTGCGCGCCGACCACCTCGAGCGCGTCCTCGAGGACCGCGTCCCAGGGCCGCTCGAAGACCGTCTGCAGGGGCGCGAAGCCCTCGCCCAGGCCGCGCAGACGGAGGCCGTAGTCGGCCAGCCAGGGCCCGGCGAAGCCCGCCGCCTGCGCGGCCTGCACCGTCTCGTCGGCGGTGGTGAAGTCGACCTGCAGGTCGCCGGTCTCGCCGTAGCCCAGCACCTCGGGCCCACCGAGCCCGCCGGTGACCGCGTTCAGCCCGGCGCGCCGCAGCAGCGCCGCCGCCGCGCCGACCTCGGCCCTGCGCTTCGCCTCGACCTCCGGGTACGAGGTCTGGGGATACACCCCGGCGAGGCCGCGATAGCCCAGCGCGAGATCCACCGCGGGCAGCCCGAAGCGCCGGACGCTGATCGTCACCGGCCGCGTCACCTCGTCGCCGTCGGCGAAGCGCAGCGTCAGCGTGCCGTCGACGTCGCCGGGCACCGTGCCGGGCGCCGCGCTCACCAGGAACCACAGCCGCCGCGAGACCCCCGCCGGCACCGCCACCGGCTCGCCCAGCGGATCGAGCAGCCAGGGCGCGCTGCGGTAGGTGCGCCCGCTGCGCGCCACCCGCCGCCACTGGTGGCGCACCGCCCAGCCCTCGATCTCGAAGCCCG
Organism: bacterium; assembly: GCA_030426945.1. Classification (GTDB taxonomy): domain Bacteria; phylum Myxococcota_A; class Bradymonadia; order UBA7976; family UBA1532; genus JACKDN01. Next base: position 983 of record JAUHXL010000272.1, read on the forward strand.
GCACCTCGAGCTGCGCCTCGACCAACATCCGGTCGGCGTCGCTGCGCAGCGCCAAGGTCAGGGGCGAGGTCTCGCCCGCCGCGAGGGACAGGGTCAGCCGGTTCACCTTCTCCTCCGGCCGCGGCGTGTCGTCGGCGAAGACCGGCGCGCCCGGCGTGCGCCGGAAGAGCGTCAGCCCCGGCTCGAGCGGCTCGACGGGCGGGCGCGCCTCCCGGTGGGCGTCGGCGAACTGCGCGCCCATGCGCGCCCACAGCGCCTCGACGAAGGCGTCGCCCTGCTCGGCGATGTCGTCGGGCCACAGCACCAGCGTCGACAGCGTGGCGCCGAAGGTCGTGCCGCTCAGCTCGATGTCGAGGTGACCGTCGGTGACGTCCGCCGTGAAGCGCAGCGGGCGGTAGCGCGGCGCGACGTAGGTGGCCCAGACGTCGTCGCCCGGCCGGTCCTCGTGATCGGCGTGCGCGTAGTAGGCCGCCATCCACGCTTCGACGGTCGGCGCCTCCTCGAGCAGCGGCACCCCCTCCACCCGGACGACGCGCTCGGCGAACTGCTGGAAGAACTCCCAGTAGCCGGGATCGTCGAGCACCATCCAGCCGTGATAGCGCCCGTCGGGCAGGTCGAAGCGCAGGCCGCCCTGGCGGAAGCTGATCCAGTCGCGCAGGGCGGGATCGGGGAAGCGGCGATCCTCGACGCGGTACACCAGCGTCTCGGGCGCGAGGCCATAGCCGCGCTCGGGCCGATAGCCGGCGCGCTCGAGCAGCGGGTGGAAGAAGGGGCGCTCGACGCCGCCGGGCAGGCCGGCGTCCAGCTTCAGGATGTGAGGGTGATCGCCCTCGATGGGCGCCTCGGGCTCGAGGGCGATCGCGTCGAAGGTCAGCGCCTCCGTCGCCTCGAGCAGCTCCACCCGCACCTGCCGGATGCGGCTGCGATCGAGGCGCCGGCGCGCGCCGAGGTAGGTCGTCTCGCCCATCAGCACGAAGAGCGGCACGCGCACCGTCGAGCGCCCGGGCGGCGCCAGGCTCTCCCAGGTCAGCTGGGTGTTGCGGTCGACGCTGGTGGCGTCGCGCACGAGCACGCGCAGGGGCTGGGCCACCTCGCCCTCGTTGAGCACCTCCAAGCGCAGCCAGTCGTGGCCCCGCCAGTCCGTCGGCAGCCCCAGCTCGTCCGAAGCGAAGAGCACGCCGCCCGGCTCGACCCGCGCCGCGCCCGCGCCCTCGACGCCCGGCACGGTGAGGTAGCTGGTGGCGTCGAAGACGCTCGAGCTGCCCGGCTCGAAGTCCGCCAGCGGCAGCGGCGCGGCGGCGCGGGGCGGACGCAGCGCGTCGAGATCGAGGTCCGCGCACGCCCGGCACACCGCCACGGGCATGCCCGCCCGATCGCACAGCCCGCACATCACCGCGTCCTCGGGGCGGGGCGGCACGGCGGCGCCCACCGGGCCGCGGGCGCCCGGCTGCAGCGCCAGCGTCGGCTCGACCGGCGCGGCGCAGCCGCCCACGTCGCCGAGGAAGACGTCGTCCACCCACAGCCGGCCGGGCCCGTAGCCCAGGAAATAGAGGACGACGTCCGACGCCTCCGCCAGGCTGAACTGCAGGGTGAAGGGCGACCAACCCGTGTCGTCGGCGACCAGCGCCTCGAAGATCGGCTCGGCGCCGACGACGTCGACGAAGACGGCGCTGCTCTGCCCGAAGACGTCGCGGCCCAGGCGCTGGGCGCCGACCGTGCCCTCGAGGCGGTAGGTGCCGGCGGGCAGGCGCAGGGTCTGGAAGATGCCCGCGCGGCCGGCGCCGTCGCCCTCGACGAGGATGGCGCGGCTGCCCTCCACCGCCGCGACGTCGGTGACCTCGACGCGGAAGCTGCCCTCCCACACCCAGGTCATCCAGCCGGGCACGCTGACCGGCGAGGGGCCGCCCTCTTCGAAGCCGGGGTTGGCGAGCAGGTTGCCGCTCGGCGCGCCCACCGCGCGCACCGTGACGGTGGCGGTGTTCGAGCGCCCGGCGGCGTCGGTCAGCCGCAGCGTCACCTGGGCCACGCCGCAGGCGCCGGCGCGCGGCGTGACGATCAGCGTGTCGCCCTGCACCGCCACCGCGACGCGTTCATCGCCGGCGACGGCGTCCACCGACCACACCAGCCCCTCGCGCCCGTCGGACAGGTCGAGGCCGAAGGGGCGCAGGGCGATCTGGGACGCGCCCCCCGCCACGGGCACCGCGATGTCGTCGAGCGCCGCGGCCACCACCGGGGGCGCGTCCCCGTCCGAGACGTACACCCGGCGCCCATAGGCCGGCACGCGATCCCGCAGGCCGTCCTGGGCGTCGGCCACCTCGCCCCCCACGAAGGCGCGCACGAAGCCGTCGCCCAGCCCCGGCCAGTCCAGCCGGAAGTCCGCGTCGGAGGCGGTCGTGTTCACCACCAGCAGCGCCAGCCGGCCGTCCACGGTGGCGCGCAGCGTCACGTCGAAGCCCTCGGCGGTCCGGTCCACGCGGGGCACGAAGGGCGCGTCGACGGCCGGATCGAGGGGCAGCGGATCCGTCAGGTCGTCCAGGCCGTCGCCATCGGAGTCGGCGCGCAGGGGGTCGGTGCCGAAGAGGGCCTCCTCGTCGTCGAGCAGGCCGTCGCCGTCGCCGTCGACCATCACCGTCAGCGCCTCGAGCTCGATGCGGTAATCCGCGGCGAAGTCCCGCTCGACGTAGACCGCCACGCCCAGCGGGCCCTCGAAGCGCGGCGGGGGCACCTCGGCCGTCTCGTTGAAGTCCACCGGCACCCAGGGGCCCTCTCCGCGGAACCAGGCCGACACCTCACCGTCCGCGCGCCGCAACCTCAGCTGACCGGGCACCGCGCGCGGCTCGACGCCGCCGAGGTAGGTCACGCCGTCGAGCGCGCCGAGCTCGTACCAGCTGTAGTCGATCGTGTCGTGGACCCGGTGGGTCGCCCGCACCCCGGCCCCGCCGGGCGCGGCCGGGTCGAAGTCGGCGCCGGTGAAGGCCAGGGCCAGGCGGGCCTGATAGCCCTCGGCCACCAGGCCGTGATCGCGGTAGTCGAGCACCACCTCGACGGCGCCGTCGCGCAGATCGGGCAGGCGGAACGCGGGCGCGGCGCCCTCGGCCCCCGACAGGACGAGGACGCCGCCGGCGACGTCCTCGGGCCCGAGATCGACGACCTCCAGGGCGTCCAGCGTGGCGGCCTCGCCCAGCGAATAGCGTTCGAGGGCCGCGGCGGGCGATGCGATGATCGCCAGCGCGGCGCAAACCCAGAGTGCCCGCATGTCGTCCCTCCTCAACCGGCGCGCAGGGTACCAGAACCCCCCGCACCCGCACCTGTGGTCGCCCACTTGAAATCCCGCCGACCGGCGGCCAACCTCTCGCCCCGTCCTCACCTTTTCGCGGCTCGCCGGCGATGAACGATCCCGTCTGTCCCTTTCAGAAGCGCGAGTGCAGTGACTGCAACGGCGACTTCATGTGGATACGCGAGAGGGGCGACCATCTTCGCGCGGCTCCCTGCGACTGCGGTCACCCCTGCGATGTCTGCGGCGACACCGGGTTTCTGCACGTGGTCGACGCGCTGGGCTACAGCAAGGTGCGGGCCTGCCGCCGCCAGCGGCTGGACCAGCGGGCGATCTGGTTCAACGAGGCGCAGCTGCCCGGGCGCTACCTGCACGCCACGCTGACCAACTTCGAGACGCGCAACCGCAAGCTGCAGCGCGCGCGCTCCGCGGCGTTCAAGTTCGCCAGCAGCTTCGAGCCGGGCATGCAGGGCGTGCTGTGGTTCGGCGAGTGCGGCACCGGCAAGACGCACCTGATGGTGGCGGTGCTGCGCTACCTGATCATCCAACGCGGCGTGCGCGCGCGCTTCGTCGAGTTCGTGCACCTGCTGAGCGATCTGCGCGCCACCTTCGACGGCGGCGTGTCCATGGCCGAGGTCATGGCGCCGCTGGTGCGGGTGCCGGTGCTGGCCATCGACGAGCTGGGCAAGGGGCGCGGCAGCGAGTGGGAGCTGCAGGTGCTCGACGAGCTGGTCACCCGCCGCTACAACGCGCGCCGGACGACCCTGTTCACCAGCAACTTCTTCCCCGACAACGCCGCGCGCGGCGACCAGCCCAGCCTGCGCGAGCGCGTGGGCGAGCGGGTGTACAGCCGGCTGCGCGAGATGTGTACGCCCTCGATGCTCGCGGGCGAGGACTTCCGTCAGTCGAAGGACGACTGACCGGGCGCCGCCCCTGGCCACTCCGGTTGCGCCGCCCGCCCCCCGCTGGCCAGCGCGTTGGCCAGTGAGGCGCCGCGGCCCCGCTTGCCCGCGTCGCGGGCGCCGTGGCCCACGCTTTGCTAAACTCGCGCGCCGACGCTTTGCTGGGGAGACGCCGTGCGCCACCACCTCTCGTTCCGCCCGACGCTGGGCCTGCTCGCGGGCCTGCTCGCTCTCAACCTCACCGCCTGCGGCGACGAGACCAGCGCCGACGACGCCGTCGGTCCCGATCTCGAGACCGGCACCGCCGAAGATCCCGAGTGGGGCAAGGCGATGTTCGCCCCCGCCGTCGAGGCCGACTCCAAGGAGGACAGCTTCAACGGCCGCCAGGGCCTGCCCACCTCGGTGGACAGCGGCAGCGCGGCGGTCTGGCAGGTGCGCAACCGCTGGGCCGACACCAACACGGCCGAGGCGCGCGAGGCCGGCATGGCCTGGCCGGCCAACTCGGGCCTCAGCTGGGACGAGAAGTACAACCGCTGGGTCGAGTCGATGGAGAAGATCGACGGCCACAACTACGGCAAGACCTTCCAGCTGACCACGCCCTACGGCAAGACGCTGCCCGCGCCGGCGATCGAGTGCGCCGAGACGGCGCTCTTCCTGCGCGCCACCTTCGCGAGCTGGTACGGCCTGCCCTTCTTCGTCGAGGCCGCCGACGCCAATGGCCGCATCTACCTCGGCCACTTCGGCTTCCTGCGCGCCGACGGCAGCCGCTACAGCTCGACGCCCGCCTTCAAGTCGGCCTACGCCGACTACAGCGATCGCGCCGACACCTGGGAGCGCGACGGCTGGCCCAAGGACAACACCCTGCGCAAGCGCAAGCTGGGCGGCAGCCAGGACGACTTCCAGCCCTTCATCGGCGAGGGCGCCCGCGCGGGCACCTACTTCGACGAGATGTTCCTGAACAAGCGGACCGGCTACTTCATGGTCTACCTGCTCAGCTACTTCGGCTCGATCAACCTGGCCAGCCCGGCGAACCTGTACAACCTGAAGCCCGAGTTCACGCGCGCCGGCGACGTGCTGGTGAAGCGCTACGGCCGGACCGGCATCGGCCACGTCTACGTCGTCAAGCACGCCGAGCGCGGCGAGGACTTCTTCGAGGTCGAGCTGATGAGCGGCAGCATGCCCCGCCGGCAGCCCAAGTGGGAGGACGCCGGGCAGAGCCGCTACGCGCTGACCGCCCACGAGGGCGGCGGCAGCGAGGTGGCCGACAGCGCCACCGGCGAGACCTACGCGGACTACGGCGGCGGCATCAAGCGCTGGCGCACGCCGGTCGTGCAGAACGGCCGCTGGGTGAACATCGTGCCCAAGGCCGATCAGGGCACCTTCGTCGACGCCTCGGACAAGACGGCGATCGGCGCCCGCCCGGATCACTTCGCCGAGATCCTCGGCACGCTCAGCCCGGAGCAGAAGCGCGACACGCTGCTGCAGACCATCGAGGCCCAGCGCGAGCACCTGCGCCTGCTGCCCGCGAGCTGCTCGGCCCGCCAGCGCCGCGAGGAGGCCTTCGACAAGCTGTACGACGTGATGGAGGCCGAGTTCGGCCAGCGCCGCGGCGACGTCGACAAGGCCTACCGCCTGCTCGAGGACTACGCGCTGCCCGAGATGGTGTACGAGCAGAGCAAGACCTGCTGCTGGAACAGCAGCACCGCCGCCATGTTCGAGATCATCATGCAGAAGGCGGCCGAGGACACCGAGGATCACAGCGCGGGCGAGTGCCGCGAGCCCACGCCCTTCTACGCGCGCGACGGCGGCTTCGATCACTTCAAGGCCCACGCGTCCAGCATCGGCCGGGGCGGCGAGTGGGTGGCCTGGAGCGCGGACGAGACCTGCCCGCAGGCCAACGTGAACGACGACACCGAAGCGGAACACGACTGGACGCCCTGGTGTGAGATCGGCGAGACGCTGCTCGGCGGGGGCACCGGCCCCATCGGCGCCAGCGACGACGCGCACGAGCCCAACAACACCGCGGCGGCCGCGGCGGCGCTGGCCGCCGGCACCTACGAGCTGACCCTGTGCGGCGGCGACGAGGACTGGTTCCGCCTGTCCACGCGGGGTGGCGTGAAGGTGACCGTCGAGTTCAGCCACGGGCGCGGCGACATCGACGTGCAGCTCTCGAAGGGCAACACCCGCGTCGCCTCGTCGGCCAGCACCGAGGATCGCGAGACCGTCGAGGGCACGGGCGCCGGCGACTACACCGTGCGCGTCTACCACTACGGTCAGGTCGACGGCTGCCAGCCCTACACGCTGCGCGCCTCGCTCTGATCCGCCGCGCCCGCCGCCGACCGGGTCACTGATCGGCCCGGCGGCGGCGCCGCCACCGAAACCTCTCGACGCCCCCGTGTCGTTCTGGTGACATCGACCACCACGCCGCGTCGCGCCCCCGGTGGCACGGTGCTCGCAAAAGATCGCCGCGCCGCGCAGACAGACGGCCGCGGCCCATTGGAGGAGAACTCATGCAGATCCCGCTGCAGGTCACGTTTCGCGACATGGATCCGTCCGACTTCGTGCGAAACGCCTGTGAAGAGCAGGTCGCGAAGCTCGAACGCCTCGAGCCGCGCGTCCAGAGCTGCCACGTGACCGTCGCCGCGCCCCACCAGCACCACCACAAGGGGCGGCTGTTCTCGGTGCACCTCGACATCACGGTGCCCGGACACCCCAACATCATCGTCAGCCGCGACCCGCACGACGACCACGGGCACGAGGACGCCTACGTCACCCTGCGGGACGCCTTCAAGGCGGCCAACCAGCAGCTGACCCGGCTGTCGTCCAAGCGCCGCACCCGGCGCGCCCCCGACGTGCCGCAGCTCTGACCGACGCCGCCCGGACCGCCCCGCAGCTCAAGGCGGCGGCGGTCCCCCGCCGAAGCCCGGCCCCCGCGACGCCTGCCGCATCTTCCGATAGGCCTCGTACTGCCCCGGCTCCAGCTCCCCCTGCACCTCGGCGTCGGTCGCCGCGCGGATGTCGCGGATGGCGTCGCGCAGATCCATGAACGTGCCGTCGCGCCGCGCATCGCGGAACATCTCGCCGACCGTCTCCTGCTCGGCGAGCAGCTTGGCCTGCACGCGCTCCCGCTGCTCGGCGCCCAGACCGGCCGCCTCGGCGAGGTCGTCCATCTGCTCCTTCGTCCGCTGGGTGAGCGCCTCGCGCATCTTGGCGAAGCGCGCCTCGCGCTCGGCGGTCTGCTCCTCGCGGATCAGGTCGCGCAGCTGGGTCTTCACCCGCTTGTCGCGCGTCAGGGCCTCGATGGCCGCCTCGCGGGTGAGGCCGGGCCTGGGCGCCTCCTCGTCATCCGAGGGGGCCTTGCCCCGCGGGGCCCGAGCCCAGCGGGCCACCCCGGCGGGCGGCGCGCGCCCGGACACCGGGGCCGGCTCGGCCTCGGGCGTCGCCTCGAGATCGGCCACCTTCTCCTCGAGGGACCGCACCCGGCGCTGCAGGTCGGCGAGCGCCTCGCCGTCGGGATCGCCCGCCGCCGTCGGCGTGGGCTTCGCCTCGAGCGCGTCGATCCGACGCCCCTGCCACAGCACGACGCCGCCGAGCACGACCGCCGCCCCCACCGCCGCGACGAGCGGCCCCTTGCTGCCGGCCACGGCTCAGCCCTCCCCGCCGAAGTCGAGGGTGTACCAGCGGCCCCGATCGGCGGGCCCCCGGCACGCATAGGCCGTGCGCGCCGCGGGCACGGCGATGAACACGGCGTTGGTGGCGGTGCCCTGCGCGTCCTCGGCGTACCGGTTGACGCTGAGGATGCCGCGGCTGCGATCCGAGAAGAACGCCTTCAGGCTGTCCACCGTCAGCGCCGGCGCCTCGAGCGCCGCGCTGAGGAACTCGAAACGCTGCAGGCTGCTGTCGCTGGTCGGCTCACCCTGCAGCGCGACGTGGTAGTCGCTGAGGCAGTGGTTGGTGCGGCACAGCGCGCGCGCGGCGGCGTCGCGCTTGACCCGCTTGCCGGGGCTGGCCTCCCACTCGACCTGCGTGCGCGGGTCGGCCAGCCAGTAGGTGTGCGCGCCCGCGAGGGGCGCCGCCTCGAGCAGCGCGCTGGCCTCGTGGGCGTCGGCGCAGCGCGCCAGCCGATGCAGGACGGTCAGGTAGCCCACGCCGGGGCGCGCGTCGCGGGTCTTGATGTTGGTCGTGCCCACCGCCAGGCCGTGCGCGTTGATGCCCATGAGCGTGAGGCACCCCACGCAGCTCACCGACCAGGCCTCGGGGCCGTCCGCCGGCTTGCGGTGGACGGCGACCACGAAGTCCACGTCGGTGGGGTTCAG